>NZ_JBHVJC010000086.1:0-1049 GCF_042799315.1 Streptomyces sp. NPDC057702 | reverse complement strand
CCCCGCACCAGCGGGGTCCGCGCCGCCTCACTGTCACCAGGTAGCGCGAAGTTGCCGGATGATCCGGCGGCGCAGCCGCACCCTGCGGCTGCCGTCGGGATTGAGCCGCAGGCGGTCCAACTCCCAGTGTCCGTACTCGGCATGGTCGGTCAGCAAGCGGGTCGTGGCCTTGCGGGAAACCCCCCGAGGCACATACACATCGCAGAATTCGTATTCCGGCATCGCATCTATTGTGCGGGAACTGCCCTGGTACGGATAGCGTCTGCACTATGTCTGATGCTGCGCAGCCATCCGCTGCCGAGGTACGCGCCGCCGCCGAAGCGGTCAAAGCCGCACTGGACCGGCACCTCGATGCCGTCGAGCGGCGGGTCGGCGGGGACGACCCGGCCGTCTACGCCGCGTTCAACGAACTGGCCGCGGCTGCCGAGACCTACGACGAACTCCTCTACGACGCGTACGACGAAGTCACCCCCTTCGAGATCCCCGGCGACGACAGCCTGCCGGCGTACGACGGCCCGGAGGAACCGAGCGCGCTGAGCGTGCTGATCCGCAGGGACTACGCGGTGGCCGAGCCGCAGCGGCTGCTCTCCCAGGCCCAGCGGATCGCCGATCTCGACCCGGACGCGGCCCTGGGCAACGGCTTGCCCGACAGGAGCGCGGGCGCCGTCGGCAGCAGCGTGCACGCCGCGCTCGGCGTCCTCTTCGGTGAGTACGAACCCGACGAGATCGCCTCCCGGCACAAGGAGTTCGGCCTGGAGGAGGGCGACTCCACACTCTGGGTGGCGGCTGCCGACGAGCCGGCCGATCCCGGGGAGTGGCTGGCGGCGCCGTTCGACCACGCGGACCCGCAGCGGATCGTCTGTCGCTTCGACGTGAGCGCGGTCTTCGACGAGGAGCCCGATGACGTGGACGACGACCTGGAGCTCATCGACCCCGAGCGCTGAGGCGGCCCGGGGGGGGGGGCCCCCCCCGCGCGGGGCGGGCCCCCGGGGCCCCCCCGCCGCCGCCCCGGGGGCGGGCGGGGGGGGGGGCGCCGCCCGCCGGCCGGG
>NZ_JBHVJC010000085.1:0-1076 GCF_042799315.1 Streptomyces sp. NPDC057702 | reverse complement strand
GGGTCATCGACCCGCACGTCATCCACCACCACACCATCGATCTTGGCCTGCCGCGTACGGACCATGAACTCGTGATTAGCCGGATCGTAGGAAATGTTCCCACTACCATCCTGCTTCTCGATCCCCCCGATCCGATGCTCCAACCCCGCCGTCCCCGGCACCGCCCACGGACGCGCCAACGTCACCTCATCCCGCTTGTACGGCCAAAACACCCGCGAACCATCGGCCAACTCGTGATTAGCCTCCCGCGCGAACCGCACCCGCAGATCCGGTAGATCCGCCACCGCCGGCACCCGCCACGGCTCCGACCCGTTCGCCAGGTACCCATCCGACAGCAAGAACACCGGCGTGCGATACGTCAACGCGATCCGCGCCGCCTCCAACGCCGCCTCGAAACAATCCGCCGGCGTCGAGGGCGCCACGATCGGTACCGGCGCCTCACCATTACGCCCGTACATCGCCTGCAACAAATCCGCCTGCTCCGTCTTGGTCGGCAACCCCGTCGACGGACCACCCCGCTGAATATCGACCACCACCAACGGCAACTCCAACGACACCGCCAACCCGATCGTCTCCGACTTGAGCGCCACCCCAGGCCCCGACGTCGTCGTCACCGCCAACGACCCACCAAACGCCGCCCCCAACGCCGCACCAATCCCCGCGATCTCATCCTCCGCCTGGAACGAACGCACCCCAAAATTCTTGTGCCGCGACAACTCGTGCAAAATATCCGACGCCGGCGTGATCGGATACGACCCCAAAAACAACGGCAACTCCGACCGCACCGACGCCGCGACCAACCCATACGCCAACGCCAAATTCCCCGAAATGTTGCGATACACCCCCGACGCGAACGCCGAAGACGCCGGCGCCACCTCGTAGGAGACCGCGAAACCCTCCGTCGTCTCCCC
The DNA here is from genome assembly GCF_042799315.1 of Streptomyces sp. NPDC057702. Lineage (NCBI taxonomy): Bacteria > Bacillati > Actinomycetota > Actinomycetes > Kitasatosporales > Streptomycetaceae > Streptomyces > Streptomyces sp. NPDC057702. The sequence continues at coordinate 165 of NZ_JBHVJC010000085.1, read as the reverse complement.
GAAGTTCCACCCCGCCCGAAACGCCTTCACATTCGCCTGGGCCAACTGCGGCTTCTTCGCGAACTTCTTCCGCAAAAACGCCTCAGTACCCTCTGTCGGACGGTGGTACATCCACGACAACAACCCCAACGCGAACATGTTCTTACTCCGCTCAGCCTCCTTACG
>NZ_JBHVJC010000084.1:0-1200 GCF_042799315.1 Streptomyces sp. NPDC057702 | reverse complement strand
GAACAACACAGTGAACGCGAGCAACTGAGGACAAGCCCTCGGCCTATTAGTACCAGTCAACTCCACCCCTCACGAGGCTTCCATATCTGGCCTATCAACCCAGTCGTCTACTGGGAGCCTTACCCCATCAAGTGGGTGGGAGCCCTCATCTCGAAGCAGGCTTCCCGCTTAGATGCTTTCAGCGGTTATCCCTCCCGAACGTAGCCAACCAGCCATGCCCTTGGCAGAACAACTGGCACACCAGAGGTTCGTCCGTCCCGGTCCTCTCGTACTAGGGACAGCCCTTCTCAAGACTCCTACGCGCACAGCGGATAGGGACCGAACTGTCTCACGACGTTCTAAACCCAGCTCGCGTACCGCTTTAATGGGCGAACAGCCCAACCCTTGGGACCGACTCCAGCCCCAGGATGCGACGAGCCGACATCGAGGTGCCAAACCATCCCGTCGATATGGACTCTTGGGGAAGATCAGCCTGTTATCCCCGGGGTACCTTTTATCCGTTGAGCGACGGCGCTTCCACAAGCCACCGCCGGATCACTAGTCCCGACTTTCGTCCCTGCTCGACCCGTCAGTCTCACAGTCAAGCTCCCTTGTGCACTTACACTCAACACCTGATTGCCAACCAGGCTGAGGGAACCTTTGGGCGCCTCCGTTACCCTTTAGGAGGCAACCGCCCCAGTTAAACTACCCACCAGACACTGTCCCTGATCCGGATCACGGACCCAGGTTAGACATCCAGCACGACCAGAGTGGTATTTCAACAACGACTCCACACACACTGGCGTGCATGCTTCACAGTCTCCCACCTATCCTACACAAGCCGAACCGAACACCAATATCAAGCTATAGTAAAGGTCCCGGGGTCTTTCCGTCCTGCTGCGCGAAACGAGCATCTTTACTCGTAATGCAATTTCACCGGGCCTATGGTTGAGACAGTCGAGAAGTCGTTACGCCATTCGTGCAGGTCGGAACTTACCCGACAAGGAATTTCGCTACCTTAGGATGGTTATAGTTACCACCGCCGTTTACTGGCGCTTAAGTTCTCAGCCTCGCCAACCCGAAGATCAGCTAACCGGTCCCCTTAACGTTCCAGCACCGGGCAGGCGTCAGTCCGTATACATCGCCTTACGGCTTCGCACGGACCTGTGTTTTTAGTAAACAGTCGCTTCTCGCTGGTCTCTGCGGCCACCCCCAGCTCAC
>NZ_JBHVJC010000083.1:0-1401 GCF_042799315.1 Streptomyces sp. NPDC057702 | reverse complement strand
TACTGCAACGGTGCTTGCCGTGACTGATGGCCGGGTTGGTCGTTGGCGTGTTCATGGGTGGGGACCTTGCTGATGTCAGGTTGTGGGCGGGCGAACTGGACGCTGTGCATGAGCGGTTCCTGCACCGTTTCAGCAGGTCGGAACCGCGAGAGTCGGCACTGGCCTATATGCGGGGCCTGATCGCTGCGCTGCAGCGGAAGAACGGCTGGACGTTGGCAGAGGAAGCCGGCCACGAAGGTCCAGATCGTATCCACCGGATGCTGAACCGGATCGAGTGGAACGCGGATGAGGTACTCGAGGACGTGCGTCAGTACGTGGTCGACAACCTCGGCGACCGGGACGCCGTCCTGGTCGTGGACGACACGGGCTTTTTGAAGAAGGGGACGCGGTCGGCCGGGGTGCAGCGGCAATACTCCGGGACCGCCGGGCGGACGGAGAACTGCCAGGTCGGCGTCTTCCTCGCGTATGCAACCCACCGCGGGCGGACACTGATCGACCGGCGGCTGTATCTGCCCACCTCCTGGACCGATGACCGCGAACGGTGCCGCCGGGCCGGCATCGACGATCAGGTCGCTTTTGAGACCAAGGTGGCCATGGCCAAGGTGATGGTCCGCCGCGCCATTGCGGACAAGATCCCGTTTCGGTGGGTGACCGCAGATGCCGCGTACGGGTTCAGCAAAGGCTGGCGGTCGGAGCTGGAGCGGGCGGACGTCTTCCACGTCATGGCCACCACCCGCCACGACACCGTGGTCACCCGCTGGGCGATCGACCATCCCGTCCACGACCTGTTCAACGGTCTTGCCCGACAGAAATGGAAACGCCGTTCCTGCGGCAGCGGGGCTCACGGCCTGCGGATCTACGACTGGGCACGCGTCGAGGTCCGGCCCTGGCACCGGCCCGACCGCCGCCACTGGGTCATCGCCCGACGCAGCGTGAGCCGGCCCGGGGAGATCTCTTACTACATCGCCTACTGCCCGGCCGAGACAACGCTTGACGACCTGATCCGCATCGCGGGCAGCAGGTGGGCCATCGAGGAGTGCTTCCAAAGCGCGAAACAGGAATGCGGCCTGGATGACTACCAGGTCCGCCGCTACCCCGGCTGGCACCGACACATGACCCTGGCCATGGCTGCCCACGCCTGCCTGACCGTCCTGCGAGCCCGTGAGCTGGATGCCGGGAAAGCAGAAACGGATCCTCCCCGCTCATCCACCTCAGCCTCGCCGAGATACGACGGTTGATCACCCGCCTCACCAACCGCCAACCCGCCCCCATCGAGCACATCCTGCACTGGTCCACCTGGCGGCGAAGACGACAACACCAGGCCCGCACCAGCCACTACAAACGACGCGGACACAGCCCCTGACCCGGCCATCAGTCACGGCAAGCACCGTTGCAGTACTA
>NZ_JBHVJC010000082.1:0-1407 GCF_042799315.1 Streptomyces sp. NPDC057702 | reverse complement strand
CGTCAGTGGTTGACGGTCCAGGTGTCGTTGCCGTGGAGGAGGCTGGCGAGGTCGCCCTTGCCCTGGTGCTCGATGGCGTGGTCGAGTTGCTCGCTCATCTGCGTGTCATACACCGCTCGCTCCACACTGCGTAGCACGCCGATGGGGGTGTGGTGCAGCGTGTCCGCGTTGGCCAACCGTGTCAACGCGAAGGCCGTGGTCGGGGAGGCGGCACCCGCGTCGTGCACCAGGACCTCATCCGCTCCCTCCTCCCGCACATCGATCACCCGCAGATCACCGGTGGCCCGGTCCCGCACCACACCACGCGATCCCAACCCGTCCTCCAACGGCGCCCCGAAACGAATAGGCTGCCCGTCCTCCAGACGGATCACCGCCTCCAACGCCTGATCCTTGTCCTTAAGGACCTCAAACGCACCATCGTTGAAGATGTTGCAGTTCTGGTAGATCTCCACCAACGCCGTCCCCGGATGCGCCGCCGCCTGCCGCAACACCCCCGTCAGATGCTGCCGATCCGAATCCACCGTCCGCGCCACGAACGAGGCCTCCGCCCCCAACGCCAACGACAACGGATTAAACGGCGCGTCCAACGACCCCATCGGAGTCGACTTCGTGATCTTCCCGACCTCCGACGTCGGAGAATACTGCCCCTTCGTCAACCCGTAGATCCGGTTGTTGAACAACAAGATCTTCAGGTTCACATTCCGCCGCAACGCGTGAATCAGATGATTCCCACCAATCGACAACGCGTCACCATCACCCGTCACCACCCACACCGACAGATCCCGCCGCGACGTCGCCAACCCCGTCGCGATCGCCGGCGCCCGACCATGAATCGAATGCATCCCATACGTGTTCATGTAATACGGGAACCGACTCGAACACCCAATCCCCGACACAAACACAATATTCTCCCGAGCCAACCCCAACTCAGGCATAAACCCCTGCACCGCCGCCAACACCGCATAATCACCACACCCCGGACACCACCGCACCTCCTGATCCGACTTGAAATCCCGCATCGACTGCCGACCCTCAGCCCGCGGCACCAACGACAACAACCCCCCACCCGACCCCGACCCTGATGCCGAAGCCGAGGCCGGCACTGATGTCGAAACGGGGGTCGAAGCCGTCACTGATGTCGCGGTGGTCGCGGTGGCCGCAGTGGCAGCGGTAGTCGTGGGGGGAGTAGCGGGGGTGGTGGGGGTGGGCGGGGTGGTGGGGGTGGTGTCAGGCATTGATGGCCTCCTTCAAAGCGGTAGCCAACTCCTCGGCCTTGAAAGGCATCCCGTTGACCTGTGTATGCGAACGCGCGTCGATCACGTACTTCGCCCGAATCAAAGTAGCGAGCTGACCCAGATTCATCTCCGGGATCACCACCCGCTCATACGACGCCAACACCCCACCCAA
>NZ_JBHVJC010000080.1:0-2899 GCF_042799315.1 Streptomyces sp. NPDC057702 | reverse complement strand
TCCCCACCCAGAGGGTGACGTTCACCTGGGCCTGCTTGTGCCCCGCCCTGCCCCCCGGCTCCGCCCCCCCGCCCCCACGTCGCCCCCGCCCCACCCCCCGGGGGGGCGGGCGGCCCTGGCGGCCAGGGGGCACGAGGGCACCCCCGAACGAGGTAGGGCCCCGAGAAGCGCGACGGCTTCTCGGGGCCCTACGCGTGGGCCGCACGGGTCGTGCGGCCCACCGTCGTGCGGCGGGCCTCAGAAGGGCCGGAACTCGTCGAACTCCTGGTCCGACTCGTCCCGGGCCGCGTCCCGGTCCCGACGGCGCTGCGCGGCCGGGCGGGGCGCCTCCAGACGGTGGTCCTCGCCACGCCGGCCGAGCATCTCCGCGCCGGCGGCCATGCTGGGCTCCCAGTCGAAGACGACGGCGTTCTCGTCCGCGCCGATGGCGACGCCGTCGCCGGCCCTGGCGCCGGCCTTGAGGAGCGCGTCCTCGACACCGAGCCGGTTGAGCCGGTCGGCCAGGTACCCCACGGCCTCGTCGTTGTTGAAGTCCGTCTGGTGCACCCAGCGCTCGGGCTTCTCGCCCCGCACCCGGAACAGGTCCTCGCCCTCGGCGGTGACCGTGAAACCGGCGTCGTCCACGGCCTTGGGCCGGATGACGATGCGGGTGGCCTCCTCCTTCGGCTTGTCCGCCCGCGCCTGCGCGACGATGTTCGCCAGCGCGAAGGACAGCTCCTTCAGGCCCGCGCGCGAGACCGCCGACGCCTCCAGGACCTGGTACCCGCGGGCCTCCAGGTCGGGCCGGATGATGTCGGCGAGGTCCTGGCCGTCGGGGATGTCCACCTTGTTGAGCACGACCAGCCGGGGCCGGCCCTCCAGACCGCCGTACGCGGCGAGCTCGGCCTCGATGGTGTCCAGGTCGCTCAGCGGGTCCCGCTCGGACTCCAGGGTGGCGGTGTCCAGCACGTGCACCAGGACCGAGCAGCGCTCGACGTGGCGCAGGAACTCCAGGCCCAGCCCCCGGCCCTCGCTGGCGCCCGGAATCAGGCCCGGCACGTCGGCGATGGTGTAGACGGTGGCGCCGGCGGTGACCACGCCGAGGTTGGGCACCAGCGTGGTGAACGGGTAGTCGGCGATCTTGGGCTTGGCGGCCGAGAGCACGGAGATCAGGGACGACTTGCCCGCGCTCGGGTACCCCACCAGCGCCACGTCGGCGACGGTCTTGAGCTCCAGGACCACGTCCCCGGCGTGGCCGGGCTCGCCGAGCAGCGCGAAGCCGGGCGCCTTGCGGCGGGCGGAGGACAGCGCCGCGTTCCCCAGGCCGCCTCGGCCGCCCTGCGCGGCGACGAAGGTGGTGCCCTGGCCGACGAGGTCGGCCAGCACCTGGCCGTGCTTGTCGAGCACGACGGTGCCGTCGGGCACGGTCAGCACCAGGTCGCCGCCGTCCTTGCCGGAGCGGTTGCCGCCCTCGCCGGGCTTGCCGTTGGTGGCCTTGCGGTGGGGGGAGTGGTGGTAGTCGAGCAGCGTGGTGACCGACTGGTCGACGACCAGGATCACGTCGCCGCCACGCCCGCCGTTGCCCCCGTCGGGCCCGCCGAGCGGCTTGAACTTCTCGCGATGGACGGAGGCGCAGCCGTGGCCTCCGTTACCCGCGGCGACATGGAGTTCGACGCGGTCCACGAAGGTGGTCATGGGATGTGCCTCCAGTTACCTGCATACAAAGATGTCTGTTGCGTGCTGCCTGGTGGGACAACACGCGAAAGGCGGACCCTCTTCCCGTGTCGGGACTCCGTTGGGAGTCCGCACGAGAAGGGAGGTCCGCCTCCGCGAAAGAACCGTTACGCGCGGTCCGCCGTGATCCGTCGGATCAGGCGACCGGGACGATGTTCACGACCTTGCGGCCGCGGAAGGTGCCGAACTCCACCGCGCCGGCGTTCAGCGCGAACAGCGTGTCGTCGCCGCCACGGCCGACGCCGCTGCCCGGGTGGAAGTGCGTGCCGCGCTGGCGGACCAGGATCTCACCGGCGTTGACGACCTGACCGCCGAAGCGCTTCACGCCGAGCCGCTGAGCATTGGAGTCGCGACCGTTCCGAGTGGACGATGCGCCCTTCTTGTGTGCCATCTCTCCTCAGTCCCTTACTTCGCGGCCGTCGGGATGCCGGTGACCTTGATCGCCGTGTACTGCTGGCGGTGGCCCTGACGACGCCGGTAGCCGGTCTTGTTCTTGTAGCGAAGGATGTCGATCTTCGCGCCCTTGTGGTGGTCCACGACCTCGGCCTGCACCTTGATGCCGGCCAGCACCCACGGGTCGCTGGTGACCGCGTCGCCGTCGACAACGAGCAAGGTAGAGAGCTCTACCGTGTCGCCAACACTGGCGGTGGAAATCTTGTCAACCTCAACGATGTCGCCGACAGCAACCTTGTGCTGGCGACCACCGCTGCGCACGATGGCGTACACGCGGATCTCGCTCTCTCGCTAGTAAACGGGACCCCTGATGCCAGCCGCTCACACGGGCCGAAGGCCCATGAGATCCGAGAGGACGAGCGGCCTCTACCGACGAGCCCGAGGGCCTACGCCGGAGGGAATTGCTCAGGGGTTTGGCGTACAGACGCCGACGGTCAAGATTACGGTGCGCTCCACCGCACGGTCAAACCGGCTCCGTGGGAACGCCGGGAGTGACCTCCCGGGGCCGGCCACGGAAGCGACATCCAAAGCCCCGACCACGGGCGGGCGCCGCTCCCCTCGCCGGCCGGGCCGGCCGCACGCCGTCAGGGCTCTCGTCGGGCCCCGACGCGGGTGCTTTGGACGCGAACGCGGCGCTCCCCGGGCCCGCTGGGGGGGACGGGGACGCCCACGGGTGGGAGGGGGCCGCGGGCCGGTTACAGAACGCCGGGGGGCGCCCACTCCGGGGGCGGGG
>NZ_JBHVJC010000079.1:0-4458 GCF_042799315.1 Streptomyces sp. NPDC057702 | reverse complement strand
GACCCACTCGGCATTCGTCAGATCACCCCGCCCCATGCCAGGAACAACGAGACAGCAATCCGACAGTCACATGATCCGCCGGACAGGCCCTAGCCCGACCAGTGGGCCACGACAAGGTGCTCCAGCCGATCGTCGGGCGACATCGGCCGCCCGAGCGCCTCCGTAAGTGGACCGCGCGGTGTGCGGGTTGGCTCGTTCAGGCGGAGAATCACCGGCCGCTCCGAGCGTCGGCGATGTGCACGAGCTGATCGAGCGCCGTGATGGTGTACCAGCCGCAGTCGACCACCTCGTCGCGACCGGCGAACCGCGGCAGCAGTGCCTCCTCCATCGCCCGCAAGTGGATCAAGTAGTCCGGGCAGTGGCGGGAGAGGTGCACGAGGTAGCGGGGGTGCGCGGTGATGAAGGACCGGGTGCCGCCGGTGGCATCCCGCAGCCGCCATCCGTCCTCGTCGGTCGGGGTATGCCAGGACGGAGCGACGACGAGCGTCGCGTCCCCCCACAACTCCCGGCCGACCACACCCTTGAGGACGGCGACGGTGTCACCGGCTTGGAAGTGCGCGTGGGTGATGTCCCGGTCGGGAGTGAGAGGGTCGGGTGTTGGCGCGAAGGCGGAAGCGGGCGAAGGCTGGGACATACGGTTCCTTCCACGCGAGGCGAGTGCGGTGGGAGGTCCAATAGTCCGGAGGATGACCGGTTTGGCTAACCGCTGACCTGCGGATATGTTTCCGGCGGTCAGCGAACCGAACGCCCGCGCAGCCTGCCACGAGAGGGACGTCGAGATGCTCGCGCCCGCTCGCCACGGCCGGCGAAGCACTGGTTCGCTCCTGTCCAGAGCGAGGGCTCACGTGGTTGTTCCTGCTTTCTGTGTTCTGCGCCGTCTCAGCGTGTCCTGCGGATGACGTCTGTGGCCGCCGTAGCGATGGCGACGGGAGCGCTGGAGGGCTGGGGCAAGTGCAGCAAGGTGGTCCCTGGCAAGTGGTGGGAATTCGCGGTGAGGGTGAGTTGGAGTACGGCGCAGCCGGCGGTCGTGAGCTGCTTGACGCGGGTGACGGCTTGAGCGGTTTCGTCGCTGCCGTAGTGGGCGTCGGTGACGATCACGAGGAGGCGGCCGGCGCCGGGGCGGCTGAGTTCGAGGCCGTGGTCGAGTGCGTCGATGGCGTTGGCAAGGTTGTGGTGGCCGCCGTTGGCATCGAACGTTGTCACGCGCTCTGGTGCTCGGTGGGTGGGTCGGGTCAATGCGGTCAGGTGCCTGTCATAGGCGATGGTGGCGGTACGGGAGTCGGGGTCGGTCAGGGCTGCTGCGCGTGCCACGATCCAGGCAGCGGAGGCGACGGGCGCGCAGGCGGCACGCATGGAGCCGGAGACGTCGACGGCGATACCCACGCGCAGCGGTGGGGTGGGGGTGTTCCGGCGGCGAGTATGGGTGAACGGTTGCGCGGTGGGGACCGACCCGGCCGCGCGCTGAGCGTCGCGGGCGAGGGCCGCGCGCATGTTGAGGCGGCCGGGCGGGGTGGGGCTGGTGGTCCGCTCCTCGGTCCGCTCGCGGTAGGCGGCGGCACGCAGGGCGCGGTTCAGGCGCGCGGCGGCCTTCTGCTCGGCGGCGGTGGGCTTGCGAGTGCCGGTGACCGGGTTGCCGTAGGGCGCCGGTGTGCCGTCGGGGGTGACGGTGGTGCCACGGGCGTTGAAGACGGACTTGGCGGTGGCGGCGGCTTTGCGTCGCTGGTCGGTCCGCTGAGCGCGGTCCTGAGCCTGAGCCTTGGACTGTGCGGTCATGGCGTTGGTGGCTGCGGCCTGTGCCGCGAAGTCGGCGGCGTCGGTGGCTGCTGTGCTGTCCATGACGACTCCCACTGCGCCGGACAGGAGATCGGTGAGGTTCTCCGGCACAGGCAGGGCGGGGGCTGCTGTGTCCAGAGCGTCGCACCATTCTTTCGCGTGGGCGAGCATGGCCGTGGCGTCGTGGTCGGCGCACTGGTGGGCTGCGGTCCAGATGCGGGTGAGTGCGGCCAGCAGGTTTGTGCCCAGCACCTTTTCGCACAGATCGGCGACGGCCCGACTCTCGCCGGCGTCCAGGATGCCGATGTCACGGCGGCCGAGGACCAGGGCCGCCACGGCGGCTGCGTGCTCGATGCCCTGGAGAGTGGGGTGGGCGATGTCGGGCATGACCAGGGTTCGGGCACTGGTGCGCAGGTACGTGCGGTCCGTGGGCCGCGTGATCAGGTGTGCGCCTTCGACACGGCTCTCCTCCAGCAGCAGCGCGGCCTCGACGACACGGGAGTTCGCTCCGACAGGCGCCGTCCAGAGGGAGTGGGCCGCGTGCGCGGCCTCGTGGACGAACACTCCCCAGGCGGCGGGATACCGCTCCTCGTCGCCCACGATCCGCGGGTGAATCTCGTGGGGCTTCAGCGGGGCGAACAGGCCAGCGTCGAACTCGACCTCGCCCAGAGTGGGGAAGAACGCGGCCGGTGCGCCGCTGCGCGTGCCGGGGCGGCAGGTGACGAGGAGGTCCTGGCGGCCGGAGAGGGCGACCAGCCGATCGCCGAGTTCTGCTCCCACGCGTCCGGGGAGGAACGGGGTTGCGCGGGTGGGGCGCCGTCGTCGTCCCATCGCGCGAGGTCAGCGTCGTCGTCCGGTGCGGTGGCGGGGGGCTGGACGTGGTGGTGGGCGCTCATCGCGAGCGGCCCCGGTGTGCGGAGCCGGTGCTGCCCGGGGGCTGCCGGACGGCCGAGGCGGGGAGCTGCTTGCCGAGGGTGAGGGGCGCGATGTTCTTGACGCCGGCAGCCTTGATGACGGCGGCGGCGACGGCGTCGCGATCCTCCACAGGAGCGATGCCGACGAGGTTCGCGAGCGCGGCTTTGGTGCCGAGGACGGCCTCGGTCTTCTGGTAGCTGAGCAGCTCTCGCAGTTGGGGGGCCCAGCCAAGCTCGCCGAGTTCGACCTGGTGGGCGAGGTGTCGGGCGACCCGGACCACCCGTGCATCGATCCTCAGCGCCAGGGCGAGGTCATAGTCCGTGCCGATCTGGATCTGCACGCTGAACCGGCTCGCGAGCGCCTCCGTCAACACCGCGCCGTGGACACCGGGATTGTGGCCCGCCACCACGTAGAAGCCCGGCTCGGCCTTGATGGTCTCGCCCTTGTGGGCCTTAACTTGGATCTGCCTGCGCCCGTCCATCGCGGGATACAGCGCCGCCAGGACCTTCGGCGAGATCAAGGTGGCATCGTCGATCAGCAGGGCGCTGCCCTCGGTCATCGCGGTGACCAGTGGACCGTACTGGAAGACGTAGGCTCCCGCGTCGTCCTGTGTGTACTCGCCGATCAAGTCGCCGACCGTGGTGTCGCCGTCGCCGGCGACGGTGAGCAGGTCCGGGAACGCCGCCTCGACCAGACTCGTCTTGCCGGTGCCCGGAGGACCGTAGAGCAGCACCGGCACGTCGGCGTCGCGCAAGCGATTCAACGCCTCGACGTCGGGCAGATCGGCCAGCTCCCGGGGGTGGTAGAGCTGGCCCCCCGCGCGGCGGATCGGACCGGTCTGCCTGGGCGTGGCTGCTGCGAGAATGGTCGTGCGGGCCGTGGCCGCCTGGGCGCGGGGAGAATGGGTGCCCGGTGGGCTGATCACAGCGGTCTGCGCGGCTGCGGCGGTTTTCGCGTTCGCGCGAAACTCCGGTTGTCCGGTTCCGCCTTGGTCGGCCTCACCGCGTCGCACCAGGGTGAGGGCGGCGTTGCGGACGGCGCCGTGCGAGTGGCCCAGCTGCCTGGCCATGTCCCCGATGGTGAGCGCGTCCGCCGACCGGTCGGCCAGCAGTCGAGCCACCTTGGCCCGTAGTTCGCCGCCCTTGGTGCGCGCTGGACTGGTAGGCGTTCCGGGTGTGGTCAAAAACGAAGCCCCTTCAACAGTCTCGGATGTGGGCGAGGTTGGCGATGTCCTGGAGAGGCTGGCCGCTCTCGGAGCGGGTCACGGACTGCGCCGACATCGGCGACCGGGCCAACCGGGGCGTACCGTCGGCGCTCACCGGTCGACCGAGGGCCCGGCCCAGGTGCACGGGATAGCCGGCGACGAGCAGCTCGCTGGCTGCCGAGCAGGCCTGTGCGTCCGCTCCGTACTGGGTTCTGTCGCTCGGCACGCGCAGACTGGCGTCTCTTCGAAGCCGGCCTGCAGCAGGACTCGCCGGGCGGCGGCGTTGTAGCCGGTGGTGGTGATCTCGCCGGTGATGGTGTGCCGGATCGTCATGAACGGCTCTGCTGGTGCTTCGGGCAAGGCGGATCTCCTCATGAGGGTTGGAGGGGGTGGCGGTGCCGGTACCCGCACGGGTCTTCGCGTGCTGCTGTGGGGTGGGGGCGCCGCTGGCCGCGGCCGTAGCGGTCGCGGGTTAGTACTGCAACGGTGCTTGCCGTGACTGATGGCCGGGTCAGGGGCTGTGTCCGCGTCGTTTGTAGTGGCTGGTGCGGGCCTGGTGTTGTCGT
>NZ_JBHVJC010000078.1:0-4614 GCF_042799315.1 Streptomyces sp. NPDC057702 | reverse complement strand
CGTCGCCGGACTCGACATCACCGTCACACCACCAGCCAACGCCAACGAACACTCACCCGACCGCAACGCCTGCCCCGCCAAATGCATCGCCACCAAAGACGACGAACACGCCGTATCCACCGTCACCGCAGGCCCCTCAAGGCCCAGGGCGTACGACACACGGCCCGACGCCACACTGCCCGAACTACCAAAACCAAGCTGCCCCTCAAAACCCTCCGGGGCGCGATGGAGGCGCGAGGCGTAGTCGTTGTACATCACACCCGCGAACACACCCGTCGCACTACCCCGCACCGACCGAGGATCAATACCCGCCCGCTCCAACGCCTCCCACGACGTCTCCAACAACAACCGCTGCTGCGGATCCACCGCCAACGCCTCACGCGGCGACATCCCAAAAAACCCCGGATCAAAATCCGCAGCGTCATACAAAAAACCACCCGAACGCACACTACTCGTCCCCACATGCCCCGGATCAGGGTTATAGAGAGACTCCACATCCCAACCCCGATTGCCCGGAAAATCGGACACCGCATCCCGACCCTCCACCACCAACCGCCACAACCCCTCCGGCGACTCCACCCCACCCGGGAAACGGCAACTCATCCCCACAATCGCGATGGGCTCGTCGACGGGGGCGACCACCCGCACATGGTCGTGCGTCCGCTCCGCGCCGAGCAGGTCGGCCCGGAGTCCGGCGGCCAGCGCGGTCGGCGTCGGGTGGTCGAAGACCAGGGTGGCGGGCAGGCGGAGGCCGGTGGCGGTGTTGAGTCGGTTACGCAGGTCGAGGGCGGTCAGCGAGTCGAAGCCGAGCTCGCCGAACGCCTCGTCGGGTGCGACAGCCTCCGGCCCGGGGTGGCCGAGCACCAGGGCGGCCTGAGTGCGCACGAGATCCAGGAGTACGCGGGCCCGCTCGTCCTCGGTCAGCGGTGTCAGGCGGTCGCGGAGTGCCCCGGCCGGGTCGGCCCCGCTCTCCGCCGCTCGCCGGCTCGTGGTCCGCACCAGCCCGCTGAGCAGCGGCGGGACCGTGGCAGCGGTGCGCAGCGCCCGCAGGTCGAGCCGCATGGGCACGACGACGGGGTCGGCGCCGTTGACGGCGGCGTCAAAGAGTTCCAGGCCCTCGTCGTGAGACAGGCCCGCGACTCCGCTCTCGGCCAGCTGGGCGCCCATGCCATCGCCCCCGGCCCACAGGCCCCAGGCCAGCGAGGTAGCCGGCAGACCCTGCGCACGCCGATGCTGCGCCAACGCATCCAAAAACGCGTTAGCCGCCGCGTAATTACCCTGCCCAGCATTACCAAACGTCCCCGCAGCCGACGAGAACAACACAAACGCCGACAGATCCAACCCACGCGTCAACTCATGCAAACCCCACGCCGCATCCACCTTCGCACCAAAAACAGCATCAACCCGCCCCGGCGACAAAGACTCCACCACACCGTCATCCAACACACCCGCCACATGCACCACAGCCGACACCACATACTCAGCCAACAACTCCGCCAACGCACCCCGATCCGAAACATCACACGCCACCACAACAACCCGCGCACCCAACTCCGTCAACTCATCACCCAACAAACCCACATCACCACCACGACTGACCAACACCAAATCCCGCACACCATGACGCACCACCAAATGCCGCGCCACCACACCACCCAACACCCCACTCGCACCCGTCACCAACACCGAACTCCCCGGCCCAAAAGACGGGGTACGGGAGGACGCGGTGTGCTCCGGGCGTACGCGGGCCAGTCGGGCCACGTACGTCTCGCCGTTCCGGATGGCGAGTTGGGGCTCGCCGGTCGCGAGCGCCGAGGACAGTGTGTCGGCGTCGGCACCCGGTGCTTCGGTGTCCGCGTCAGCGTTCGCGTCCGCATCCATGTCGGTGTCCACCAGGACGAAGCGTCCCGGGTTCTCCGTCTGCGCCGTGCGCACCAGGCCCCACACCGTGGCCGCACCCGGGTTCGGGACGCGGTCCTGGGTGTCGACGGCGACGGCGCCACAGGTGACCCACACCAGGCGGGAGGCCGCACAGCGGTCGTCGGCCAGCCAGCCCTGTAGCAGGGCGAGCGCCGCGTGGGCCGCCTGGTGCGCGGAGTCGGCGTCGGCGGACGGGCCGCAGCGCACCACGACGTTCTCCGGGAGGCTCTTCCCCGCTTCCAGCGCGGCACGCACCTCGGCCCAGTCAGCGAACTCCGCCACCGAACCGCTACCGGTCGGAGCCGGTGCAGGCACCCAGTCCAGCCGGAACAACGACTCGTGCCGGCGAACCGAGCCCAACGAACCCTCCGACACTTCCCGCACCACCAGCGAGTCGATCGAGGCCACCGGGGCCCCCGCCCCGTCAGCCACCACCAACGACACCCCGCCCGACGCCACGGGCGACAACCGCACCCGCAGCGCCGACGCACCCGAGGCGTACAACCGCACACCCGACCAGGAGAACGGCAGGCCGGCCACGGCCTCGGACCTGTTCTCGCCGGAGCCGCCGGCCAGGCCGATGGCGTGCAGGGTCGCGTCCAGCAGGGCCGGATGCAGACCAAAGCCCTCGGCCGACACGCCTTCGGGCAACGTGACCTCGGCGAACACCTCGTCGCCCCGGTGCCAGGCGGCCCGTAGGCCCTGGAAGACCGGCCCGTAGCCGAAGCCACTGTCGGCCTTGCTCTCGTAGAGCCCACCGAGGTCCACGCTGACGGCGCCCGTCGGCGGCCACTCGACAAGGGAGGTCCCTGTCGCGGCGGCACCCGCGCTCAGCACACCGGTAGCGTGCCGGGTCCAGGAACGGCCGTCGTCGTCGGTGTCGTCCGCGCTGGAGTAGAGAGTCAGTTCGCGCCGGCCCGAGGCGTCTTCGGCACCCACCCACACCTGAAGGCGCACCGCGCCCTCCTCGGGCAGGACGAGCGGCGCCTCCAGCGTCAACTCCTCCACCAGATCACACCCGACCTGGTCACCAGCCCGGATCGCCAACTCCACGAAGGCCGTGCCGGGCAGCAGCGTCGAGCCCATGACCACGTGGTCGGCCAGCCACGGGTGGGTGGCCAACGAGAGCCGGCCGGTGAGCAGCGCACCGTCCGTACCACCGAGGGCGACGGTCGCGCCGAGCAGCGGGTGTTCGGCGGCGCCAAGGCCGGCCGCGGTGACATCACCCACGGCGGGCAGCGCGTCCAACCAGTAGCGCTGGTGTTGGAAGGCGTACGTCGGCAGGTCGACCCGCCGGGCACCGCTGCCGGCGAAGAACGCCGCCCAGTCCACCGAAACCCCACGCACATGAACCCTGCCGAGCGCCGAGACCAACGCCAACTCTTCCGAACGGTCTCCACGCAACACCGGCACGAAGCCAGCGTCCGGCGCCGTCTCCTGCCCCAGCGCCGACAGGGTGGCTCCCGGTCCGATCTCGACGAAGGTGGCCACACCCTCGTCCGCGAGGGTGCGCACCGCGTCGGCGAAGTGTACGGACTCGCGTACGTGGCGCACCCAGTACGCGGCCGAGCTCAACTCCTCGACGGTCGCCCGCGCACCCGTCAACGTGGAGACGATCGGAATCGTCGGCGCCGCGTACGCCACGCTTTCCAGAACCCGGCGGAAGTCCTCCAACATCGGATCCATCAACGGCGAGTGGAAGGCGTGGCTGACGCGCAGGCGCGACACCTTACGGCCCGCTTCGCGCCAGCGCTCCCCCACAGCCTCAACCTGGGCGGCATCACCCGAGACCACCACCGACGACGGCCCGTTGACCGCCGCGATCCCCACACCCTCCGGCAGACCACCTTCCGCGATCTCAGACTCGGACGCCTGGATGGCCACCATCGCGCCGCCAGCCGGCAACGCCTGCATCAACCCAGCACGTGCGGAGACAACCTTGGCGGCATCCGACAGGGACCACACACCAGCCACGTGCGCGGCAGCCAACTCACCAATCGAATGCCCAGCCAACACGTCAGGACGCACACCCCAGGACTCCAGCAACCGGAACAGGGCAACCTCAACGGCGAACAACGCCGGCTGCGTCACACCCGTCTCGTTCAACGCCTCCGCGTCCTGGCCCAACCACACCTCTCGTACGGACGGGTCGAACTCACCCAACACCGCGTGCAACGCATCAGCGAACACCGGGAAACGTGCCGCCAGCTCACGACCCATCCCCAACCGCTGCGCACCCTGACCCGAGAACAGGAAGCCCATGCTTCCGGTGACGACAGTGCCCGTCACCAGGTCGGGCACCTCACGTCCGTGGCTCAGGGCGTCGAGCGCCGCCAGTAGCCCGACACGGTCCGCGCCCACCACCACGGCACGCCGCTCGAACACCGACCGCGATGTCGCCAACGAGAAGCCCACATCACCCGCGCCGAGCTCCGGGTCACCGCCGACCCACTCGCCCAAGCGCAGTGCCTGGTCTCGTAGCGCGTCCGCGTTCCGCGCCGAGACCACCCACGGCACGACGGCGTCGGCCGGGGAGGACACCGCGACGGGAGTGGACTCCTCGGCTTCGGGGGCCTGCTCGATGATGGTGTGCGCGTTGGTCCCACTGACACCGAACGACGACACACCCGCCCTGCGCACGCGACCGACCTCAGGCCACGCCCGCGCTTCGGTCAGGACATCCACCGCGCCCGC
>NZ_JBHVJC010000077.1:0-4873 GCF_042799315.1 Streptomyces sp. NPDC057702 | reverse complement strand
CGATCACCCGTCAACTGCATACCATCACCCGAATCACCCGCAAAACGGATAATGACCCGATCCAACTGACGCGTTTCCTTGGCCGGAGCGGACTCGCCCCCGGCGTCGGTGGAGTCGGGAACGGGGGCGGGGGCAGGCTGGCCTGGGGCGACCGGGCTCATAGCGACTCGATGTCCTTCGAAAGCGGCAGACGGTGTCGGCAGTCGAATATGTAGCGGGCCGATGCGGTGATGGCCTCGTAGTCGAACTCGTCGTGGTCGGTGACGATGAGCACGGCGTGGGCGCGGGCGATCTCCTCCGGGTCCAGCGTCACCTGGGTCAGCCCCGGGATGCCGGGCTCCTCGGTGACGTGCGGGTCGGCGAACCGCACCGTGGCCCCAGCCTCGATCAGCAGCTTGGCGATCGGCAGCGCCGGCGACTCGCGGGTGTCCCCGGTGCCCGGCTTGTACGCCAGGCCGAGCATCAGCACGCGCGAGCCGGTCACCGTCTGGTGGCGCCGGTCCAGCCCCCGGGTCAGCTTGCGCACCACGTACTCCGGCATGGCGTTGTTGAGCTCGTCGGCCAGTTCCACCAGGCGGAACCGCTTGCTCGACGCGCGCTCGACCTTCCACGACAGGTACAGCGGGTCCACGGGCAGACAGTGGCCGCCGACGCCGGGGCCCGGGGTGAAGCGCATGAAGCCGAAGGGCTTGGTCGCGGCGATCTCCAGGGCGTCCCACACGTCGACGCCGATGCCCTCGGCGTGCGTGGCCAACTCGTTGACCAGCGCGATGTTGACGTGCCGGAAGGTGTTCTCCATGACCTTCGCCAGCTCGGCCACCCGTGGCGCCTTGGCGACCACCACCTCGCGCACGATGTCCGCGTAGAAGGCCCGCACGCTCTCCAGCGACGCGGCGTCGATACCGGAGACGACCTTGGGCGTGCTCTCGAAGGTCCAGTCCGCGTTGCCGGGGTCGATGCGCTCGGGGCTGTACCCGAGGTGGAAGTCGGTGCCCGGTTCGAGGCCCGAGCCGTCCCGCAGGATCGGCGCCAGCACCTCCTCGGTGGTGCCCGGGTAGCTGGTCGACTCCAGGATGACGGTGGCCCCCGGGCGCAGCCGGCCGGCCAGCTCCCGACCCGCCGCCTCGATGAACGACAGGTCGGGAACGCCCTCGTGCAGGGGGGTGGGGACGGTGATGACCGCGATGTCGAAGGCGTCCAGGTCACCGGTGTCGATGCTCGCCTGGTAGGTGCCCCGGTCGATGACGGCACCCAGACGCCGCGAGGTGACGTCCCCGACGAACGAGTCGCCGACGGCCAGCTTCTTCACCCGGGACTCGTCGGTGTCGTAGCCGACGACCTGGTATCCGTGTTCGGCCGCGGCCACGGCCAACGGCAGGCCGACGTACCCCTGCCCCACTACGACCAGTTTCGTGGTCAATGGAAGCTCCCTAGTCGAAGAATTCACAGACCGAGTCGGCGATGTACTCCACCTGACCGTCGCTGAGATGGGGCCAGATCGGGATGGCCAGGTTCTGGTCGCTCGCGCGCCGCGCGCCGGGCCACTGGGCGCCCTCGGGGGCCCACGCCTCGAAGGCGGGCTGCTCGGGCAGCGGCACGGGGTAGTAGACGTGCGTGCCGATGTCCTTCTCGGTCAGCCAGGCGCGCAGGTCCGCGCGCCGTTCGACGAGCAGCGAGTAGACGTAGTAGCAGCGGCCGTTGCGGCCGGCGGGCGGTGCGAGCACGCCCCGGTCGGCCAGCGGCTCGAAGCGCTCCGTGTAGTAGTCGGCGATGCGGGCGCGCCGCTCCAGGCGGTCCTCGAAGCCGGCGTGCCGGTGGAGCTGGAAGGCGGCGATGACCTCGTCGAACCGGCTGTTCTGGCCGATCCGGTGGTGCAGGAAGCGGGTGATGCCGTCCTGCCCGTGGTTGCGCAGCATCCGTACGGTGCGGCCCAGCTCCGGGTCGTCGGTCAGGACCGCGCCGCCCTCACCGGCCGTGCCGAACGACTTGACCTGGAAGAAGGAGAAGACGCCGAGGTCGCCCCAGCGCCCGGCGGGCACGCCGTCGAGCACCGCGCCCTGGGCCACTGCGGAGTCCTCGATGACCTTCAGGCCCCGGTCGCGCGCGATCTTGTTGATGCGCGGCATGTCGGCCATGACCGAGAAGACGTGGGCGGGCATCACGGCGCGCGTGCGGCTGGTGATGAGCGACTCGACGGAGTCCGGGTCGATCACCATGGTGTGCGGGTCGACGTCCGCGAAGACGGGCGTCGCGCCGAAGTTGGCGACCGAGCTGGCCACCGGCTGGCAGCAGAACGCGGGCACGATGATCTCGTCGCCCGGCCCCGCGCCGAGCGCCTGGACGGCCAGATTGAGGCCGCCGGTGCCGCTGGAGCAGGCGATGACGTGCTCGGCCTCGGTCGTGCGGCGCAGCTCCTCCTCGAACTCGGCGGTGCGCCGGCCGAGGATGAACTTCTGTTCGGCGTCCGTGCCGACCTCGAAGAGCAGGTCCTTGAACGCCTGCCGGTCGTCCTCGAAGAGGTCCGGGGGGAAGAACGGGATGGTGGCCATGTCATCGCCTTCCGGCGTAGAAGTCCGAGATGGCGGCGCAGACCGTCTCCAACTGCGCCTCGGTCAGGTCCGGGTAGAGCGGCAGCGCCAGCGTGCGCTCGCAGGCCGCCTCCGCGTGGGGCAGGCTGCCCGGCCGCAGCCCGATGTCCGATTCCGCGAAGCAGGGCTGGGTGTGCAGCGGACGCGGGTAGTACGTCTCGGTGCCGATGCCACGGGCCGTCAGGTGGGCCACCAGCTCGTCCCGGGCCTCGAACTCGACCTGGTAGACGTAGAAGACCGGGTCGCTGGCCACGTCCCGGGGCACGATGCGCGGCACCGCCAGGACGCCGTCGGCGTCGCGCAGCCGCTCGGTGTAGGCGGCGGCCAGTTCGGCGCGGCGGGCGATGTCCTGGTCCAGGCGGGTCATCTTGGCGAGCAGGATGGCCGCCTGCACGTCGTCCATCTTGCTGTTGGTGCCGGAGACACCGGAGAGGTTGGAGATGCCGGCGATGTGGTCGATGGTCTTGCCCATCCGACCGTGGTGACGCAGCACGGCCGCCTGCTCGGCCAGGTCCTCGTCATCCGTGATGATCATGCCGGCGTCGCCGAGGGCGCCGAGGGTCTTGGTCGGGAAGAAGGAAAGCACGCCGCCCCGGCCGACGAGGCCGGCGTGGGTGCCGTCCCAGCGCATGCCGATCGCCTCGGCGCTGTCCTCCAGGAGGAGGACGTCGTGCCGGGCGGCGATCTCTGACAGCGCTGTCAGATTGGCCAGTTGGTGGAACAGGTGGGCCGGCATGATGGCCCTGGTCCGCTCGGTGACCAGTTCCTCGACCGAGGCCGGGTCGAGGCCGTAGTCGCCGTCGTCGGTGATGTCGGCGAAGACCGGCGTGGCGCCGACGAGGCTGACGGCCGAGGCGGAGGCGAAGAAGGAGAAGGCCGGGACGATGACCTCGTCGCCGGGCTTGATGCCGGCGGCCCGGAGCAGGATCACGAGGGCGTCGGTACCGCTGTTGACGGCGACGGCCCGGCCGGCGCCGGTGTAGTCGGCGATGGCCCGCTCCAGCTCCGCCACCTTGCGACCGTGGGAGAACTTCCCCCGGTCGAAGACATCATCCGTATGGCGGGTGATGAGCGGCCATAGCTCCTTGAAGGACTCCGCCTGAGTGAAGAACGGAACCGGCGCGGCGGGAGCATCGGTAAGCGAGGACACCATGGGGGTGACGCTATGAAGCGGTTCTGTGACGTCGCTACGGACAAGAACTTGCCGGTAGCAGTCATTCCTGGCCAGCCCACCCGAGCTGGGCGCCCCGTGGTCAAACCTGCCATACACAGGCACCCCGGCGGGCGACAGGACAAGATCTTGCTAGTCAACGAGGGCTTTCGCCACGGCGGCTGACATCCCGTACGCACCCCGCCTACCGGGCGCGCACATGCCGCTTCCCTCCGTATCCAAGCGCCCCTGACACCCTTCTGTACACCCCGTATCGAGCCCCTCACTCCCCCACCATGTTCGCCGGGGTCACCGCGGTGCGCGTCACCGGGGGTCGCACCCAGCATGGCGTAATTCCCGCGCGTGTCGATCACCACCCCGCACGCGACCCGCGGCAGCGGCGGACGGGGCGCGGCGCACCGGCAGCGGCGGACGGGGTGGGCGGGGCGAGGGTCGACGAGGTGGCGGGCCTCCGGAGCGCGGGGCACGGCGTGGTGCCGATCGGGCGGCCGGCGCGGCGGCTGTCGTCCGCGGGCGCCGGGGACGCGGCGCCCGGGCGTACGCCGAGGGGGCGCACGGGGCGAGCGTTCTTTGGCGGCTGCTCCGGGGGGGGGACGGCGACAGGCGGCGGGGAGCGGCGGCCGGGCACGCGGGAGCGGCGTGGGTTCCGGGCGCCCGTACGCGCGCGGCGCGCGAGGCACCGGGTCGGGCGGGCGGCTGCCGTGGGACGGCCGTGGTTGCCCGGCGGGGGTGGAGGTGGGGCGGGTCGGGCGCGGTCTGTGGCGGTGCGTGGGTGGCACGCCGGGGGCGTCCCGTGGCGCCCGGTGGTGCCCCCGGTGGCGCGTCGGCTCACGGCCGCGTGCCGGGGGTGGGGGGGCGGTCCGTACGGGGTCGGGCTCAGCCGGTGGGGAAGGGCGGGGCGGCGGGGGTCAGGAGGCCCTCGACGGTCTCCGCGACGCAGGTGGCGGTCAGGCCGGCCTCGGTCAGGACCTGGTCGCGGCTGCCGTGTTCGCAGAAGCGTTGGAGCAGGCCGAAGTCGTGGACGGGGGTGGTGACGCGGGCGTCGCGTAGCGCGGTGGTGATGGCCGAACCCACCCCACCCACCCGCCCGTTGTCCTCCACCGTGGCCACCAAC
>NZ_JBHVJC010000076.1:0-5780 GCF_042799315.1 Streptomyces sp. NPDC057702 | reverse complement strand
ATATCAGCCAACATTTGAAGTGGTCTTTTCTGAGGAAAGACCATAACCACTTGGTTTTTGAGGCTGACCCGATAGACAGAGAACCTTGGTCTTCACCAAATTTATTGTTTCACTTGGAGAAAAATCAATATTACATTCCCTCTCAGCGTGATCACTTCCTGCATTTTCCGGAACTGATTATTCTTTATTTGGTTCTCTACAATATCGGGATGATTGCGAGATATGAAACGGAGTGGTGGTATGAACTGCTGACACAGCATGTCAGTGATGATTATGTAATGATCCGCCGGTTCTTAGAGGTCACGGAACGCAAATTTCCGTATTACGTTTCTAATTTCCTGAAGCAATACTTATAAACAAAAAAGGCAGCTCATAATGAGCTGCCTTTACCGTAATGATAGCTTGGCGGCGTCCTACTCTCACAGGGGGAAACCCCCGACTACCATCGGCGCTGAAGAGCTTAACTTCCGTGTTCGGCATGGGAACGGGTGTGACCTCTTCGCTATCGCCACCAAACCATTGAGAGTGTTCTCTCAAAACTAGATAACAGTAAGCATACATTCAAATTGGTTAAGTCCTCGATCGATTAGTATCTGTCAGCTCCATGTGTCGCCACACTTCCACCTCAGACCTATCAACCTGATCATCTTTCAGGGATCTTACTTCCTTGCGGAATGGGAAATCTCATCTTGAGGGGGGCTTCATGCTTAGATGCTTTCAGCACTTATCCCGTCCGCACATAGCTACCCAGCGATGCCCTTGGCAGAACAACTGGTACACCAGCGGTGCGTCCATCCCGGTCCTCTCGTACTAAGGACAGCTCCTCTCAAATTTCCTGCGCCCGCGACGGATAGGGACCGAACTGTCTCACGACGTTCTGAACCCAGCTCGCGTACCGCTTTAATGGGCGAACAGCCCAACCCTTGGGACCGACTACAGCCCCAGGATGCGATGAGCCGACATCGAGGTGCCAAACCTCCCCGTCGATGTGGACTCTTGGGGGAGATAAGCCTGTTATCCCCGGGGTAGCTTTTATCCGTTGAGCGATGGCCCTTCCATGCGGAACCACCGGATCACTAAGCCCGACTTTCGTCCCTGCTCGACTTGTAGGTCTCGCAGTCAAGCTCCCTTGTGCCTTTACACTCTGCGAATGATTTCCAACCATTCTGAGGGAACCTTTGGGCGCCTCCGTTACCTTTTAGGAGGCGACCGCCCCAGTCAAACTGCCCACCTGACACTGTCTCCCCGCCCGATAAGGGCGGCGGGTTAGAAGGTCAATACAGCCAGGGTAGTATCCCACCGATGCCTCCACCGAAGCTGGCGCTCCGGTTTCCAAGGCTCCTACCTATCCTGTACAAGCTGTACCAACATTCAATATCAGGCTGCAGTAAAGCTCCACGGGGTCTTTCCGTCCTGTCGCGGGTAACCTGCATCTTCACAGGTACTATAATTTCACCGAGTCTCTCGTTGAGACAGTGCCCAGATCGTTGCGCCTTTCGTGCGGGTCGGAACTTACCCGACAAGGAATTTCGCTACCTTAGGACCGTTATAGTTACGGCCGCCGTTTACTGGGGCTTCAATTCGCACCTTCGCTTACGCTAAGCGCTCCTCTTAACCTTCCAGCACCGGGCAGGCGTCAGCCCCTATACTTCGCCTTACGGCTTCGCAGAGACCTGTGTTTTTGCTAAACAGTCGCCTGGGCCTATTCACTGCGGCTCTCTCGGGCTTGCACCCTAACAGAGCACCCCTTCTCCCGAAGTTACGGGGTCATTTTGCCGAGTTCCTTAACGAGAGTTCTCTCGATCACCTTAGGATTCTCTCCTCGCCTACCTGTGTCGGTTTGCGGTACGGGCACCTCTCACCTCGCTAGAGGCTTTTCTTGGCAGTGTGGAATCAGGAACTTCGCTACTATAATTCGCTCGCCATCACAGCTCAGCCTTCACGGGAAACGGATTTGCCTATTTCCCAGCCTAACTGCTTGGACGCGGATATCCAATACCGCGCTTACCCTATCCTCCTGCGTCCCCCCATTGCTCAAATGGTGAGGAGGTGGTACAGGAATATCAACCTGTTATCCATCGCCTACGCCTTTCGGCCTCGGCTTAGGTCCCGACTAACCCTGAGCGGACGAGCCTTCCTCAGGAAACCTTAGGCATTCGGTGGACGGGATTCTCACCCCTCTTTCGCTACTCATACCGGCATTCTCACTTCTAAGCGCTCCACCAGTCCTTCCGGTCTGGCTTCACAGCCCTTAGAACGCTCTCCTACCACTGTTCGAAGAACAGTCCGCAGCTTCGGTGATACGTTTAGCCCCGGTACATTTTCGGCGCAGAGTCACTCGACCAGTGAGCTATTACGCACTCTTTAAATGGTGGCTGCTTCTAAGCCAACATCCTGGTTGTCTAAGCAACTCCACATCCTTTTCCACTTAACGTATACTTTGGGACCTTAGCTGGCGGTCTGGGCTGTTTCCCTTTCGACTACGGATCTTATCACTCGCAGTCTGACTCCCAAGGATAAGTCATCGGCATTCGGAGTTTGACTGAATTCGGTAACCCGGTAGGGGCCCCTAGTCCAATCAGTGCTCTACCTCCAAGACTCTTACCTTGAGGCTAGCCCTAAAGCTATTTCGGAGAGAACCAGCTATCTCCAGGTTCGATTGGCATTTCACCCCTACCCACACCTCATCCCCGCACTTTTCAACGTGCGTGGGTTCGGGCCTCCATTCAGTGTTACCTGAACTTCACCCTGGACATGGGTAGATCACCTGGTTTCGGGTCTACGACCACGTACTCAATTCGCCCTATTCAGACTCGCTTTCGCTGCGGCTCCGCATCTTCTGCTTAACCTTGCACGGGATCGTAACTCGCCGGTTCATTCTACAAAAGGCACGCCATCACCCGTTAACGGGCTCTGACTACTTGTAGGCACACGGTTTCAGGATCTCTTTCACTCCCCTTCCGGGGTGCTTTTCACCTTTCCCTCACGGTACTGGTTCACTATCGGTCACTAGGGAGTATTTAGCCTTGGGAGATGGTCCTCCCGGATTCCGACGGAATTTCACGTGTTCCGCCGTACTCAGGATCCACTCAGGAGAGAACGAAGTTTTGACTACAGGGCTGTTACCTTCTATGGCGGGCCTTTCCAGACCTCTTCATCTACCTCGTTCCTTTGTAACTCCGTACAGAGTGTCCTACAACCCCAAGAGGCAAGCCTCTTGGTTTGGGCTGGTCCCGTTTCGCTCGCCGCTACTCAGGGAATCGCATTTGCTTTCTCTTCCTCCGGGTACTTAGATGTTTCAGTTCCCCGGGTCTGCCTTCTCATATCCTATGTATTCAGATATGGATACCACTCCATTACGAGTGGTGGGTTTCCCCATTCGGAAATCTCCGGATCAAAGCTTGCTTACAGCTCCCCGAAGCATATCGGTGTTCGTCCCGTCCTTCATCGGCTCCTAGTGCCAAGGCATCCACCGTGCGCCCTTTCTAACTTAACCGTTAAAAAGAATCACTACGTGATATCTTGCATTACTAATTGAATGTGAATTACTTCTGTTATCTAGTTTTCAAAGAACAACATCTCGAAGAATCAAATGATCCTTCAAAACTAAACAAGACAGGGAACGTTCTGTTTATAAGACCCAAGGTCTTATATTCCGTTAAAATCCTTAGAAAGGAGGTGATCCAGCCGCACCTTCCGATACGGCTACCTTGTTACGACTTCACCCCAATCATCTGTCCCACCTTCGGCGGCTGGCTCCAAAAGGTTACCTCACCGACTTCGGGTGTTACAAACTCTCGTGGTGTGACGGGCGGTGTGTACAAGGCCCGGGAACGTATTCACCGCGGCATGCTGATCCGCGATTACTAGCGATTCCAGCTTCACGCAGTCGAGTTGCAGACTGCGATCCGAACTGAGAACAGATTTGTGGGATTGGCTTAACCTCGCGGTTTCGCTGCCCTTTGTTCTGTCCATTGTAGCACGTGTGTAGCCCAGGTCATAAGGGGCATGATGATTTGACGTCATCCCCACCTTCCTCCGGTTTGTCACCGGCAGTCACCTTAGAGTGCCCAACTGAATGCTGGCAACTAAGATCAAGGGTTGCGCTCGTTGCGGGACTTAACCCAACATCTCACGACACGAGCTGACGACAACCATGCACCACCTGTCACTCTGCCCCCGAAGGGGACGTCCTATCTCTAGGATTGTCAGAGGATGTCAAGACCTGGTAAGGTTCTTCGCGTTGCTTCGAATTAAACCACATGCTCCACCGCTTGTGCGGGCCCCCGTCAATTCCTTTGAGTTTCAGTCTTGCGACCGTACTCCCCAGGCGGAGTGCTTAATGCGTTAGCTGCAGCACTAAGGGGCGGAAACCCCCTAACACTTAGCACTCATCGTTTACGGCGTGGACTACCAGGGTATCTAATCCTGTTCGCTCCCCACGCTTTCGCTCCTCAGCGTCAGTTACAGACCAGAGAGTCGCCTTCGCCACTGGTGTTCCTCCACATCTCTACGCATTTCACCGCTACACGTGGAATTCCACTCTCCTCTTCTGCACTCAAGTTCCCCAGTTTCCAATGACCCTCCCCGGTTGAGCCGGGGGCTTTCACATCAGACTTAAGAAACCGCCTGCGCGCGCTTTACGCCCAATAATTCCGGACAACGCTTGCCACCTACGTATTACCGCGGCTGCTGGCACGTAGTTAGCCGTGGCTTTCTGGTTAGGTACCGTCAAGGTGCCGCCCTATTTGAACGGCACTTGTTCTTCCCTAACAACAGAGCTTTACGATCCGAAAACCTTCATCACTCACGCGGCGTTGCTCCGTCAGACTTTCGTCCATTGCGGAAGATTCCCTACTGCTGCCTCCCGTAGGAGTCTGGGCCGTGTCTCAGTCCCAGTGTGGCCGATCACCCTCTCAGGTCGGCTACGCATCGTCGCCTTGGTGAGCCGTTACCTCACCAACTAGCTAATGCGCCGCGGGTCCATCTGTAAGTGGTAGCCGAAGCCACCTTTTATGTCTGAACCATGCGGTTCAAACAACCATCCGGTATTAGCCCCGGTTTCCCGGAGTTATCCCAGTCTTACAGGCAGGTTACCCACGTGTTACTCACCCGTCCGCCGCTAACATCAGGGAGCAAGCTCCCATCTGTCCGCTCGACTTGCATGTATTAGGCACGCCGCCAGCGTTCGTCCTGAGCCAGGATCAAACTCTCCGATAAAGTAGTTTGACTGACTACGCACATCGCTGTGCGATTTATTTAAAACTTTGAATTAACAGGTACGTTTTGTCTTGTTTAGTTTTCAAAGATCATTATAATGGAGCGGGTGATGAGAATCGAACTCACGACATCAGCTTGGAAGGCTGAGGTTTTACCACTAAACTACACCCGCAATTTTTATTTGGGGCGATTGATGGGAATCGAACCCACGAGTGCCAGAGCCACAATCTGGTGCGTTAACCACTTCGCCACAACCGCCAAAATATATTGATAAATGGTGGCTCGGGACGGAATCGAACCGCCGACACACGGATTTTCAGTCCGTTGCTCTACCAACTGAGCTACCGAGCCAGATGTTTCTTTTCTATACTATAAAGTAAAGTAAAATGGCGGTCCGGACGGGACTCGAACCCGCGACCTCCTGCGTGACAGGCAGGCATTCTAACCAACTGAACTACCGGACAATTTTGAAATTTGGTTGCGGGGGCAGGATTTGAACCTGCGACCTTCTGGTTATGAGCCCGACGACCTACCGAACTGCTCCACCCCGCGATGATATA
>NZ_JBHVJC010000075.1:0-11361 GCF_042799315.1 Streptomyces sp. NPDC057702 | reverse complement strand
GGCCCCCCCCCGGCCCCGCGGGGCCGGGCTCTACTCGCGGGGGCGCGTGCTGGGCCCGGGGGCCCTCCGGTGGGGGGTGGGGGGCGGCGCGGGGGGGGGGTACCCGCCCGCCCCCCCCGCCCGCGCGCATCCGGGGCCGCTCCACGGCATCGCGCGGGAGCGGCCCCGGGGCCGGTCACAGGCCGCGCAGCGCCCCGCCGTCCACCGGCAGCATCAGGCCGGTCAGGTACGAGGCCGCCGGCGAGAGCAGGAACGCGGCGGCGCGGCCGAACTCCTCGGGTGTGCCGTAGCGGCCCAGTGGGATGTTCGCGACCTGCCGCTCGCGCGCGGCGTCCGCGTCGCCGGTCAGCCCGTCCAGCTCGCGCACCCGGTCGGTGTCGATCCGCGCGGGCAGCAGCCCCACCACGCGGATGCCGCGCGGGCCCACCTCGTCGGCCAGGGACTTCGCGAAGCCGGCGAGCCCGGGGCGCAGCCCGTTGGAGATGGTCAGGCCCGGGATGGGCTCGCGCACCGAGCCGGAGAGCACCAGGCCGATGACGCCGCCCGCCGAAAGCTCACCGGCCGCGGTACGGGCCAGCCGGACCGCGCCGAGGAATACCGACTCGAACGCCCTCTGCCACTGGTCGTCGGTGTTGTCGGCCGTGGTGCCGGCGGGCGGGCCGCCCACGCTGATGAGGATGCCGTCGAAGCCGCCGAAGCGTTCGCGGGCCGTGGCGATCAGCCGTCCGGCCACGGCCGGGTCGGCGTTGTCGGCGGCGACCCCGAGCGCGCCGGGCCCCAGCTCGCGCGCGGCGGCGGTGGCCTTCTCCTCGTCGCGTCCGGTGATCACCACCTTCGCGCCGTCGGCCACCAGCTCGCGCGCGGCGGCGTTCCCGAGGCCACGCGTGGCACCCGTCACGACATACACCCGGTCTTTGAGTCCAAGATCCATGCCCTCAGTCTGCCGTGGCCTGTCCCGAGAGCGCGAGGGCGGTGCCCACCAGACCGATGTGGCTGAACGCCTGCGGGAAGTTCCCGAGTTGCCGCCCGTGCTCGACGTCGTACTCCTCGGCCAGCAGCCCGACGTCGTTGCGCAGCGAGAGCAACCGCTCGAACAGTGCCCGGGCCTCCTCCGTACGACCGATCAGGTGCAGCGCGTCGGCCAGCCAGAACGAGCACACCAGGAACGGCGCCTCCGTGCCGGGCAGCCCGTCCACCGACGCGCCCGCCGTGCTGTAGCGGCGCAGCAGCCCGCCCTCGCCCAGCTCGCGGCGGACCGCGTCGACCGTCCCCACCACGCGCGGATCGCGCGGCGGCAGGAAGCCCACGCGGGGGATGAGCAGGGTGGCCGCGTCCAGCTCGGTGGAGCCGTAGGACTGGGTGAAGGTGCCCCGTTCGGCGTCGAATCCCTCCGCGCACACCTCGCGGTGCACCGCGTCCCGCATCGCCCGCCAGCGATCGAGGTCCCCGTGCAGGGTGGGGTGGGACTCGACGGTGCGTACCGCCCGGTCGGCCGCGACCCAGGCCATCACCTTGGAGTGCACGAAGTGCCGGCGTGGGCCGCGTACCTCCCACAGGCCCTCGTCGGCATCGCGCCACCGCGACTCCAGGAAGTCCAGGAGGGCGGCCTGCAGACTCCAGGCCGTGGGCTTGTCCTGGAGACCGAAACCGCGGGCGAGGCTGAGGGAGTCGACGACCTCGCCGTAGATGTCGAGCTGGAACTGACGGGCCGCGTCGTTGCCGATCCGCACCGGCGCCGAGGCCGCGTAGCCGGGCAGCCAGTCCAGCTCGGTCTCGGCCAGCCGCCGCTCGCCGCCGAGCCCGTACATGATCTGCAGATCGGCCGGGTCGCCGGCGACCGCGCGCAGTAGCCAGTCCCGCCAGGCCCCGGCCTCCTCGGTGAACCCGGCCCTGACCAGCGAACCCAGCACCAGCGTCGAGTCCCGCAGCCAGCAGTAGCGGTAGTCCCAGTTGCGGACGCCGCCGATCTCCTCCGGCAGCGAGGTCGTCGGCGCCGCCACGATGCCGCCGGTCGGCGCGTAGGTGAGGCCCTTCAGTGTGATCAGCGACCGGACGACGGCCTCCCGGTACGGCCCCTGGTACGTGCACTGCTCGGTCCACGCGCACCAGTCGGCGCGACACTGCTCCAGCGCCTCGAACGGATCCACCAGGTCGGGCCGTGGGGCGTGCGAGGGGTGCCAGGTGAGCACGAACGCCACCCGCTCGCCCGCCGCCACGGTGAACTCCGAACGCGTGCTGAAGTCCTGCCCGTAGGTGGGGACCTCGGGCACGCTGCGCAGCCACACCGAGTCCGGGCCGGCGACGGCCACCCGGTGCCCGTCGCACCGGCGCATCCACGGCACGACGTGCCCGTAGTCGAAGCGCAGCCGCAACACGCTGTGCATCTCGACCTGGCCCCGCACACCCTCCACGATGCGCACGACGTCCGGGGCGTGGTCGCGCTGCGGCATGAAGTCGTAGACCCGGACGGAACCGGTGTCGGTCTCCCAGACGGTCTCCAGGATCAGTGTGTCCGGCAGGTAGGAGCGGCGGGCCCGGGGCGCCGTCGCGCCCTCGTGGTCCTTCGCGTCATCCTCGGTGGCGCTCCCGGTGTCGCGGTGCGCACCACCGGTCGGGGCCGGCGCGAGGGTCCAGTGGCCGTTGTCGCGGTCGCCGAGCAGGGCCGCGAAGCAGGCACCGGAGTCGAAGCGGGGCAGGCACAACCAGTCGATCGAACCGTCCCGACCGACCAGCGCGGCCGTCTGGAGGTCGCCGATCATGGCGTAGTCCTCGATGCGATGAGCCATGATCCAGCGGGTTCCCGCTGAGCCGGGCGCTACTCCGGCGTCGAGGCCGTCCGGGCTACCCGCGCCGCGTCCACGCCGCCCGCCTCCCGCGCGGCGGCCCGGTCGGGCTCGTCGGGCTCGGGCTGGGCGGCGGTGGTGGTCGACTTGGCGGTGTCGGGTTCGGTCGCGGTCGTGGCCTCGGCGGCGGGCGGGGTGGCCACGGTGCCGGACGGCTCGGAGGTGGCCTCGGCGCCGGGCGGCTCCGTGGTGTCGGGTTCGGTCGCGGTTCCCGTCCTGGCCTCCGTCGCGGCCTTGGCCGCCTTGGCCGCTGCCGCCGCCTGGTCGCGCAGCTCCCGGCGGAAGAGGACCACCCAGCCGACCGGCACGGCCGCGGTGAACAGCCACCACTGCACGGCGTACGCCATGTGCGAGCCGATGCCGCTGGTGTCGGGGGCCGGTACCGGCTCCGGCTGGTGCGCGCCCTCGGGCCGGGACTCGGTCAGTTCGACGTATCCGCTGAGCAACGGGCGGCCCACCGACGCGGCCTGGCGCTCGCTGTTGATCAGCATGACCTGGCGCGGCGGCAGGCCCTTCTTGTCCTTGATGCCGCTGCCGCCGGTGGTCTCGTCGGCCTTGAGCCGCCCGGTCACGGTGACCTCGCCGGCCGGCGGGGCCGGCACGGTCGGGAACTGGGTCAGGTTGCCGGGTGCCGGAATCCAGCCGCGGTTGACGAGTACGGCCGTGCCGTCGGCCAGCAGGAGCGGGGTGACGACGAAGTAGCCGATGGACTGGTCGTCGGAGCCGGTGCGCTGGCGCACCACCACCTCGTGGCGGGCGTCGTAGGTGCCGGAGACCGTGACCTTGCGCTGGGTGTCCCTCTTCACGACGTCGCGGCCGACGCCGGTGAGCTCACCGAGGGGAACGGCCGGCGCGTCCAGACTCCTGGACACCTGCTCGTTGTGCGCGACCCGCTGCTCGTGACGGTGGAGCTGCCAAAAGCCCAGCCTGATCATCACGGGGACGAGGACGAGCCCCACCAGGGTGAGGATCACCCACTGCCGGGTCAACAGGAAGCGGTACACCCCACGACCGTACAACTCGGTCGTCGACCCGACGCGCGCGGGGCGACCCCCGGGCCGGGCGGGTCAGGGGCCAGGGCGCCGCCGCCGGTCCGTCGCCCGGCCGGACGGTGGCCGGGCCCGGCGGGCGGTCGGTGGGTCAGGCGGGGTCGGTGGGTGCCGGTGCCACGTCCCGGAGCAGCTGCGTGAACGCCGCCTCGTCGATCACGGGGGTGCCGAA
This sequence comes from Streptomyces sp. NPDC057702, assembly GCF_042799315.1. Classification (NCBI taxonomy): domain Bacteria; kingdom Bacillati; phylum Actinomycetota; class Actinomycetes; order Kitasatosporales; family Streptomycetaceae; genus Streptomyces; species Streptomyces sp. NPDC057702. Next base: position 7,297 of record NZ_JBHVJC010000075.1, on the reverse strand, counting down.
CGAGCGGGCCTTGACCACCTTCGAGGTGGGCGAGTCGGGGTCGTTGGTGACCAGCACGCTGGTGAGCCGCGACACGCTGGTCGCCACGTGCATGCCGGCCTCGACGGTCCGGTCCTCCAGCAGCTCCCGGTCGACCGAGGTGTCCCCGGAGAACGCCACCCGCATGCCCTGCGCCAGCAGACCACCGGGCTCGTACCGGCCCGGGTTGGGATAGGGGCAGGCGGGCCGCTTGCGGCTGGGGCGCCAACTCGTCTGTCCGAACCCGGAGCGCTGGCCCGGCGGGCGGGGGCTCGGCGTGTCCGACCACTCGGTGAGCGGTTGGCAGGCCAGGAGCGGCAGGCGCAGGGCGGACGCGGCGGCCAGGTGCAGGCTGGGCCGGAAGGTCTCGGCCAGCACGCGCGCGTCGTCGAGCGCGTGGTGGGCCCGCTGCTGCACGACGCCGTAGTGCGCGGCCAGCGACTCCAGTTTGTGGTTGGCGAGCGGCAGCCCGAGCTCCTTGGACAGGGCGATGGTGCACAGCCGCTGCCGGACGGGGGCCGTGGCCCGCGCGCGGGCGTACTCCCGGGCGATCATCGACCAGTCGAAGACGGCGTTGTGTGCGACGAGCACCCGACCGGCGAGGCGCCGGGCGAACTCCTCTGCGATCTCCGAGAAGAGCGGGGCGCCCGCCAGTTCGGCGCTGGTGAGGCCGTGAATCCAGACGGGGCCCGGGTCACGCTCCGGGTTGACCAGCGTGTACCAGTGGTCCTGCACCTCGCCGCGCGCGTCGAGCTGGTAGACACCGGCCGACACTATGCGGTCATCGCGGGCGAGTCCGGTGGTCTCCACGTCGACGACCGCGTACCCCTCGGGGTAGGCGGTCGGCCACGGGGACGGCGGGGCGGACTGCGGGGGAATCCGCGGTACGGCGGCCGGTCGGTCTTCAAGCATGGTTCATGAGGATACGGGCCGCCTCTGACACGCGGTCGCGGTGGGCGGGCGGAGCACCCCGGCGGGGGCCGTGACCGGACACCGACCGGCGCTCGCCAGCCCACCGCGACCTGGGACAACCACCGTGGCGTGCGGTCCTGATGAGGCCACGATGGCCGCAACTGATCGGCCGAAAAGCGCTGTTGGCGGGCGGTGGGGTGGCCGGTGGTCGAGGGCGTGGCCGCCCCGACCCGGCGTGGCGGCGGGGCTTCAGTGGGGCCCCGGCGGGGCGGATGGGGAGGGCGGTGGGTCGTCGAGGCCGCACCCGAGACGCTTACTTACCGAGTTTCGAAACTCGCCAGTAACAACATCTGTTCAGCGTCACGGACCCGCCCTTATCGTGCGGACATGCCGCACCTACCCGATGCCGTGCTCTGGTCCATACCGGCGTTCGTCCTGCTCACCGTCGTCGAGATGGTGAGCTACCGGCTGCGCCCCGACGAGGACGCCGCCGGCTACGACGCCCGGGACACCGCGACCAGCGTGACGATGGGCATCGGGAGCGTCGTCTTCGACCTCCTGTGGAAAATACCGATTGTGGCGATTTACTCCGCCCTGTACGAGCTCACCCCCCTCCGCGTCCCCGTGCTGTGGTGGACCCTGCCGCTCATGCTGCTGGCGCAGGACTTCCTCTACTACTGGTCGCACCGAGGTCACCACGTCGTCCGCGTCCTGTGGGCCTGCCACGTGGTGCACCACTCCAGCGAGAGGTTCAACCTCACCACGGCGCTGCGACAGCCCTGGACCTCGCTGACGGTCTGGCCGTTCTACCTGCCGCTGGTGCTGTGCGGCGTGCACCCGGCCGCCGTCGCCTTCCTGTCCGGGGTCAACCTCGTCTACCAGTTCTGGGTGCACACCGAACGCGTCGGCAGACTGCCCCGGCCCGTCGAGTACGTCTTCAACACCGCCTCGCACCACCGGGTCCACCACGCCTCCCAGGGCGGCTACCTGGACCGGAACTTCGGCGGCATCCTCATCGTCTGGGACCGGATGTTCGGCAGCTTCGTGGCCGAGACCCAGCGCCCCGTCTACGGCCTCACCAAGAACATCCACACCTACAACCCGCTGCGGGTCGCCACCCACGAGTACGCCGCCATCGCCCGCGACCTCTCCGCCGCCACCGGCTGGCGCGAACGCGCGGGCCACCTCTTCCGGGGCCCCGGCTGGCAGCCGGAGCGCCGCCGCGCCGCGAGCCCGTCCCCGCCGCCCGCGACCGGGGCGCCCGCGACCGGGGCGCCCGTGGCCGTGACGGCCATCCCGCCGTCCCCGACCGACCCGGCCGCCCCCCTCGCCCCGCCCGCCGAGGTGCCCGTGAGCGGCGGCCGGCCGGTGGGGGAGTCGCCTCGGCGTGTCCGGCACCTCGCGTGAGCGGTCCCGCCCGCCGCGTGGCAGTGGGCCTGGTCCTGCTCGGCCTGCTGCATCTGACCGCGCTGGCGGTGCCCGTCGACGCGGCCGAACCCGTCGTCCACGCGACCAAGCCCGCGCTGATGCCGGCGCTCGCGGGGTACGTGCTGCTGCGGGGCGGGCCACGGCTGCTCGCGGTGGCCCTCCTCTTCGGCTGTGGCGGCGACACGCTGCTGCAACTCGGCGGCGAGGCGGCCTTCCTCGCCGGCATGGGCTCCTTCGCCGCGGGCCACGTGTGCTACCTGGTCCTCTTCTCCCGCCTGGGCCCGATCACCGCGCCCCGCCGGACGGTGACCCTCCTCGTGGTCGGATACGCGGCGGCCTGGCTGGGCACCGTGGCCCTGCTCTGGCCGGGGCTTGAGGCCGGGCTGCGTGGGCCGGTCGCGGCGTACAGCCTGCTGTTGACGGCCATGGCCCTGGCGGCGCTGCGGGTCGGTCGGTGGGCGGCGGCGGGCGGCGCGCTGTTCCTGCTCTCCGACACGCTGATCGCCACCGGCATCGCGGACTGGCCCCAGCTCCCCGCGCCCCAGCTCTGGATCATGCTGACGTATCTGGGAGCCCAGCTCTGCCTGACCGTAGGCGTGTTGGGGCGTGTCGGACGGGATGTCGGGCGCGAGGGCGCCGGCCTCGTCGCGCGCCTCCCGTAGCCGAGCGGGGCCGAGGGTCGGTCGGCGGCGCGGCCCGTACGCGAACGGGCCCGGCCGCCCCCGAACCGTCCGGGCGGCCCCCGGGCCCGCCTCCGGTCGGCCCCGGGGCCCCGGAGACGCGAAGGGGCCGGGCAGCTCGATCGGCTGCCCGGCCCCACGGTGCGCGGAGCGCGCGACACGCTCCGTACGATCACCGCGCCGTCAGGTCGCGACGTCGCGCGTGTCCCCCCACCGCGTCACCGTGTTACGGCGTCACCGCGTCCAGCGCGTCCACGATGCCGTAACCGTAGAAGCTGTTGACGTGCTTGGTGCCGGTGCAGGTGGCGTCGGCCTTGCCGTCACCGTTCGGGTCGTACGGGGCGGTGGGGCAGCCCGGGTTGTCGGCCTGCTGCTTCAGCAGCCACTGCACCTCCTGCGGGCTGGAGTTGGGGTGCGCGCTGCGCACCAGCGCCGCCACGCCGGCCACGTGCGGGCTGGCCATCGAGGTGCCCTGCAGGTAGCCGTAGTCGCCACCGGGCAGCGTGGACAGGATGCGGCCGTCCTTGGCGGGCAGCTCGGGCACCTGGTTGCGGTCGCCACCGGGGCCCGCGACGTCGATCTGGCCGGCGGCCACCGACGGGTTGAGCCCGTAGTTGGAGTAGTACGACTTCAGGGAGTTGACGCCGGTCGCCGAGACCGTGACCACGCCGGGCAGCTGGGTGGGCGCGTCCAGGCAGGTGGCCGGGTCGATGTCGCGCTCGACCGCCTGCGAGTCGTTCGGGCTCGACGTGTCCTTGATCGACTTCGCGCCGAGGTCGAAGTTGGAGTTACCCGCGGAGGCGACGTTGACGGCGCCCTTGTCCTGCGCGTACTTGGCGGCCCGGCCCACCGCGTCCAGGATGGCCCGCTGGTCGGCGTCGTTCTTGCAGTTGAACATCCACGGGTCGACGTAGTAGCTGTTGTTGGTGACCTCGACGCCCTGGTCGCCGGCGAAGACGAAGGCGCACACCACGTTCTCGGCGTAGAACAGGCCGGTCTTCTGGTCGCTGACCTTGATGGCGGAGACCTGCACGCCCGGGGCGGTGCCCGCGACGCCCACGCCGTTGCGCGCGGCGGCCACGGAGCCGGCCACGTGCGTGCCGTGGTAGTCCTCGTCGGGGTTGTACGGGCGCCAGGCGCCCTTCGAGGTGTCCAGCACGCCGTTGGCACAGTTGGCGGACGCCTTGCGGTTGAAGTTCGGGGCGAGGTCGGGGTGGGTGTCGTCCACACCGGTGTCGATCACCGCGACGGTGACCTTCCTGCTGCCCGGATTCACCTTGGCCGCCTGGTCCGCCTTGATGGCGGGGAGGTCCCACTGCAGCGGCTCCAGCGGCTCCTGACCCTTGGCCAGCGCCTTCGCCTCACTGGCGGCCGTGGCGCGCGGCACCTTGATCTTCTCCGGCTTGCCGACCTCGGTGGTCGTGGCCGGGGTCAGCGGGGAGGTGCGGGTCGAGCCCGCCGACTGCACGCCGCTGACGGCGCGTATCCGCTGCGCGAAGTCGGGTGTCGAGGCGTGGGCGACGACCACGCCGATCTTCTGGTAGCTGGCGACGATGTCGCCCCCGGCCTTCGCTATCTCCTTCTTGACCCGGTTGACGGTGGCCTTGTCGGGAGTCGTGTTCACCACGTACGACAGCGCCGGCCCGGCCGCGCGCGTGGCGGTGGCGGAGGAAGGCGCGTCCTGCGAGGAGGCCGACGCCGCGCCGGGCAGGAACCCGAGGGACGCGGTCAGCGCGAGTCCCGCGGGCACCACGAGCAGGGCGCGCCGGCGTCTGGATCTCAGATGAGCCATGAGGTCTCCCCATCATCCGTGAAGGCCGCCCGAACGCGGAGTGCGTCCGGGCCGGTTATATGACGAGTGAAGCTAACGCCGATCATGGCCGTCCATCAATGGATGACGTGTAAAAACCCGCTGCGGCCATCTGAGCGACACACGGGGTCACGGCATCGAAAGGATCTTCTCGGTTTCCGCCGCTCATCCCCTGTTCGGCAGCGCTACCTGCGCCTACGATGCGTGACCTGGATCACCCACCGCACATACGCCGCCTCGTCCCCCGTGCGCTTTCGGCGCCCGGTCCCGCCCCGTCCCCCCGGCCCCGCGCCCCACGACACCGAGCCCACCAGCCACTTCGTCCGCCGCCCTCGACCCGCTGTGATCCGTCCCCAGTCAGTCGCCACACCAGGAGAGACCGTGGACCCCGCACCGCCCCAAGGCCCGGCCCGCAGCGCCGGGCAGCCCGACTTCATCCAGGTGCAGTCGAGCGAGGAGTTCGCCGAACTGCGCCGTTCCCACCGCTCGTTCGCCTTCCCGCTCACCATCGCGTTCGTCAGCTGGTATCTGCTGTACGTACTGCTGTCGAGCTACGCGGGCGACCTCATGGGCAAGAAGGTCGTAGGCCATATCAACGTGGCCCTCGTCTTCGGGCTCCTGCAGTTCCTGTCGACCTTCGTCATCGCCTGGTGGTACGCGCGTCACGCCAGCACCAAGCTCGACCCGCGCGCCAGCGCGATCAAGTCCCGCCTGGAGGGCCAGTCGTGACGGACACCCTCTTCCTCGCGGCCGAGGGCGTCAGCGAGCACCGGCCGCTCATTATCGCGTTGTTCGCGTCGTTCGTCCTGGTCACCCTCGGCATCACGGTGTGGGCCGGCAAGCAGACCAAGGACGCCACCGACTTCTACGCGGGCGGACGGCAGTTCTCCGGCTTCCAGAACGGCCTGGCCATCTCCGGCGACTACATGTCCGCCGCGTCCTTCCTCGGCATCGCCGGCGCCATCGCCCTCTTCGGGTACGACGGCTTCCTCTACTCCATCGGCTTCCTCGTCGCCTGGCTGGTGGCCCTGCTCCTGGTGGCCGAGCCGCTGCGCAACTCCGGCCGGTTCACCATGGGAGACGTGCTGGCGTACCGCATGCGGCAGCGCCCGGTGCGCACCGCCGCCGGCATCTCCACCATCGTGGTGTCCATCTTCTACCTGCTGGCCCAGATGGCCGGCGCCGGCGTGCTGGTCTCGCTGCTGCTGGGCATCACCAGCGAGGCGGGCAAGATCCTCATCGTCGTGCTGGTCGGCGTGGTGATGATCCTCTACGTCTCCATCGGCGGCATGAAGGGCACCACCTGGGTGCAGATGGTCAAGGCCGTGCTGCTGATCGCCGGCACGCTGCTGATCACTTTCCTGGTGTTGCTGAAATTCGACTTCAACATCTCCACGCTGCTGGGGGAGGCCGCCGACAACAGCGGCATGGGCAGCGCCTTCCTCGAACCCGGGCTCAAGTACGGGGTGGACTCGACGACCAAGCTCGACTTCATCTCGCTCGGCATCGCCCTGGTCCTCGGCACGGCCGGGCTGCCCCACATCCTGATCCGCTTCTACACCGTCCCCACCGCGCAGGCCGCACGCCGCTCGGTCAACTGGGCCATCGGCATCATCGGCGGCTTCTACCTGATGACCATCGCCCTGGGCTTCGGCGCCGCCGCCCTGTTGAAGCGGACCGACATCATCGCGTCCAACAAGGCGGGCAACACCGCGGCACCGCTGCTCGCGCAGGAGATCGGCGGCGGGCCCGACTCAACGGGCGGCGCGATCCTGCTCGCGGTGATCTCGGCCGTGGCGTTCGCGACCATCCTCGCCGTCGTCGCCGGCCTCACCCTGGCCTCCTCGTCCTCCTTCGCGCACGACCTGTACGCCAACGTCATCCGCAAGGGCCAGGCGACCCAGAAGGAGGAGGTCTCGGCGGCCCGCTGGGCGACGGTGGGCATCGGCATCGCGGCCGTGGCGCTGGGCGTCTTCGCCCGCGACCTGAACGTCGCCGGTCTGGTGGCCCTGGCCTTCGCGGTCGCCGCCTCGGCCAACCTGCCGACGATCCTCTACAGCCTGTTCTGGAAGCGGTTCACCACCCAGGGCGCCCTGTGGTCCATCTACGGCGGCCTGTTCGCGTCGGTGTTCCTGGTGCTCTTCTCGCCGGTCGTCTCCGGCAAGGAGTCCTCCATGTTCCCGGACGTGGACTTCCACTGGTTCCCCCTGGAGAACCCGGGCCTGGTCTCCATCCCGCTCGGCTTCCTGCTGGGCTGGATCGGCTCGCTGGTCTCCAAGGAGCCGGTGGACAAGGAGAAGTACGCGGAGCTGGAGGTGCGCTCGCTGACCGGCTACGGCGCGCACTGACCCGCCCCTTCGCCGACCCGCTCGCGGCGCGGGGCCCCCGCCCCCCCCCCGCCCCGGGGCCCCCCCCCCCCCCCCCCGCCCGCGCGGAAAAAAAAAAAAAC
>NZ_JBHVJC010000074.1:11129-12428 GCF_042799315.1 Streptomyces sp. NPDC057702 | reverse complement strand
GCCGCCCGGCCCCCGGGGTTGGGGCGGGTGTTGCCCCCCCCCCCCCGGGGGGGGGGGGCCACTCCTCGCGTAACGCCCGCCCCGCGCCCGGGCCCCCGGCCGCACCCGCGCGACGGGCCGTGGCCCGGCGGAATCGGTCGCCTCCTCCGCTGCGACCCGGCACAGGCACGTCGTAGCCACCGCCGGCCGCCCCGTCACCGGCCATCCCCTCACGGAACGCCCGACCGGTTGCCCGCCGCCGGACCGCGACCACCGCGCGCCCGGACACGACGAGTGGCCGCCGAACCGCCCCCTCGGAAACCGCGTTCGCCCCGCCGCTGTTCTTCGTCGGCCTCCGCTGGCCTCCGCTGTCCTTCTGGCCTCCTGGTCTCCTGGCCTCCGCTGGCCTCCTGGTCTCCGCTGGCCTCCTGGTCTCCTGGCCTCCGCTGGTCTCCTGGTCTCCGCCGCTCGCCGTCGCCCGGCTCGGGCGACGCCACCGCCCGCTGCTCCGCGCCGCGGCCCGCAGGCGACGCCACCGACCGCGCCGCGCGGTGCTCCCCGCCGACGCGAGCCACTGGGCGGATGCTCCACCCCGGCCACGGCGCGTGTGTGCCCCGGACCGGGCGGGCCGATCTCCGCGCCGTCCCGTTCGCCGGGGCCCGGCCCAGCGGACCCTCGGCCCCGCGCGCCGACCCGAGCGGCGAGCGCACCCCGGACGCCCCCACCGCCGGCCCCGGGGCCCGTACCGAACGGGCTGGCCGACGCCCCCGGCCACCGACCCCGAGGCGACATCGCGTACCCACCCGCTCGGGGCCTCCCGGCCCCCGGCCAACCCCACCCGACGCGTCCCCCACCACCACAGCCCCCGCCGTACTCCCCTGGCCCCCACCACCACGGCCGCCCGGCCCCCGGAAGCGCGGACGAGGCGACCCCACCCCGGCCCCGGCGGCCGACCCGGGCCACACAGGCGGCGCGCCCGCCCCGAACGGGGGCCCGCCACGGACAGCGGGTCCGATCCGGGCCGGGGTCCACAGGGGTGACCGGCGACGGACGGACGGCGGGCCACGGGGGCGACAGGCGCAGGACGGACGGCGGGCCGCCGTGGACCGGGGCGCCGACCGGCCTGGGTTGTGGCCGGGCCCGGGTGGTGGCTGGGTCTGGCGCGACTGGGCCCGGGTGGTGGCTGGGCCTGGCGCGGCTGGGCCTGGCGCGACTGGGCTCAGTGGGGGCGAGCCCGAGCGGCCGGGCGCCGGGGCGGACGGGCCCACGTGGTCGAGGCCGACGGATGGGCCCGGGGACGGCGGGCTCAGGGGTCGAGCC
>NZ_JBHVJC010000074.1:0-11031 GCF_042799315.1 Streptomyces sp. NPDC057702 | reverse complement strand
CCCGGGACGGGCCGGTTCAAGCGCTCGGACCCAGGCGGCCGAGGCCAAACGACCAGACCCAGAGGCGGTCGAGCCCATCGGTCGAGCCCGGCAACGCGCCCGGGGGCGGGCCCAGGCGGTCAAGCCCGTCCACCGAGCCCTGGAACGGACGAGCCCCGGGGCGGAAGGGCTCAGACAGTCGAGCCCATCGGCCGAGCCTTGGAGCGAACGAGCCCCAGGGCGTACGGCCCAAGTGGTCGAGGCCAGACGGATGGGCCCGAGGCGGGCGGGCTCAGGGGTCGAGCCCGGGACGGGCCGGTTCAAGCGCTCGGACCCAGGCGGCCGAGGCCAAACGACCAGACCCAGAGGCGGTCGAGCCCATCGGTCGAGCCCGGCAACGTGCCCGGGGGCGGGCCCAGGCGGTCAAGCCCGTCCACCGAGCCCTGGAGCGAACGAGCCCCAGGGCGTACGGCCCAAGTGGTCGAGGCCGACGGATGGGCCCGGAGACGGCGGGCTCAGGGGTCGAGCCCGGGACGGCCGGTTCGAGCGCTCGGCCCCAGACGGCCGAGGCCAAACAACCCGACCCAGAGGCGGTCGAGCCCATCGACCGAGCCCAGCGATGCGCCCGGGGGGGCGGACCCAGGCCGTCGTGGGCGGGGTATGGGCGAGGCGGCTGACACGCTCGGAGTGGGTGCCGACGCCTGCGTGGTTCCCGGCCGGGAGGCCCGCCAGGGCGGCGGCGTGGGCCGGGTCGCCGATGTCCTGGCAGCGCGCGGCCAGCCGAGCGCACGGGTCGTGCGCGCCGTCGGACTGCCCCGTGACGCGGCCCGCGACCGACAGGCCGCGCTCGCGTCACCGACCGGGGCGGCCACCACGAGGAAGGCGCGCGGATCGCGCCGCGACCGCGGCACCGTGACCGTGGCCGTGCGCGGGCGCGGGCGCGGGCAGAGCTGGATCGTGCGCCCGACGGCGGCCTCACACCCCACCCGGTCAGGACCGCGCCGGCAGCGGCCCTGCGGCGACCGTCGGTTCGTCAGACCGTCAGAAGCTCATCCCAGAGGCGCGCGAGGGACACCAGGACCCGCGCGGCCCCCGCACGCGCGCCGGCGTCCGTGCCAGGGCCGGTGCCGGCGTCAGGGCCGGTGCCCGCATCGACGTTCACGCCATCGTTCGTGTCGGCCTTCACGCGGGTGTGCGCGCCGCCGCCCGAGGCGGCGCCCATGTCGGCGGCCGGGTCAGCGCTCGTGTCGGTCCTCCCGGTGGTCGAGGAAGGCCCCGAGGCGTGCGGCCACGCGTCGCCGTACGGGGTCGCGCCGGCAGGCCCGCGAGCGTACGGGTCGCACCGGCAGGCCCGTGACCGCCTGCCCCCACCACCCGCGCCTCGCCCACCAGGCCGCCGCCCACGCCCGACGCGGCGCCCCCTGGGGGCCTACGGGTCCGACAACGCGCCGACCGACCCGCTTTCCGCGCGACCGACGACAGCCCGGCGCGGGCCGGTCGACCGGGTCGGCGTGCGGCGTGGCTCCGTTTGCCCCCGTAAGGAAAAGAGGAATCCCTCCCCCCGTTTCGCACGCCGTTATACCCACCCGCATATGACGTCATAACGCATCTGGCCTTGGACGCGACGGCCGGGAAAGCCATAACGTCATGAACGTTCCCATCGGGAGACCAAGCGAGGAGAATTCACATGGGCACCAGCCATTCGGAATCCGCTGCCGCACACCCGAGGGCGCGGCGGAATGTTCTCGGAGGTGGCGGCAAGCGGTCCGTGCTCAAGCGGAGCGTCGCCCTGTCGATAGCCGCCGCCGCTATCGGATTCTGCACCCTGGGCACCGCGGACGCGCACACCCCGGAAAAGAAGCAGGCCGAAATCGTCGACCTCCATTTCAACAACGAGCAGTACGCCGACAACGACCTCGCCCCCACGGGCCCCAGTCTGGGCGATATGAACTCCTATTCCGGCACCCTCGTCGAAAAGGGCAAGAACGTCGGACGCGGGGGCGGCACATGTCAGGCCGTCCACGTCGACGGCGAAAAGGTCACGATGCAGTGCCTGGTCACCCTGGAACTCGACCGAGGCTCACTGACCATGCAGTCGCTCGCGGACAAGGGAGCCAACTCGGTCGAGATGGCCATCACCGGCGGCACAGGCGTCTACGACAACGCCCGGGGCACCGTGCGCTACTGGGACATCGGCACGTCCTACGAGACCCTGCGCGCCACCATCCTGCGCTGACCCGCGCGAGACCCGGAACCGGACGCGTCCGGGCCCCCGGCGCCAGCAGCTCTTCCCCACCCTCGGGACCGGCCCGGCTGCTGGCACGGGGTCGCCTCGCGCCGAACGACCGTGGGCGGTGACGTGACGACCGGTCGTCACGACCGGCCGTGATGCCCCACGTCGCCTCCCCAGGCCCGGGGCCGCCGGCGTGAGGCCCACGGCCCTCGGCGCGGGGCGGCTGCACCCCACCGGGAGCCGGCGCCCCCGGCCCCCGCCGGAGGCCCCCACCGACCGGTGGCCCCATGCTCCGCCGCCAGGCGGCCTCGCACCCCACCGGCAGGCAGCCCCGCGCCCCGCCCAGCAGGCGTCACGGCTCAGCCGGTCAGCGTGTGCGTCACCGTGTAGATCAGCAGGCCCGCCAGGGCCCCCACCACCGTGCCGTTGATGCGGATGAACTGGAGGTCGCGACCGATGTGGGCCTCGATCTTGCGGGAGGTGTGCTCCGCGTCCCAGCCCGCGACGGTCTCGCTGATCAGTGAGGTGATCTCGCCCCGGTAAGTCGTGACGACGTACACCGCCGCGTCCTCAAGCCAGCCGTCCACCTTGCGCTGGAGACGGGCGTCGCTGGCCAGGCGGGTGCCCAGGGAGAGGATCGCCGCGCGGGCGCGCAGTCGCAGCTCGCTGCGCTCGTCCTCGGCCGCTGCGACGATCATCGCGCGGACCGAGCCCCACGCGGAGGCGATCAGGTCCTGCACCTCGCTGCGCCCCAGCACCTCGCTCTTGAGCCGCTCCACCCGGGCCCGGGTGTCCGTGTCGGACTGCAGGTCGCTCGCGAAGTCGGCCAGGAACCGGTCCACCGCACCGCGCGCGGGATGGTCGGGCATGTCGCGCATCTCGGTCACGAAGCGCAGCAGCTCCCGGTAGACCCGATCGCCGACCTTGCGGTCCACGAAGCGCGGCGTCCAGCCCGGGGCCCCGCCGGTCACCGCTTCCATCACGGAGTCGCTGTGCTCCACCAACCAGTCGTGCGCCCGCACACAGACCAGGTCCACGACCCTGCGGTGCCCGCCGTCGGTGACGATCTTCTCCAGCATGGTGCCCAGGCCCGGCGCGATCTCCTGCGCGTCGGCCCGGCGCGTTATCGCCTCGCCCACCACCGCCTGCACGTCCGCGTCGCGCAGCACGGTCAGCGCGCCGCGCACGGCGGTGGCCAGCTCGTCGGTGACCCGGTCCACGTGCGCCGGCTCGGCCAGCCAGGCCCCGAGGCGGCTGCCGATGCCGACGGCCCGCAGCCGCTCGCGTACGACGTCGCCGGCGAGGAAGTTCTCCCCGACGAACTCGCCCAGGCTGTGTCCGAGCTGGTCCTTCTTGGTCGGGATGATCGCCGTGTGCGGGATCGGCAGACCCAGCGGGTGGCGGAAGAGCGCCGTGACCGCGAACCAGTCCGCGAGCGCGCCCACCATGCCCGCCTCGGCCGCCGCGGCCACGTACCCGCTCCAGCCGCCGAGCCCGGCCGACTGCGCCCACTTGGCCAGCCCGTACACCAGCGCCACCGCCAGCAGCAGCCCCGTGGCCAGCGCCTTCATACGGCGCACGGCGCGCTGCTTCTCCTGGTCGGCGGCGCTGAACGCGAGCGGCCCGGTGAAGCCGCCACCGGGAGTGGCCCGCCTGGGGCCACCCGGGGGCTTTGCTCCGCCGCCGGTGTCCGCGCCCGCGCTGCCGTCGGTGTCCCCGTACGTCCGTTCCATCCACTCCACCAAGATCGAGCCGTGTCCCCCGGCCATTGTCCGTCCCGCGTCTCGCCCGCTCCGCTCTCCTCCCCCGTCCCGTCGCGCATCTCCCGTCCTGCTCTCGACAACGAACGAGCGGTGCCCGTCGGTACCCGCTCCCGACCCTGAGCGGGCCCGGAGTCGCCCCGGGGGCGAGCCTCAGGGGCGGGCTCAGGGTCGCATTCGGCGCGCGGCGCCGGGCGCCCCGACCCGCCGCGACCGCCCGGCGCACCCCGCGCGTCCGGCCCGTGGCCGCCGCGCCGGGCGCGGGGAGGGCGCACGCCAGCGGGTCGTGGTGCGCGCGGCCCGACGGGCGGCCTGGTGCCTCATCGTGGGATCATGGGGGGCCGATCGGGCTCGCGACGGCGCTGGCTGGTCGCCCCGCATCCGTCGATCCGCGGAGTCGCCGATTCCGCCCGCACCAGGAGATTTGCGCACATGACCGTGAGCCCCCCGCCCAGGCGTACGGCCTACGCCGTGCTCGCTGCGCTGGCGGCCGTGGTGATCCTCGTCTCCACCGCGATATTCGTCGGCGTCGGCGGGAGCGGTGGCGACACGGAGCCGGCCACCGGCCACGGGAACGAGGCCGCGCCGGCCTCGGCCGGGACCTGGGCCGGCACCTGGGCCACCTCGCCCACCGCCGCCGAGCCCCAGCGCCCCAACGGCTTCCCCCGCGTGTCGATACGCAACGTGGTGCGCGCCAGCGTGGGCGGCGAGCGGGTGCGCATCCAGCTCTCCAACCTCTACGGCGCCCGGCCCCTGACCATCAGCCACGCCTCCGTCGCGCTGGCCGTCGCGCCCAGCGACCCCACGGCCGCCGCCGGCACCATGCGGCGACTCAGCTTCGGCAACCAGCACTCGGTGACCATCCCGGCCGGGCGGCACGTCGTCAGCGACCCGGCCCGGCTCAGCGTCCCCAGCGCCAGCGACCTGCTGGTCACGACGTACTCGCCGAGCCCGTCAGGCGCCGTCACCTACCACCCGCACGCCCGGCAGATCTCGTACGCGGCGCGCGGCGACCACACCGAGGACCTCGCGGGGCTCGCGTACACCGAGCAGAGCCCGTACTGGCGCTACCTGACCGGCGTGGACGTGTGGACGAACAAGGCGCGCGGCTCCGTCGTCGTCCTCGGCGACTCGATCACCGACGGCATCACCTCCACCATGGGCGCCAACCGCCGCTGGCCCGACTTCCTGGCCGAGCGGCTGCGCACCGAGCGCGGCGCGCCCCGGCTGGGCGTCCTCAACCAGGGCATCAGCGGCAACCGCGTGCTCACCGACGGTTTCCACAGCCCGCCGCACAACCCGAGCGGTCTCTCCCGCTTCGACCGGGACGTACTGGCCCAGACCGGTGTGCGGGTGGTGGTCATCGAGTTGGGTGTCAACGACATCCTGCGCAACCCGCACGAGACCGACCCGGACCGCATCGTCGGCGGTCTGCGGCAGATGGTCGAGCAGGCGCACACCCGGGGCCTGCGCGTCGTCGGCGCCACGCTGATGCCCTTCTACGGCCACCGTGGTTTCACCCCGCAGCTCGACGGGGTGCGGCAGGCGGTCAACGAGCGCATCCGCTCCGGCGAGGTCTTCGACGAGGTCGTGGACTTCGACGCGGCCCTGCGCGACCCGGCCAACCCGCTGCGGCTGCTCCCGCGTTACGACTCGGGCGACCACCTGCACCCCAGCGACGAGGGCTACCGGGCGATGGCCCGGACGCTGGACCTACGACACCTGCGAGGCGTCGCGGCGGCGGCACTCTGAGGAGGCCGCCCGGCCGAACCCCGGCCGGCGGCCCGACTTCGCCCCGTGCACCCCGTGCGTCGACGGGATCCCGTACGTCGACGCACCGACCGGCCCGCTTCGGCGACGGAGTCCCCCGCCCCGAGGGGCCCACCCGCGCGGCGCCGCGACGGCCCTGCCTCGGGCCCGCCCCGCCTCCGGGTCCACCCGACCCAGCCCTGGTCCGGCCCGCCCGGCCCGACCGGCACGACCGCCCAGCGCCCGGCGTGGCCCGCCCGCCCCCCGTGGCTAGCCCGCGTCCGGACCCGGCTCCCGCCGCCCGTCCGCGCGGCGCGTGGGCGGCTCCGTCGCCGAGCGGGGTTCCGGCTGGGGCTCGGGCCGTCCGTCGCCGAACGCGGGGCTGGTCGCGTCGAGCCACCGCGCCGCGTCGTCGGTCCGCCCGGCGTCGAGTTCCCCCGCCGCCCGCCGGTCGGCCAGCGCGCGCTCGTCGGCCAGTGCGCGCTCCCGCTCCGCGTGGTCGAGGTCGCGGTGCGCGTCGCGCTCCTTCCGCAACCGCTTGAGCTCGGCCTTCTCGCGGCGGCGGTCCTCCTTCTCGCGCTGGATGTCGGCCTTGCGCCGCTTGCGCTCGACGTCCACGGCACCCCAGATCGCGAGGCCGGTGACGGTCACCCGTGGCGCGTCCGCGACGCCGTCGCCGGTCGCCGCCTGGTCGAAGCCGCCCATGATGCCCATGCCGTTGACGTTGACCTCGACGTCCGGTGGCACGATCACCGAGATCCCGCCCATCAGCGCGAAGCAGCGCACGACCACGTCACGCTCCTCGAACCGCGCGTCCCGCAGGTCGATCTCGCCGCCGCCCATCACCACCACGGAGGTGAACGCGCGCGGCATGACCCAGCGACCGGCCCGCTGGAAGCCACCCATGAGGGCCAGACCCCAACGCGAGGTCGCCCGGCCGCCGATCCGCTCCGACCAGGCCGCGTCCGTACCGGCCGGCTCGCGCCCCGGCGCCGGTGCCGATGCCGGCGGCGCCATGGACGCCGGCACCGGCAGGTCGCGGACCAGCGGTTCCAGGTCGGCATGCGTCCGCGCGGTGTACGCGGCCTCCAACCGCTCGTCGAACTCCTCCATCGTCAGCCGCCCCACGGCGACCGCCTCGCGCAGCGCCTCGGCGACGCGTTCACGCTCGGTGTCGGAGGCCCGCATCGGAGGGAGTTCAGCACTCATACGAACAGCCTACGCGGGCACGCGCGTGCGAGGCGCGACCCCGACGCGGTGATCCGGCGGCTAGTCGGCACGCCCGGCGTACATCGTGGCGATCACGGCCTCGATGTCGGGCTCCCGCACCGACAGGTCCACCAGCGGGTACGCGGCGGCGACCGCGGCCACGATGGGCGCCGCGCTGGCCGTGGCCGGGAACGCCAGCCACTGCCGGGGGCCCTCGACCCGCACCGTCCGCGCCCCCGGCACCCCCGCGATGGGCGGAAGCTCCCGCTCCAGGTCCACCACCAGGGTGCGCTCGCTCTCGCCGACGGCGTGCAACCCCTCCAGCCCGCCGTCGTACATGACCCGCCCGTGGTCGATCACCATCACCCGACGACAGAGCTGTTCGATGTCGGTCAGGTCGTGCGTGGTCAGCAGCACGGTCGTGCCCCGCTCCGCGTTCACCTCGCGCAGGAACTCCCGCACCTTGGCCTTGCTGATCACGTCGAGGCCGATGGTGGGCTCGTCCAGGTAGAGCACGTCCGGATCGTGCAGCAGTGCCGCCGCGATGTCCCCGCGCATCCGCTGGCCTAGCGAGAGCTGACGGACCGGCACCTCCAGAAGCGCGCCGAGATCCAGGAGTTCCACACACCGCTCCAGGTTCTCGCGGAAGCGGGCTTCCGGAATCCGGTACATCCGTCGTACCAGGGCGTACGAGTCCCGTAGGGGCAGGTCCCACCACAGGGTGGTGCGCTGCCCGAAGACCACACCCATCCGACGGGCCAACCGGGTACGGTCCCGGGACGGGTCGATGCCCGCGACCCGCAACCGCCCCCCGCTGGGCACCAGGATGCCGGTGAGCATCTTGATGGTGGTGGACTTGCCCGCGCCGTTGGGCCCGATGTAGCCCACCATCTCGCCGCGCGGCACCCGGAAGCTGATCCCGTCCACGGCCCGCACCTCGCGCCGCTCCCGGCGCACCCAACCCGCCCGGCGTCGCACGGTGAAGACCTTCTCCACCGCTTCGACGTCGATGAACGCGGCGTCGTCCGCCGTCATCGCCTCATGCCCCTCTCCTGGTCACCTGGTCGCCCCGCACTCGCCCCGGCACGCCGCGCCGCGCTCAACTCCCCGTACTGCGGTAGGACCGCAGCCCCGCGCCCCACGCCAGCCCCGCCAACGCGCAGCAGCCCACCGCCACCAGCGGCGCCGTGAACCCCACCCAGCCCGGCAGCCCGATCGGCTGCGGCCGGTCCAGGACGTACAGCGCGGGCAGCCAGTTGACGAACGCGAGCGGGATGACGAAGGTGACCGCCCGCACCAGGTCCGTGGTGAAGATCGTCGGCGGGTACTGGAGCAGCGTCGTCCCGCCGTACGTGAACGAACTCTGCACCTCGGCCGCGTCGCTGGCCCAGAACTGGAAGGCCGCCCCCGCCACGAACAGGGCCGCGAAGATGGCCGCGCCACTCAGCAGCATCAGCGGCAGCAGCAGCACCCGGCCCCAGGTCCAGTCCACGTCCAGGTGCGCGAGCGACCAGCCGAGCAGCGCGGCGCCCTGCAGGACGCGCCCGATCCGGCGCAGCGCGAACCGGTCCGCCGCCACCTGCGCGAGCACCGGCACCGGGCGTACGAGCAGGGTGTCCATCGTGCCGTCGCGCACCCGCCGCCCGATGCGTTCCGTGCTGCCGAACAGCAGGTCGGTCAGGCCGAAGGCGGTACTGCTGGTGCCGTAGAGGAAGGTCACCTCGGCCAGACCGAACCCGCCGAGGGCGTCCACGTGCGTGAACATCAGCCCGATGATCGCGAAGTCGAGCACGGTCACGGCGAGGTTGCCCAACGTCATGATGACGAACGAGGTGCGGTACGCCATCGTCGAGCGCACCCACATCCCCACGATCAGGACGTACGCCCGCACCCCCTGGTAGCCGCGCCACTCCCGGTGGCCGCGCGGCTCCCGGTCGACCCACGGCCGCTGACCGGCCACGGGCCGCTGCCGTGCCTGTGGTTCAGCCACCCTGGACGACCACCTTCCGCGTCGCGGCGGCCTGGAGCGCGCGTCCGGCGGCCAACAGCGCCACGGCCCAACCGAGCTGGAAGGCGAAGGCCGTCAGCAGGCCGGTGCCCTGGTGCTCGCCGAGCAGGACGTCCGCCGGGATCTGCAGGATCGCCGCCCAGGGCAGCGCGGTGGCCAGGTCGCCGAGCGCGCCGGGGAAGACGTTGAGCGGCAGGACCATCCCGGAGAAGAACAGTGAGAGAACAACACCGATCGTGTTGACGCCGGAACCGTCGAGCAGCCAGAACGCGGTCAGCGCCAGCAGGTAGCGCACGGCGAAACTGACCAGGATCCCCAGCGCCACCGCGACCAGGAAGTACAGCCACGTCAGCGGCGAGGCGGGCAGCGCCAGATCGAAGACGAGCGCCCCGACGAACATCGGCACCAGACCACGGCCCAGCAGGTGGAAGGCGGCCCGGCCCACGTCGTTGGCCAGCCACCACGCCTGGAGGTCCACCGGCCGGTAGAGGTCGACGGCCACGTCCCCCGACCGGATGCGCTCCTGCAACTCCTCGTGGAAACCGCCCCCTATCAGGGCCGACGCGGCCAACAGCGCCTGTCCGAGCCAGACGAAGGTCATGGCCTGCGCCTCGTCGTAGCCCCCCAGGTGCGGCCGTTGGTCCCACAGCGCGAGATACGTGTACGCGACGATGAACCCGAAGACGGTGTTGGTGAACACCCCTGCGGCGGTGGCCGCCCAGTAGGTCGCGTAGCGTCGGAAACCGCTCGCGGCGACGGCCAGGTACAGCCGCACCCTTCATCCCTCCCCCGGCACTCGGCACCAAAGTCCACGAGCCTAGAGCGACAGCCGGGCGGCGAGCCAGGCATTATTCACCCTGTGGGGTGAGTTGCCCAGGCCAGTTGGCCGATCACAGAGCTGTCACAGGTGCGCGCCGCCTCCGCCGCGCGGAACGCATGATGCGACAGTGACCAGTGGGGCGTACGACGCTATTCGCCCGACATGACAGGATTTATGCCGTGGGAGAACCAATGGCAGAACCGTGGGCGGCGGCCGAGGAGTCCCTACACACATGACCGACGAGCCTCAGCAGCACAGCGCCGAAGGCGACGGCGACGACACCGTCGCCCGCAACGACCCCGGCGCCCCGGGCAGCGGTAGCGGCACGCGTTCCGCCGGTGACCGCATCGCCGATCGGCCCCGATCAGGAGGTGCCGGCGCTCCCCCACAGGGCACCGACCTCCCCCGCACCGACCAGGACACCGGCCGCCGGCGACCCGGCCCCTCCCAGGCCCGGCCCGGCAGCGCCTCCCCACAGGGCGCCCCCGCCACGACCCCGGCCCGCCCGGCCCCCTCCCCGCGCGGCTCCACGCGCGCGGCCGGCGACACCGGGCCCACCCCACCCGGCAACCGGCCCACCACCCTGGGCCGGGGTCTGGGCGCGACCGGCAGCGCCACCGACCCGGGCCCCGGCGCCGAGCGCGCCGACCGTTCGCCCCGCCGCGGGCCCGAGCGCGCCGCCCCGGGCCGGCCCGAGCGGCCACCGAGCCCACGCGGCGACACGGACGACCCGCGTGGCAGGCGCCCCGCGCCGTCGCCCGCCCCGCGCGCGGGCGAGGACGTGCCCGGGGCCCGGACCAGCAGCGAGAGCGCCGTCCCCCGCCCCGCGTCGGGCGAGGACACCGGCCGACTCCCCGGCCCGCGCCGCGACAGCGCCCCGCGCACGCCGGCGGCCGGCACCCCGCGTACGCCGACCGCCGGGAGGCCGACCGTCGGCCCGCAGGGCAACGCCACCCCGGCCGACGACGCCCGGCGCCCGAACCCGCGCGCCACCCGTGGAGCCGCCGCCACGGCGGCCGGCACAGCGACCACCGGCACCGCGCCGGCCACCGGCACCGCCGCGACCAGCGGCGGCGGCACCCCGACCAGCGGCACCCCGGCCCGTCCGAAGGCCACGGGCCCCGCGGGCGGCACCCCCGCCTCCCGCCGCGAGCGCCCCACCCGGCCCGGCGACGACCAGACCGCCGTCCTGCGCCCCACCCCGGCCGGGCCGGACACGCGGCGCGGCCAGGGCGCACGCGGCGCGGCGGCGGCCAGCGGCACGGCTCTAGGC
>NZ_JBHVJC010000073.1:0-14524 GCF_042799315.1 Streptomyces sp. NPDC057702 | reverse complement strand
GCCGATGACCGCCAGGCCCGCCACCAGGCCGTCGGTGATCTTCTCCGACGCCTGGACGAGGAAGACCCAGGCCTTGCCCTTCCACAGTTCGGCGCCGGCAGCGGCCCACCGGGCGCCGGCGTGCGCGCCGTGACCCGGCGGAGGAGCGGGCCACGGGCCCCGACGGGGCGGCCGGCGCGCCGGGCGCGGGCGGCATTCCGGTCGGCCCGGGCATTCCCGTGGGCCCCGCCGGACTGGCCACGGTCGGGCCGGCGGCGGACGAGCAGAGCGGCGGTCAGCGGCGCAGGCCGAACCGGCACGCGCGCGGCGACGGTACGGAGCGAGGCGAGGCGGGGGCGCCGGGTGGCGCCGTCGCGCTGCCCGGCGCGCCGGGGGCGGGGCCCGTACAGGGACCGGTCGGCCCCGACGGCGGACCGCCGCGCGCCGGCGGCGCGGCACCGGCCGCCGACGGGCCGCGGGCCAGCCGACAGCTCGCCGACTCGCGACACGGCGGGCACCTTGCCGCCCCGGGGCGCGGCGGACAACTTCCCGTACCGGCGCAGGGCCAGCCCGGCCAGTCCGCCTCGGACGGCGCGGCGGGCGGACGGCGCGGCGCGCACGCCGGGCAGCGTGAGCAGGCACAACGGTCGGGCGGGCCGGCGCAGGGCGGCGCGTTGGCGCTTCCGCCCGCCGCGGGCGACGCGCGGGGCGAGCCACAGGGACCGGGCGGTCTGGAGCCGGCCGCGCTCCCCGGGGCGGCGCCGGGCCGGCAGCCGGGGCCGACGGGCGCGCGCCCGTCGGGGCCGGAGACGGGACCCGCGGCGTCGGGTCCGGGCGGCGCGGACCCGCGCTCCGGTGGCTGGGCCGCCGCCCCGCACGGTGGGCCCGCGGCGGTGGACCCGCAGGAGGCGGCGGGGCCGCAGCGCCCGCAACCGCAGGAACTCGCTCCGGGGCCAGGGCAGGGCCCCGGCCAGGACGCGCCGCAGGGCACGGGGCGGCGGCGGGCGCGCCGGGCGTTGGGCGAGGCCGAGCAGCCGGTGCCGCCGCAGGGCGCCACGGCGCGCCAGCCACACGCGCCAGGGGCGCACGCGCCGGGCGCGGGCCAGCAGCCCGACGCCGCGCAGCAGACCGTTCCGCGGCAGGCGGCGCACGAGGTGGCGGCGGGGCGTACGCCGTTCGCGCTGCCACCCGCCGCGGCTGACCAACACCCCGAGGCCGACCCGCAGGGTGTGGTGCCCCAAGGTGTGGGGCCTCAAGGTGTGGGGCCCCAAGGCGTGGGGCCGGCCAACGCGCCGTGGGCGCCCGGCGTTCCCGAGCCGCGTGCCGAGGCCGCTCCGCCGTGGGGCACACCCGCCGAGGCGGGTGGCGCGCCGCGCGGCGAGGGCCCGTACGACCAGGCACCGCAGGGCCAGCCGGGGCAGCGGCGCGCGCGGCGTCCGCTCGCCGACGAACAGCCGCGCCCCGACGCCGACGCGCGCCACGGCCAGCCCGGCCAGGCTGGGCAGCCCGGCCATATCGACGCCCGCCCGCAGCCGGGCCGGCCGGGCGAACAGCCCGCCGGTCGGCGTCCGCTGGGCGACCCGGGCGCCGCGGGGCAGGCCACGGGCGGCGAGGCCCGACCGGCCGACCCGTGGGGCGGGCGGCCCGCGCTGCCCGGCGCCCCGCAGCAGGGCAACCCCGCGCACGGGCCCCAGCACGGTGGCGCCCCGCAGGGCGCTCCCCCGCACGGCGAGCCGCGCCGTGACGCGAGCCATGACACGCAGGGCCGCCCGATCAGCGTGCGCACCCTGGGCCAGGGCATGCCGTTCGCCCAGGCCATTCCCGACCAGCCGCCCGCACTTCGGCAGTCACCGCAGCCACACCAGCCGGGACAGCCCGGCGGTCAGCCCCCGCACGCCGGGGGCCAGCCGGTCGCGCAGCAGCCGGGCCAGCCCCCCGTGGGCGCGCCCGGTGGCGCGGTCGCGGGGTCGGGCCGACGACGGAAGCTGGCCGCGCGCCCCGAGGCGGGATACCCGGCGGAGGCGGCCGGGCCCGACGGCGCCGGCCAGCCGCACGAGGGCGAACCGGCCGGGGCGGGCCGGGCGCCGGGCCCGGAGGCGGCCCCGCCGCCGGGGCGCGCGCAGCCGTCCCACCGCGCGCCGCAGCCGATGCCGCAGGCCACGTCGCCGCACGCGGGGCAGCAGCCGCAGCAGCGGCTGGCCTCCGGCGCCGGGCGCGCCTTCGCCATAGGCGCACCGGACGAGGGGGCCGAGGGCCCCGAGCCGCTGGACGGGCCGCACGGCGTGGTCGAGGTCGTCGACGACCACCGCCCGCCGATGGACGACGAGTTGCCGCCCGAGCCGCTGGACAACCCGCGCCGACTGCTGGTCTGGCCGGCGCCCGACATGTCCACCCAGCAGGCGTTGAGCGACCGTGGCTACCGGCCGGTGATCGTGCACTCCCGCGAGGAGGTCGACGCGCAGATCGCCGCCTACCCCGCCGCGCTGTTCGTCGACCCGCTGACCGGCCCGATCACGCGGACAGCGCTCCAGTCGCTGCGTACGGCGGCGGTGGCGGCCGAGGTGCCGGTACTGGTCACGGCCGGCCTCGGGCAGGCGACCCGGGAGGCGGCGTACGGCGCGGACCCGGCCGTCCTGCTCAAGGCACTGGCCCCGCGCGACAGCGAGCAGCACCCGCCACGGGTGTTGCTCATCGAGGAGCACGAGCCGATCGCGGGCGCGCTCAACGCGACGTTGCAACGGCGCGGCATGCAGGTCGCGCGCGCGAACACGGACGCCGAGGCGGTCAACCTCGCCGCCCAGACCCGGCCCAACCTGGTGGTCATGGACCTGATGCAGGTACGCCGACGGCGCGCCGGCATCGTCGACTGGCTGCGCGGCAACGGCCTGCTCAACCGCACCCCGCTGGTCGTCTACACCTCCGCCGACATCGACCCGGGCCAGCTCTCCCGACTCAGCTCCGGCGAGACCGTGCTCTTCCTCGCGGAGCGCTCGACGAGCCCCGAGGTCCAGGGCCGCATCGTGGACCTGCTGGCCAAGATCGGCACCAACTAGCGGCCCACGCGAGGCGCGCCAGGCGCGCGGAACGCCAGGCGCGCGGAACGCGCGGGGTGGCTGGACCGCGCGGGGTGGTTGGATCGCGCGGGGCGGTTGGACCGCGCCCGGGGCCGGCCGGGGGTGGGCGTCGGTCGTAGCCCTGGCCCTGGCCGGTGACGGCCGGGTTGGGCGTGGGGGCTGGGCGTGGGGGCTGGGCGTGGGGCGTGCAGTCCGGTACCCGTGACGTGCGGGGCCGAGCCAGGCTGTCGGAGCCGGCTGGGGTGGGCGTGAGTCCGCTGGGGCGACAGGAGTCGGGCCGGGCACGTGGGGCGGGGAGCGGGGCGCGCGTGGTGCGCGGAGCCGGGCGCGTGGCCTGCGGGGCCGGACCGTCGGAACACCGGGGCGGGTGTGGGCCACCGGGCCGACAGCGGCCGGACCAGGCGCATGCCGGGCGGGGCCGGGCGCATGCCGGGCGGGACCAGGCGCGTGACCTGCGGGTCTGGGTCGCGCAGGCGGCCCCGAGGGGGGCGCCGATCGCAGCCGGGTCCGGTGAGGGCCGGGCGGGACGCGTGACCTGCGGAGCTGGGCCGAGCCGTCGGAACCGGCCGGAGTGGGCGTGAGCCGCCGGGCTGACGGGAGCCGGTCGGGCGCGCGTCACGCGAAGCCGAACGCATGACGTGCGGGGCTGGGCCCGACAGGCGGAACCGGCCCGGGTGGGCGTCGGTCGTGGCCGGACGCGCTGGCGTCCGGGGGAGTCGGAACGGTCGTGTGCCGGGGCGGGGCGGGCGCGGTTCGGGCGGCGGGCGGGCGTCACCGGTCGCCGTCCGACGCCGTTGAACCCTCGTTGACCTCCAACAACCGTCGCCGCGCGGCCAATTGTCAGACCCCCTTGGCACGATGGTCGGCATGAGCCACACCATCGCGCACACCAGCACGGGCCCGGTCGTCGTCCCGGCCCGCCCGGGCGGCGACCCCGGCACAGCGTGGGGCGACCGCCCCGACGGCATACGCCGGGAGGCTCGGGCCCCGGCGGAGTGATGTCAACACCCCGCGCCACGCACGCGGTCGGGCCCCGGACCGAGTTCGGGGCCGGGGCCGGAAGCGGAGCCAGAGGCGGGCCGGGCCGGGCCGGGCCCCGAGCGTGCCGCCAGCACGCGGACTCAGCCCCTGACCAGGCGTAACGAGCACGCACGCGACGTACGCGGGCGGCGTCCACCGCGCCGTGCGGCGCCGCGTCACGACACGTCATCGACCACGACGCCGCCGGCCCGCCCACGCCGGGGGCCGGTTACCGGGGAGGTCGAGCACGGAGGAGGGAGTACGCCACGGGGCGGCTCGACCGGCGCGCCCGGGGCGCGTACTTCCGCCCTCCCCGACCCGCGCGCCTCCTCACCTCACCTGCCCGGATCCCGCCCGGCGATCCGTGACGGCCCCCGTCGTTGGTACGAGGCACGCCATGCCCCGTACGCGCGAGGGCGAGATGCGCTGGGGCGAGATGCGCTGGGGCGAGATGCGCTGGGGCGAGGTGCGCTGCGGTGGAGGCGCCGTGGGACGCGGGATCGCGTCGTACGGCCCGACGCGCGGGGCCGGTAGGGCAGTGCGGGCGCTCGCGCGCGGGGCGTCGGGTCCTGATCGGGAACACTTCGAGGAGAGCAGGTCATCGTGGCGGACGAACGGAACGGCGACCAGAACGAGCGCACGCCGGATCACACGGCGGTGCGGGTGGCCCTGTGGCGGGCGCTGCACGTACGGGCCGACCCGCCGCCGCACGTACTCCGGGACGAGGTCGGTCTGCGGCTGGCGGACCCGGGCGCGGACTGGGAGCGGCGCCCCGACATGGACGCGCGGGCCACCAGCGGGTTCCGGGCGGCCATCGTGGCGCGTGCGCGGTTCGTCGAGGACCTGCTCGCCGAGCAGGTGGCCCAAGGGGTCGACCAGTACGTCGTGTTGGGCGCCGGTCTGGACAGCTACGCCCAGCGCAGGCCGGAGGCCGCCGCCGGGGTGCGGGTCTTCGAGATCGACCAGCCGGCCACCCAGGCGTGGAAGCGCCGACGCCTGACGGAGCTGGGGTACGGGGTGCCGGACGGGCTGCGGCTGGTGCCGGTGGACTTCGAGGCGGGCGAGGACTGGTGGGAGCGGCTCGCCGACGCCGGCTTCGACCGGAGCCGGCCGGCGGTGGTGGCCTGCGCCGGGGTGACCATGTACCTCACGAAGGAGGCCACCGCGCAGGCCCTGCGCCGACTGGCCGGGCTGGCCCCCGGCTCGACGCTGGCCATGACGTTCATGCTGCCGACCGACCTCGTCGCCGACGCCGACCGCCCCGCGCTGGAGGCGACCAGACCGAAGGCGCGCGCGGCCGGCACGCCGTTCATCAGCTTCTACACCCCCAAGGAGATGGTCGCCCTCGCCCACGAGGCCGGTTTCGACGACGCCCGCCACCTCCCCGGCACCACCCTGGCCGACCGCTACTTCGCCCACCGCCCCGACGGCCTACGCCCCTCCACCGGCGAGGACTTCCTCCTGGCCACCCGCTGACGGGGCGCCCCCCGTACGGGAAGACCTCGTACGGGGCGCCCCCGTACGGGACGACCTCGCTCGGGACGCCGCCGCCGGAGGGCGATACGCGACGTGCCGGCACGACGGGTTCGGCCCGACGGTCGGGGCATCCGGGTCGTCGCCGGGTTTGGGCTCGGGTGGGGCGCGCGGGGGCCGGTTCGGTTCCACGCCCCGGTGGAGTGTGCGGGAGAGGCGTTCGATTCCGCGCCACGGACTGCGGGGCCGCGCCCTGGTGAGACGTACGGAGCGGCGGCCCGGCCAACCCAACGCCGGGCCGTGACCGCAGGGCCGGGCGGGACGCCGGGCGCCGACGGGGGAGGCGGGCCAGCCCGGCGCCGACCCGTGCCGGGCGCCGGTTAGGCGTGCGACCAGCCGAGTTGGCCGCCGCCCACTCTCGGACGGGCGCCCGAGCGCAACGCACGGGAAGACACCGCGCACCGAGGCCAGTCCGGCAACCCAACCGCACCACGCTCCACGACTCGGCGGGGCGTACGGGGGGAAGGCCAGTGGGTCGCTTCTCCCGTGACGCGTACGCGGAACGGGGCCTGCCTCGGGGGCTGTTCCTGGTTTCGGTGACCGTCCGACGACGGCGTCTTACGGTGCGCTTCGCCAGCCGGAGCGTACCGGCGGCCAGAGCGGCTCGGCTGCTGGCGAGGGGTGTCCGCCGGGGACACGGCTGGTTGGAGCGGGGCGTTCGCCGGCGCGGGGCTGGCGGCCGAGGGGGCACCAGGCTGGCGGTGGGCAGGATCTCGCAACGACGCCGAGCCCGGGGGCCCGCTCCCCGCTCCCCGCTCCCCGCTCCCCGCGAGAGTCAACTCGCTTACTCCGTAAGCACCTTGACGCATCCTGTCGCGCCCTGCGAGGGAATCCGTCAGTCGCCGCGACCTTGCCTCGTGTTCTGGTCGGGCCGCCGGCACTGCCGGCTACCTCACGGTGGGCGATGGGCAGTGGGGTCGCGGCGTCGTCCACGGTCCGCCCTGACCTGGGTCCCGGCCGGTCGTCAGCGTCGCGGCCCGCCCGCGCCGGATGCGCACGCGGGTGACGCGTTTCTCCCTCTCGGAGGAGGAAACGGCCCCCTTGCCCTGCCTCGCCCACACGCGGGCCCAGTTGACGTGTCCCCGCGAGGGTCACGCCCCGTCGTGTCCCCGCGAGGGTCGCGCCCCGGCCCTCACCCGTAGGGGGCGAGGGCCCACCCGTAGGGGCGGGGTCTCCCCGTACGGGCGGGGTCTCCCCGTACGGGCGAGGTCTCCTCGTACGGGCCGGGCTCGTGCCCGGTGGGGGCTCGCCTCGAATCGGTGAGGGCTCCGGGAGCGGGGGGCCGGGCGTCGGGGCTCGGCGCTGAGCCGACAGGGCCGGGGCTCTCCGCCTCGCGTGCCGCCACACGAGGCGGAGAGCGGAATTGTTTGCCGAGGTCGGGCCGCTTGCCGAACAACTCGTGGCCGCCTGGGATGGGAACCGGAAGCCACGGGAAGCGTCGGCGATCCGGCGCGGCCCACCGCACAGGGCCGCGCGCCCCGGGGGGGGGGCGGATCGGTGCGGCGAGCGCTCGTCGTGAGGGGAGGCGCGCCGGGCCCCGTGACTTCCGGCCACCCGCCGCCCGGCGGGGCCCATCCCGAGGGCCCCGCCGGGCGGTCGGCCTGACTCCCCCCGCCACCCACCCGACACGCCGCACGGAAGGCACCCGTGCGGAACACGGCGTACGGGAAACACCCGCACGCGACGCGGCCGTCCGGGAAACGCCCGCACGAGACGCGCCGCACGCGACGCGGCCGTCCGGGAAACGCCCGCACGAGATGCGCCGTACGCGACGTGACCGTGCAGGACGTGACCGCACGCGACGCCGTACGGAAAGCATCGCGACAGAAGCTGACAGAACGCGACAGAGGGAGAGTTCACCATGGCCGTTACCTTCACGCCGCGGTGCCGCGCGGCACTGGCCGTCGCCACCGCGCTGGCCGCCTCGTTCGCCGCCGTCCCGGGGGCCGCGCGCGCGGCCGACGCGGGGCGTACGCCGGGTGCCGATCCGGCCGCCGCGCGTACGGGCGACCGGGCCGCCCGGGTGCCGGCGGACGTGCTCGACCTCAGGAACTGGAAACTGACCCTCCCCATCGGCAAGGACGAGCACCCGACCGAGATCACGCAACCGAAGCTGGCCACGTACTCCAACGACCCCTACTTCACGGTCGCGGCGGACGGCACGGGCGTACAGTTCCGCGCGCCCGTGAACGGCGTCACCACCGGCGGGTCGAAGAACCCGCGCTCGGAGCTGCGCGAGATGAAGAACGGCGGTAAGGACAAGGCGAGTTGGTCCGCGAAGTCGGGCACCCACACCCTCACCGTCCGCGAAGCCTTCACCCACCTGCCCAAGAAGCGCCCCTACGTGGTGGGCGCCCAGATCCACGGCGGGGACGACGACGTCACCGTCTTCCGCCTGGAGGGCACGAAGCTCTACATCACCGAGAAAAACACCACGCACCACCGGCTGGTCACCGACGACTACAAGCTCGGCACCGTCTTCGAGGCCAAGTTCGTGGTGGCGGGCGGCAAGATCAAGGCGTACTACAACGGCGAGTTGCAGACCACGATCTCCTACTCCGGCTCCGGCAACTACTTCAAGGCCGGCGCCTACACCCAGGCCCACTGTGGCAACACGGACCCGTGCGACTCCGGCAACTACGGTGAGACCGTCCTGCACGGACTGACCGTCAAGCACGACGACTGAGCGGGTACGCGGCGAGGGGCGGGCCGACCCCGTACGACCAGCGGGCCGGCCCCGTACGACCAGCGGAGCGCAACCCGGAGTACCACGGGGCCATCCCGTACGACCACGGGTCGCAACCGTGACACGCGGGTCAGCCCCGTAGTACCGAGGGCCGACCCCGTACGACCACGGGTCGACACCCGACCGGCACCGGTCCGTGTCCCCTACGGCCCCCCGTACCCGTACGACCACGGGTCGGCCCGGCCCGGGCGGGCCCGCCGCCGGCCACGCCCCGTCCGCCGCGCCGGGCCTCAACCCAGTCGGGTCACGTCCAACTCGCCCTCCGCGTACTGCCGGCGGATCACCTTCTTGTCGAACTTGCCCACGCTCGTCTTGGGCACCGCCGGCACCAGCGCCCAGCGCTCCGGCAACTGCCAGCGCGCGATGCGCTCGGCGAGGAAGGTCCGCAGCTCCTCGTAGTCCGCCTGCGCGTCCTCGCGCAGGACGACGGTCGCCAGCGGGCGCTCTCCCCACTTGTCGTCCGGCACCGCCACCACGGCGGCCTCCGCCACGCCCGGGTGCGCCATCAGGTGGTTCTCCAGTTCCACGGAGGAGATCCACTCGCCGCCGGACTTGATGACGTCCTTGGCCCGGTCGGTCAGCGTCAGGTAGCCGTCCGGCGTGATGGTGCCGACGTCGCCGGTGCGCAGCCAGCCGTCCGGGCTGAACTTGTCCTCCGGGCGCAGCGGCTCCCCGGCCGCGCCCCCGTAGTACGCCCCCGCGATCCACGGCCCGCGCACCTCGAGCTCGCCCGCCGACCGCCCGTCCCACGGCTGGAACGTACCGTCCGCGCCGGCGAGCCTGGCCTCCACCGAGGCGGGGAAACGCCCCTGGGTGGCCCGGTAGGCCCACTCCTCCTCCTCGCTCAGCCCGCGCGGCGGGTGGGCGATGCAGCCGAGCGGCGAGGTCTCGGTCATGCCCCAGGCGTGCAGGACGCGCACCGCGTGCCGGTCCCAGAACGCGCGCATCAGCGAGGGCGGGCAGGCCGCGCCGCCGATGATGACGCTGCGCAGCGAGGCGACGTCGCGCCGGCGCGCGTCCAGCTCGGCCAGCAGGCCCTGCCAGATGGTGGGCACGGCGGCGGCCAGCGTGGGGCGCTCGACCTCGATCATCTCGGCGAGCGGCGCGGCCTGGAGGAACCGGTCGGGCATCAGCAGCGTGGTGCCGGCCATGAACGCGGCGTGCGGCAGCCCCCACGCATTCACGTGAAACATCGGCACCACCGGCAACATCGTGTCCGCCACCGTCATCGCGAACGCCTCGGCGTTGTTGACCTGCATGGCGTGCAGGTAGATCGACCGGTGGCTGTACGCGACGCCCTTCGGGTCGCCGGTCGTCCCGGAGGTGTAGCAGAGCACTCCGGCCTCGCGCTCGTCCAGTTCCGGCCAGTCGTAGCTGGACGGCCGCCCGGCCAGCAGTTCCTCGTACTCGT
The DNA here is from genome assembly GCF_042799315.1 of Streptomyces sp. NPDC057702. Taxonomy (NCBI): domain Bacteria; kingdom Bacillati; phylum Actinomycetota; class Actinomycetes; order Kitasatosporales; family Streptomycetaceae; genus Streptomyces; species Streptomyces sp. NPDC057702. The sequence goes on along the minus strand of NZ_JBHVJC010000073.1, from coordinate 4,761 downwards.
GCACCTGCGGGCGCGCGTCCGCGAGCACCGACCGGTCGCCCGCGCCGGCCACGACCACATGCTCCACCGTCGGCAGGTGCGGCAGCAGCGGCGCGAGCAGCGGCAGCAGCGAACCGTTCACCAGCAGCACCCGGTCCGCCGCGTGGTTCACGATCCAGACGAGCTGGTCGGCCGGCAGCCGCAGGTTGAGCGTGTGCAGGACGGCGCCCATGGACGGCACCGCCAGGTACGCCTCAAGGTGCTCGCCGTTGTTCCACATGAGCGTGCCAATGCGCTGGTCACCGCGTATCCCCAGCTCGTCGTGGAGCGCGTGCGCGAGCCGCGCGCACCGCTCGCCTATCTCGGCGAACGTGCGCCGCTCCGGCGCTCCCTCTCCCGTCCAGGTGATCACCTGCGAGTTGCCGTGCACCACCGAGCCGTGCCGCAGAATGCGGCTGACCGTCAGCGGTACGTCCTGCATCGTGCTCAGCACCGGGACCTCCGAGAAAAGGGTGTGAGTTACGCGCGAGTAAGGGATGCGCTGAAATATCGCAGCCACCCGGTGGGATGTCACTAGGCGCGGGCTCCGCCGGGGCCCGTTTCGGACGCTACGGCACGACCGGCGCGCGGCCCACCCGGAGCGCGCGGGGTCGTGTAGCGCCCCGAAAGGCGCGCGGAGCAGCGCGTACGCCCTTAGGGTGGCCGGCCAGCGCGAACGCGAGCCCGCGTACGGCGCGCGGCCGGGCCGGGCCGGTGGTGTGAGTTCCGCTACGCGACGCGGTCCGCCGGCACGGCGACAGCCGTACCCGAGGCGGCGGAACGGGCGCGTCGGGACGCGGCCCGGGCACGGGCCGGGCATGGCCCGGGGGCGAGGGGCGTCGGGACCGGGGAGCGGGTGGTGACGGGGTGCGGCGCATCGCGTCGGCCCGGGTGGCGCGCGTACCGCGCCGCGCGACATGCGGCGCGGGACCCGGCCGAGGTGGGTCGGGCCGGGGCGGGCCGGGCCGGGGTGGGCCCGGCCCGGGCACGTCTGCCGGGATACGGAGACGGGGCCGGGCTCGCCGAAAGCACGGCGCGGGGCAGGCGCGCGGGGCAGGCGCGCGGGGCAGCGCGGCCCGGCGCGTCGGGGGCGTGCGGCGCGTCTGGGGCAGAGGCGGGTTGCGGGATACGTCCAGGTCCACGGGGTGCCGGGCGCGGAACGCGGGGTGCTCACCGGCTGGCTCTGGGGCGAGCGCCGGGCGGGTCGGTGGTGCCGGGGCGGGCGGCGCGGCGCGGCGGTGCGGAGACCGCGGCGGTGTGGGGACCACTGGTCACGGGGCCCGGCCGTACGCGGGGCGGGCCCCTACCGACCGGCGAGCCGACGACGCGCCACCGGCCGATCCGACGGGGCGCGAACAGGGCACCCACCCAGGCAACCTCTCGCGCGGCGGCCTCGGCCGCGGCGATCTCACCCGGGGCGGTCTCGTACGCGGAGGGGACACACCCGGGACGGTCTCACCCCGCGCCGTCTCGTCCGCGGCAGTCTCACCCCACGCTGTCTCACCCAGCGCCGTCTCACCCGGGACGGTCTCACGCGGGACGACGGCCGCGCGGGCGAAACGGGGCCGGAACCGGGCCCCCCGCGCGGGCGATGCCGCGAGGCGGGAAGCGGCGGCCCTCGCCCGGGGCGCCGCGGGCCCTACGCGGCCTGGCTCAGCTCCGGGTCCTCACGGAGCTTGCCGAGGGCGCGGGAGACGGCGCTCTTGACGGTGCCGATCGAGACCCCGAGCAGCTCGGCGGTCTGCGCCTCGCTCAGGTCCTCGTAGTACCGCAGGACGACCATGGCGCGCTGCCGGTCCGGGAGCCGGACCACCGCGCGCCACATCGCGTCCCGCAGCACCTGCTGCTCGGCGGGGTCGGGCGCCGGCGTCGGGTCGGGCTCCGGCAGCTCCTCGCAGCAGAACTCGTCCACCTTGCGCTTGCGCCACTGCGAGGTGCGGGTGTTCACCAGGGCCCGGCGCACGTAGCCGTCGAGCGCGCGGTGGTCCTCTATTCGTTCCCACGCCAGATACGTCTTGGTGAGCGCCGTCTGGAGCAGGTCTTCCGCGTCGCTCGGGTTCGCGGTCAGCGACCGGGCGGTACGCAGCAGCACCGGGCCGCGGTCCCGCACGTACGACGTGAACGACGGGAACCCGGCGGTGCTAGCAGTGGATGCGCTGTTGCACACAGGCGTGGTCATGGCGATAACGCTAGAAGCGGAGCCACCCGCGCGGATCGGCCGTAGGTGCCGAAGCAAAGTCCGCCTCTGGTTGTACGGGTGGGGCTGACACCACCTCCTACGGGCGGAGGGCTCTCAGGGTCTGTCAGGGTTGCGCGACCGGGCGCCAAGCGCCGTTCCCACCCGTCGCGGCATGCCACGCCTGGCACGACAGGGGTCCGACACCCTTCCGGGTGCGTGGACCCCAGGTAGGACCACGGCCCGGAGAGGCCACCGCCCGGCCCGCGACGGGCGGGCCGGACGGAGCGGCCCCGGCAGGTCGCCCGACCAGCCGGCCCGGGCGCCCCCGCCCAGCCGACCGGCCAGGCAGGGGGCCGGTCAAGCACGGGGTCGGCCAGGCAGGGGGCCGGCCAGGCAGGGGGCCGGCTCAGCGGACGACCGCGACCGGCGCGTCCACCCGGTTGCGGTCGATGGCCAGCCGACGGCCCCCGTGCTCCTCGACGACGTCCCCCGCGTACTGGTGGATGCGCCGGTGCGGATGCCACGCCTGACGGTCCAGCCACTTCTCGCCGTACAACGACGGGGGTACGTTCCACCGCGCGAACCACATCACCTCCGGCAGATCCGGCTCGCCCGCCTTACGGGACTGCTCCATGTGACGTACCCCCGAGTTCGCGCTGCTGTAGAAGCCCGGCACGTACCCCTGCTGGCGTACCTCGCGGCTCCAGGAGCGCACGAACGCCAGCGTGGTGCGCCCACACCGGTAGCGCCGGTGGTGGTACGCCTCCATGTCGAGGTAGAGCGCGCTGCCCCGGACCATGCCCAGCCGGCCCGCGCTCGCCACGGCGTCCCGCGCCTCCGCGCGCCCCTGAGCCCAGGCGTTGTCCCCGATGGTGTACTTCCGCTTCATCTTCGCGATCACACACGGCGACTGCGATCCCACGTACACCGGCAGGACGTTCCACCCCAGCTTCGTGACCTCGCGCACCCAGCCCTTGTCGAGGTACTTCTGCGTCCGGCAGTGCCGGCCACGGCCCCCGAAGTAGACGCCGACGCCACGGTAGGGGGAGGCACTCCAGGCCCGCATCGTGCTCACCGGTGGCGCCTGACACCGGTCGAAGGCCCAGCCCTGGAAGACCCGCCGCTTGGGCGCTTCCACGGCGGGCGCGCCGACCGGCCGGCGCGCGGCGGGCGTGTCCGGGGGCGTGTCCGGAGTGGTGCGCGCGGGCGCGACGGCCCGCTGTTCGGCACGGGCGGGCGCCGTACGGGCCCGCGCGGGAGTGACGTGCACGGGCGTGATGCGGGAGGGCGCGGTACGGACCGGGGCGCTACGGCCCAACGTCGCGCCGCCCGTACGCCCCTCGTCCCGGCTCTCCGCCACCGACACCGGACCGGCCACCAGGACGCCGCACAGCGAGGCGAGCGCCGTCAGCAGCGCGACCACGCCGCCCGCCAGCCGCCCGGAGCGGCGAAACCACCCGGGGCGCCGGGTCGGTGGCGCCTGCCGTGGCGGCAGCCAGGGCGGCCGGCCCCGGGGCGGCCCGAACCGCGCCGCCACGCCCCGGCTCGGCCGCCCCGTGGGAGGCGCCCACCGCGCCGGCCGCCACAGCCGTACGAGCCACCGCCGTCGGGAGCTGATCCTCCGGTGCCGCCCGCCGGCCGTGACCGGCCGAACGGGCCCGACGGGCCGACGGCGCCCCGGACGCCAAGACCGCGGGCCCTGCCCGCGCGTGCCATACGTTTGTCCCATAAACCGAGTGAAGGCATCGCGCTCCCGCGCCGCCCGCAGACACGCCTGTCGTTCAGCCGTCTGCCCCCGATCACGCCCCCGGCCTAGCCCGGACGTGGTACCCCGAGCCGCCCTCGCGCCTCCGCCCTCCCCCCCGCACCCACGCCGAACGGCCACACCACCGGGCGGATCGGGCCCCTGGAGCAGCGTCGGTGGACCAGGAGCGGGCGGGGGCGAGGGGTCGGGGGTGGGGCGGGCGGCGGCAGACCGATCGGTGTCCGGGCCACGGTGTCCGGTGGGTCAGGGGCAGGCGGCTCGTTGTCCGGGACACCGGGCCCGGGTGAATCGGGGGCGGCCCGACCGGCGTGCGCAGCGCGTACGCGTACCAGCGCGCTCGGGCGCGCGCGCCACGCGCCCGCGCCCGCGAGCCCCGCACCTCCGCACCGTGCGGCAGCGGCAGCGGCAGCGGCAGCGGCAGCGGCAGCGGCAGCGGCAGCGGCAGCGGCAGCGGCAGCGGCAGCGGCAGCGGCAGCGGCAGCGGCAGAACGTACGGCACCACGCACGTCCTGGCGTACGGCACCTCTGCCAGGCACGAGATCCGCGCCCCGCACTCGCACCGGCTCCGCCCCCGGACTCCGCGTGCGGGAACGGGCGGGCGGTCAGCAGGACGCATCACGGGGGCGCGGCTGACCGGTGGGGGCGAGCCGTCCGTGGGTGCCCTCGGTCGCGCACGCTCCCCCGCACGGGCGCACCACAGCCGCGGGGGGGGGGGCGGCGGGGGGGGCCGCGCCCCCCCACCCCACCACCCCGGCCCCACCCCCCACCACCCAGCGCGGCACCACGCCCGGGGAGAGGG
>NZ_JBHVJC010000072.1:0-14657 GCF_042799315.1 Streptomyces sp. NPDC057702 | reverse complement strand
GCCCGGGATTCCTCCCGGGCCGGCCGCCACGGCGACGGACCATCCCCATGGCACCCGTCGTCCAGCGACCGTCCGGCCGGGCGGAGCCGGGGGGCTTCCGCCAGGCCGGACGGCCCGCTCTCGCGGTGCGGCCGGCCCCGGGTGGCGGGGCGGCGGCCTACCGCGTGCTCAGTCCGTCGCGATGGCGTTCAGGACGTTCATCCGGCCGGCGCGGAAGGCGGGCACCAGGGCCGCGAGGAGGCCGACCAGCGCCGCCCCGACGAAGACCCCGCCGATCGTGGGCCACGGGATCTCCAGGGTCTTCAGACCCTCAAGTGCCAGCAGCTTCTGGGCCGTCACACCCCAGGCCATGCCCAGGCCGAGGCCGAGGAGGGCGCCGAAGAGGGCGATGACGACCGACTCCAGGCGGATCATGCGGCGCATCTGGCGACGGGAGAGGCCGATGGCGCGCATCAGGCCGATCTCGCGGGTGCGCTCGACGACCGACAGGGCCAGGGTGTTCACCACACCCAGGATGGCGACGATGATCGCGAGGCCGAGGAGGCCGTAGACCAGGTTGAGCATCTGGCCGATCTGGTCCTCAAGGAGCTTCTTGTAGTCGGCCTGGTCGCGAACGGTCACGTCCGGGTACGGCTTCAGCTCGGCCTTGAGCGACTTGTACGCCTCCCGGTCCTGACCGTCCTTGGCTATCGCGAACATCATCAGGTTCTGCGGCATCTTCTCGGGCTTGATGTGATCCCGGGCCGTGTCGACGCCGACGTAGATCGCGCCCTTGTTGAACGCCGTGTCCTCGGAGGTGATGACGCGGACCGTCAGCTTGGCCGTGCCGCCCTCCTTGAAGTCCACGCTGAGCACGTCGCCGAGGCCGACCTTGTGGTCCTTGGCGAAGCCCTCCGGGACGCCGATGGAGTTCTTGGCGAACGCGTCGGACAGCTTGCCCTCGATCACCGGGGAACGCAGGTCCTCGGCGTAGCTGGGGCTGGCCGCGTCCACGTCGTCCTTGATCTTCTTGCCGGCCGGCGTGGTGATCGTGGCGTTTTCGAGGAGCTTGTAGTCGCTGACGTGGTCCAGGTGCTTGCCGCGCTTGACCGCCTGCTCCACCTGCGGCTTGATGGTGCCGTTGTCGGGCTGGATGATGAAGTCCGCGCCGACCGACTTGTCCAGTTCGTCGCTGGCGGAGGCGACCATCGAGGAGCCGACCACCGACAGGCAGGCGACCAGCGCCAGGCCGATCATCAGGGCCGCGCCGGTGGCGCCGGTGCGGCGCGGGTTGCGCAGCGCGTTGCGCTCGGCCATCCGGCCGACGGAGCCGAAGACCCGCAGCAGCACCGCGCTCAGCACCCGGACCACCACGCCGGCCAGCAGCGGGCCGATCACGATGAAGCCGATCAGCGTCAACAGCACGCCCAGGCCCAGGAACATCGAGCCGTCGGTGGCCTTGTCGGCGTTCGCGGCCAGGGCCAGGCCCGCCCCACCGGCGCCGGTGAGCAGCAGGCCGAGCACGGCCCGCACCCGGCCCGCGCGGCTGTCGGCCGGAGTGCCGGCGTCGCGCAGCGCCGCCATCGGGGAGATCTTGCCGGCCCGGCGGGCCGGTATGTACGCGGCGACGACGGTGGTCAGGACACCGATGACCAGGCCGATGACGGGCGTCGCGGCCTTGATCGTCAGTTCCGAGGTGTCCAGGTTCATGCCCATGGTGCCCATGAGCTTCATGAGGCCGATCGCCAGGCCCACACCGCCGGCCACGCCGAGGATCGAGCCGACCACACCGAGCAGCAGCGCCTCGAACAGCACCGAGCGGTTGATCTGGCGGCGGCTTGAGCCGATGGCCCGCATCAGGCCGATCTCGCGGGTGCGCTGGGCGACCAGCATCGAGAAGGTGTTGACGATCAGGAAGATGCCGACCAGGACGGCGATTCCGGCGAAGCCGAGCATCGCGTACTTCATGACGTCCAGGAACGAGCCCAGGTCGTCCTTGTTCTCCGCCTTCGTCTCGGCCTTCGTCTGCACCCTGAGGCCGCTGTCCGCGCCGAGGGAGGCGATGACGGTCTGCTTGAGGTCGTCGTTGCTCACGCCGGGGGCGGCGGTCAGCGCGATCGAGGTGTACTGGCCGGAGGTGCCGAGCAGGCGGCGCTGGGCGGTCTTGTCGTCCAGATAGAAGATCGAGGAGCCGGGGTTGGTGACCTGGAGGGTGACGATGCCGCTGATGGTGGCGGTGAAGTCGCCGGGCACGGCGATGATCCGCACCTTGTCGCCGAGCTCCAGGTCGTTCTTGTCGGCCGTGTCGGCGTCGACCATGATCTGGGTCGGGCCGCGCGGCGCGTGGCCCGAGGTGATCTCGCTGGACCTGAGCTCGGCGCTGTCCCAGTTGGTGCCGATGGTCGGCGCGCCCTCGGCCATCGCGATCTTCTCGTTGTCCGTGTCGACGGCCGTGATGGACGTGGAGATCACGTCACCGCTGGCCGCCTTGACGCCCTTGACCTTGGCCAACTCGGCGACCTTGGCGGCCGGGACGGTGGGCACCTCGCGCGAGCGCTGCACCTCGTCGCCCTTGGGGGCGTCCTTGGGGCTGACGTTCACGTCGGGCGCGGTGGCCGAGAAGATCTTGTCGAAGGTGGAGTTCATGGTGTCGGTGAAGACGAGCGTGCCGCACACGAACGCCACCGACAGCAGGACCGCGATGGCCGAGAGGGCCATGCGTCCCTTGTGCGCGAAGAAGTTGCGCATCGAGGTCTTGAGCACGGTCATGACACACGACCGCGCGCGTCGAAGTGCTTCATGCGCTCCAGGACCAACTCGGCGGTCGGCTGGTACATCTCGTCGACGATCCGGCCGTCGGCCAGGTACAGCACCCGGTTGGCGTACGAGGCGGCCACCGGGTCATGCGTGACCATCACGATGGTCTGGCCGAGCTCGTCCACGGACCTGCGCAGGAAGCCCAGCACCTCGGCCCCGGCCCGCGAGTCGAGGTTTCCGGTCGGCTCGTCACCGAAGATGATCTCGGGCCGGGCGGCGAGGGCGCGGGCCACGGCCACGCGCTGCTGCTGGCCACCGGAGAGCTGGTTCGGCCGGTGCTTGAGCCGCCCGGCCAGGCCCACGGTCTCCACCACGCGGTCCAGCCAGGCCCGGTCGGGCTTGCGGCCGGCGATGTCCATGGGCAGCGTGATGTTCTCGATGGCGTTGAGCGTGGGCAGCAGGTTGAACGCCTGGAAGATGAACCCGATCCGGTCCCGGCGCAGTTGGGTGAGCTTCTTGTCCTTCAGGCCGGTGATCTCGGTCTCGTTGACGTAGATCTGACCCGAGCTCACGGTGTCCAGGCCGGCCAGGCAGTGCATGAGCGTCGACTTGCCGGAGCCCGACGGGCCCATGATGGCGGTGAACTGGCCCCGGGCGATGTCCACGTCCACGTGGTCCAGGGCCACCACCCGGGTCTCGCCCGAGCCGTACGCCTTGACCACCTGACGTGCCCGCGCGGCAACGGCCGTATGCCCTCCGCTGCCCCCGGTCCTGGGAATCGATACAGCCGTCGTCACGGTACTTCTCCTTGGTTGGGTGTCCGGCGCGGTCCTCGCCGCGGTAACAAGACTGGTCGAGCACGGGCCCGGTCGCGATGGTGCTCAGCGCCGTATCCGACCTGGGGCTAACCCCACCCTCGGGGTCGTGCCGCCTGCAGCAAGCCTAGGAAGACGGGCCTGTGACCTCGTCATCCGACGGTACGAAAGCCGGGTAGGGGGAAGCCGGTCGGCACCCCTAGGGGGTCGACCCCCAGGACGTGGGCCGGTCTCAGGGTGCGGGGTCGCCGCAGGCGTCGGCGGCGGTGCCGCGCGTCGGCCGCGCCAGGCGCGTCGGGCGTACGGGGCGGGCGCGGGGCCCGCCTCGGGGGCCTCGGGGTCAGCCGTACGGGAGACCCGGAGTCCCCGGCCCGGCACCGGACCGGCCACGCCCCGCGACTGACGCCCGGTCAGGACCACGACCGCCGCCGGCCATCGCCCGCCACGGGGCGGGGTCCGCCCGCCGCACCGGGCCCGACGACCAGCGTCGAGTGACGTTCATGACGCCCCGAATCCGGTACCGCGCCGCCCCGGCCCGTGGAAAGGTGGGTAGTACAACGAGCACTGGAGGGGCACGGTGGGCGGCACCGCACGGCACACGGACCAGGGCCAAGCCCCCCGCGCCGCCGACCCGCCACCCGGCGCCGCCCGGCGCGGACCGGTGGTGGCCGCGCTGATGCTGGCGATGGCGCTCGCCGCCCTGGACTCCACGATCATCTCCACCGTCGTGCCACAGATCGTCGGCGACCTCGGCGGCTTCGCCGTCTTCTCCTGGCTGTTCTCCGGCTACCTGCTGGCGGTGACGGTCTCGCTACCGGTGTACGGGAAGCTGTCGGACACCTTCGGTCGCAAGCCGGTGCTGCTGGTGGGCATCGCCCTGTTCCTGGCCGGCTCGCTGCTGTGCGCCACGGCCTGGAACATGGCCAGCCTCATCGCCTTCCGCGTCGTGCAGGGCCTGGGCGGCGGCGCGCTGCAGGGCACCGTGCAGACCATCGCCGCCGACCTGTACCCGCTCCGGGAGCGCCCGAAGATCCAGGCCAGGCTCTCCACCGTGTGGGCCACCTCGTCGGTGGCCGGGCCCACCATCGGCGGCCTCATCGCCACCTACGCCGACTGGCGCTGGATCTTCCTGGTCAACCTGCCGGTCGGCGTCGTGGCCCTGTTCCTCGTCGCACGCCACCTGCACGAACCGGCCCGCGCCCGGCCCGGCGGCAGCGGGCCGGCCGGCACCGGGCGCGGACGGCCCCGGGTGGACTGGGCCGGGGCACTGGGCATCTTCTGTTCCGGCAGCCTGCTGCTGACCGCGCTGGTGCAGGGCGGCGTGGCCTGGCCGTGGCTGTCGACGCCCTCACTCTGTCTGCTGGCGGCGAGCGCGGCCTGCGCGGCGGGCACCGTGGTCATCGAGCGGCGGGCGGCGGAGCCGATCATTCCGGGGTGGGTGTGGCGCCGGCGTACGATCGCCGCCGTCAACCTCTCCCTCGCCGGTCTCGGCCTGCTGATGATCGCGCCGACCGTGTTCCTGCCCACCTACGCGCAGTCGGTGCTCGGCCTCTCCCCCACGGCCGCCGGGTTCGTGTTGTCCGTGATGACGCTGAGCTGGCCCATATCGGCCGCCCTGAGCAGCCGCGTCTACCTGCGCATCGGCTTTCGGCAGAGCGCGCTGCTGGGCATGGGCCTGGCCGCGCTGATCCTGCTCGCCTTCCCACTGCTGCCCTATCCGGGCGCGGCCTGGCAGCCCGCGTTGATCATGCTGCTGCTCGGGGCGGCGCTCGGCATCTTCCAACTCCCGCTCATCATCGGGGTGCAGTCGTCGGTGGGCTGGGCCGAGCGCGGCACGGCGACCGGGTCCGTGCTCTTCTGTCGCCAGGTCGGGCAGAGCGTGGGCGCGGCCCTGTTCGGAGCCGTGGCCAACGCCACGCTGGCCGCGCGGCTCGCGGACGCGCCGCCCTCGCTCGGCGACGACCTCCCGGACGACCTGGACGCGGTCGCGCGGGCCCTGGAACACCCCGGCGAACTGTCCACCGAGGCCGCCGACTACCTGCGGCGCGCGGTAGACGCCTCGGTCGACTACGTCTACCTCGGGGCCGCCGGCGCCGCCGCCCTCTCCGTCCTCGCGCTGCTCCTGCTCGCCCCGCGCGTCTTCCCCACCCACCCGGACGAGGCCCCCGATCCCGCGACCGGCCCGGCCGGCGACGCCCCGCCCGCCCCCGGCGAGCGCCCCGTACCCCCGGGGCTCCCGGCAGCGGACCAGGCGAGCCCCGAGGCGCCCTCGCCCCCCGAGACACCCGCCCGGCCCGGGCCAGCCACCCGCCCGGGCGCGCCCGTGCGGCCGGACTCCCCGCGCGGGCCGTGAACCACGTCGGCGCGAGCCCGCCACCGCGGGCGGACCCGAGCCCCTACGGCGTGCGGTGTTCCACCGGTGGGACCGGCAGCTCCACCTCGATCGTGTCGTCCTCGTCACCGAGCTTGCGCGGCGGCGGGCCCCCGGCCGGGCGCGGCACCGCGCGGCCCGCGCTCTCGGCGGGTTCGGTCGCGGCGGGTTCGGTCGCGGCGGGCCCCGTCGCTCCGGGTGCCGCGCCGGCCCGGTCGGCACCGGGGGCGGCGTGCGCGGGCGCCGGCTCGTCGGCGGGCCCGGGGGCGGCGTCGGCCGCCTTCGGGCCGTGCGCCTGCGGGTCGTGGTCCGCGTCGGTGCCGCCCGGCGCCTGGGCCGGGTCGGCCAGGGGCGCGGCCTCCGCGCCGTTCGACGGGGTGGCGGCCTGGTCGGGGCGGCGGTCGGCCGGCACGCGGCGGCCGGTCAACGCGCCCAGGCTCTCGCGGACGTGCTCCATGTGCTCGGTGAGTTCCTCGCGCTCGGCCGCGTGCAGCCGAAGGACCTGCTCCGTCTCGCGCTCGACCCGCTCCGCGCGCGCCCGCGCCCGGGCGACGAGCTCCTCGCCCTGTGCCTCGGCGTCCTCCTGCCCGTGCCGGGCGGCCTCCTCGACCGTCGCGTAGGCGCGCTGGGACTCGGCGACGGTGCGTTCGCCGAGGGCCGCCAGTTCGGCGATACGGGACTCCAGGGCGGCCTCGCGCTCGGCGATCTCGACGCCGAGCGCCTCCCAACGGTCGGCGTGCTGCTGGCTCTGCTCCTCGCCCAGCGTCCGCGTCCGCTCACGGGCCAGCTGGAGCTCGTCGACGGCCTCGCGACGCCACCGCTCGGCGTCCGCCTCGGCCTCGGCCCGCAGCTCCACGGCGGCGGCCTCGGCCTGCTCAAGTCGCCGCTCGGCCCAGTCGTCCGCGTCGGCGCGCAGTTCAGCGGCGGCGGTGGCCGCCGCGTCGCGTGTCGCGTCGGCGTACTCGGCCGCCGCGTCCGTGGCCTGCTGGCCGGCCTGCTCGGCGTCCGTCCGCAACCGCTCGGCCTCCCGCTCGGCGGTGGCCAGGATGAGCTGGGCGCCCTCGCCGAGTTCCGCGTACGTCTGCGGGGGGAGCTGGGCGACCACCTCGCGCAGCCGCTCCGCCTCGGCGGCCATCTCGTTGGCCAGCACCGTCAGCCGGGCGGCGCGCTCCCACGCCGCGTCCCGGGCCGTGGACAGCTCGCTCAGGTACCGCTCCACCTGCGCGGGACGGTAGCCGCGCTCGCCCCGCCCGGTGGTGGTGAAGCCGTGGGGTGAATCCGTCCCGCTCATCGTTGAAGCCCCTCTATCCGGTGTCTCCGCCGAACATCTTTGTAGATGCGAGCGAAATGCCCATACCGCGACACTCCACCCGGCCACTCAGGCAAGGATGCGGCAATTGGTGCCGGAAGTCGTAATCTCGGGGATTTTCACGGCGATGCAGCGGAGCGTCACGATATTGACCGTGGACGGGAAGGGGCCGTTCGCGGCGCGAGTGGCGCACCGGGCGGGTGACGCCCGCCCGGCGCGGCCACCGGAGCGCCGGGCGGACGGGCGGTGGCCCCATGGCGGGGCGTACGACACCGAGCGCTCGTGCGCCCCGCGCCGTACGGACCACCCGGCCGTACGGACCGCCCACCGCACCGCCCCGGACCACCCGACCAGCCCGGACCGCCCACCGCGCGATCCACCGCGTCGCACGGGCCCCCGGCCGCGCGGGCGGGGCGGGCGGGCGGCGGCCCGGCGGGTCAGGCGGCGGGGGCGCGGAAGTAGTGGCCCTGGTCCAGGTCCTCGATCAGGCCGGGGCGGTTCGGTCGCCAGCCCAGCAGTTCGCGGGTGCGGGTGTGCGACGCGGGCGAGTCGAGGCCCAGGAAGGTGCCGAGCCAGTCGAAGTGGGTCGCGGCGTCCTCGGGGGCGATCGGGGCGACCGGCAGGTCGAGGTGGCGGCCGATCACCTCGGCGATGTCGCGGATCGCGACGCCCTCCTCCGCGGCGCCGTGCAGCACCGATCCGGCCGGCGCCCGCTCGACGGCCAGGACGAACAGGCGCGCGGCGTCCCGGCGGTGGACGGCCGGCCAGCGCTGGGTGCCCGCGCCGAGGTAGCCGGAGACGCCCGTGGCCCGGGCGCGGGCGATCAGGGCCGGGACCAGGCCCTGGTCGCCCGCGCCGTGGCAGGACGGGGACAGCCGCACCACCGAGGAGCGCACCCCGCGCGCGGCCAGGGCGAGCGCGGCCTGGGCGGTGGCCAGCCGGTGGGCGAACGGCGAGCCGCCGAGCGCGGGCACCTCGTCCTCGGTCAGGACGCGCTCGGGTGCGATGCCGGCCAGGCCGGAGGCGACGACCAGGGGGCGGTCGGTGCCGGCGAGCGCGTCGCCGAGGGCGTCCACGGCGCGCCGGTCCGCGTCGGCGGCGCCCTGGAAGTCGCCGCTGTAGACGCTCTCGTGCTTGAAGGCGAGGTGGATCACCCCGTCGGAGGCGGCGGCCGTGGCCCGCAGGACGTCCAGGTCGTCGAGCGTGCCACGGACGACCTCGACCCCGGCCGCCGCGAGCGCGGCGGCGGAGGCGTCGGAGCGGGCGAGCCCGACGACCTGGTGGCCCGCGTCGATGAGCTCGGGAACCGTGGCGGAGCCGATCCAGCCGGACGCGCCGGTCACGAAGATGCGCATGGGAGTACCCCAGTCGTTGACGACAGTGACTGACATCGACCCTAGCACCCCTGATGTCAGTCGCTGTCGTCACGTAGAATCCGCCCATGGGACGATGGGAGCCGAACGCGCGCGAACGCCTGGCGACAGCGGCCATGGAGCTCTACGAGCAGCGCGGCTTCGAACAGACCACGGTGGCCGAGATCGCCCGCCGGGCCGGCCTGACCGAGCGGACCTTCTTCCGGCACTACGCCGACAAGCGCGAGGTGCTGTGCGGCCGGTCGGACTCGCTTGAGGAGCTCATGGTGAGCGCGGTCGCCGCCGCGCCGGCCGCCGCGCCGCCGTGGGAGGCGCTGGGAGCGGCGCTGGAGGCGTCCGCCGCGATGTTCGAGGGGCAGCGGGACTTCGCCCGCTGGCGGCAGAGCGTGATCGCGGCCAACGCCCAGCTCCAGGAGCGCGAGCTGATCAAGTTCGCCTCGCTGGCCGCCGCGCTCGACACGGCCCTGCGGGAGCGCGGCATCCCGGAACTGACCGCGCAGGTGAGCGCCGAGACGGGGGTCGCCGCCCTCAAGGTCGCCTTCGCCCGCTGGCTCGCGGCGCCCGAGGAGCGCCCGCTGGTGGAGGTCGTGCGGGAGACGCTGGCCGCGCTACGAGCCGTGACCACGCCCCCCTCGACCGACTGAACCGACCGCGCGCCCGCGCGGGCCGGGCCCGATCGACCGCGCGCCCCCGGGCCGGTCGCCCCCGACGCGCCGGTACGAGCGAACGCGCCCGTTCCGAGGTGGCCACCTCGGAACGGGCGCGTTGGTCACCCGGCGGGGCGGCCTACCGCCGCCCGGTGCCCGCGCCGAGGCCCGCCGCCCCCGGCTCGGCCCGCGCCCCGTCTCCGTCCTCAGGGGCGGCGTCGGCGAGCGCCGCAGCGCGCAGCAGCTTGCGGTCCGGCTTGCCCGCCGGCGTCAGCGGCACGGCGTCGATGACGCGTACGGCGCGCGGCGCGTACATGGCACCCCGACGGGATCGGACGAACTCGACGAGCTCCGCCGGGCGCACGGTCTGACCGGGAGCCGGGACGACCGCCGCGCGCACCTCCTCGCTCGCGTCGGACCGGCGCACCCCGAAGACCACGCAGGCGGCCACGGTGGGGTGGCTGATGAGCAGCTCCTCCACGTCGGTCGGGTAGACGTGGCCGCCCACCACGATGATCTTGTCGCTCAGCCGGTCCACGAGGAACAGGTAGCCGTCCTCGTCCAGGTAGCCCACGTCGCCGGTGTGCACCCAGCCGTCGCGCAGCACCTTGGCCGTGGCCTCGGGCTGCTTCCAGTACCCGCTCATGATCTGCGGCGTCCGCACGCAGACCTCGCCGCTCTCACCGGCCGGGAGCGCGCTCCCGTGCTCGTCGCGGATCTCCACGCGCACACCGGGGGCCGGGCGGCCGACGGTGACCTGTCCGGAGGCGCCCACCACGGCGTGCTCCGCCGGGCCGACCGCGGCGATCATGCCGGCCTCGGCCTGCCCGTACCACCCGGTGAGCACCGGCCCGAACGCCCGCTCCGCCTCGCGCAGTCGGGAGGCGGAGGCGGCGCTGCCGCCGTAGGCGATACGGCGCACGCTGGACAGGTCGGCCGTGGCGCGCGCCGGGTGGTCGAGCAGCCGGTACAGCAGCGGCGGCAGCAGCCACAGGTCGGTGACGGCCTCGCGCTCGATGGCGGCGTAGACCGCGGCCGGGTCGAAGGAACGCTGGATGACCACGCGCCCGCCCGTGAGCAGCGTCAGGTCGGCGACCATGCCGGCGAGGTGGGCCAGCGAGGTGGCGGCCAGGAAGGTGGAACCCGGCTCGGCCACGGCGGTGCCGGCCCGCAGCGCCTCGCGGTGGAAGCCGTGCGCCATGCGAATGCCCTTGGGGACGCCGGTGGTTCCGCCGGTGTGCCGGATGCACCAGTCGTCCTCGGGCCGCGCCGCGCCCGCCACCCGGCGCCCCCGGTGGCTGGCGGCGAGCGCGAGCAGGTCCGCGCCGACGCCGCTGGGCCCGAAGGTGAGGACCAGCGGCGGCCGGAAGTGGGTCACCAGCTCGCGCGCCGCCGCCTCGTGCGCCGGGTCGACGAGCAGGGCGACCGGTTCCACGCTGCGGGCGATGTGGGCGAGGGTCTCGGGGGCCAGCGCCTCGTAGAGGAAGACCACTCGGGCGCCGATCAGGTTCACCGCGTACCGGGCGCTGAGCGCCTCGGGCCGGTTGCCGGAGAGCAGGGCCACGGTGTCGCCGCGCCCGATGCCACGGTCGACCAGTTCGGCGGCCATCGCGTGCACGGACTCGGCTAAGGCGCCCGCACGGATCGACTCGCCGTCCTCGGTTCGGATCGTGACGCGCTCGGGGTCCGCGCGGAGGACGTCGATGATGAGCTCTGGGTAACTAGTGAAGGGCGTTTCCGTCATGACAGCGACGTTAGGCGGCGCTCCGTGTGCGTTCCACTACCAAATGCGCATGAGGCGATGCCCGGCGGGCTATGAGACCGGGGGCGCCGGGGACGCGGGGGCGGCGGGGCCCGGGAGCGTGCGCCGCGTGGCCACCCAGAGCGCGAGGGCCAGGACGCTGAACCCGGCGCCCAGCGCGCACACCGCGCCCCAACCGGCCGCGGCGTACAGGGAGGTGGCGGCGATGGCGCCGGTGGCGCTGCCGACCGCGTAGAAGATCATGTAGCCGCCGATCAGCCGGCTGCCCGCGCTCGGGTGCAGGGCGTAGATCAGGGTCTGGTTGGTGACGTGGACGGCCTGCACGGCCAGGTCGAGGAGGACCACGCCGACGATCAGGGCCCCCAGCGAGCTCCGGGTGAGGGCCAGGGGCAGCCACGAGAGGGCGAGCAGGGCCAGGCCCGTCCCGGTGGTCCATCCGGAGTGGCCCCGGTCGCTCAGCCGGCCCGCCGCGGTCGCGGCCAGCGCGCCGGCCGCGCCGATCAGGCCGAGCGCTCCGATCGCGCCGTGCGACCAGTGGTACGGGGCCTCGCTGAGCGGTAGCGCGACGCTGCTCCACAGGGTGCTGAAGGACGCGAAGACCAGCAGGCCGAACAGGGCGCGCAGGCGCAGCAGCGGCTCCCGGGCGAAGAGGGTGAGCGTGGAGCGCAGGAGGTGGCCGTAGCGCAGCGTCGCCTGCGGGGCGCCGGCCCGGCGCGGCAGTACGCGGTGCAGGACCAGGGCGAGCAGCGCGGTGAGGGCGGCCGAGGCGAGGTAGACGGCGCGCCAGCCGGCGAGGTCGGCGACGAGGCCGGAGGCGGTGCGGGCGAGCAGGATGCCGACGACGACGCCACTGGTGACCAGGCCGACGACCCGGCCGCGCCCGGCGGGCGGGGCCAGTGAGGCGGCGAAGGCCACCAGCGTCTGCGTGACGACCGCCAGCGACCCCGTCGCGGCCATGCCCGCGAGCAGGACCGCGGCCACCCGCGAGGTGGCCACCACGATCAGCGCCAGCACCAGGAGCAGCAGTTGGACCACGATGAGCCGGCGGCGGTCGACCACGTCGCCCAGCGGTACGAGGAGGAAGAGGCCGAGTCCGTATCCGACGTGGGTGAGCGTGACCACGGCGCCGACCAGGGCCGGACTCAGGCCGAGGTCGTGGCCGATGGTCACCAGGAGCGGCTGGGAGAGGTAGACGTTGGCCACCGCGGCCCCGCAGGCGACGGCGAACAGGACGACCACCCCACGCGAGAGCACGAACCCGGCCCCCTCCCCGGACTCCCCTGGCCGCTCCGTCGCCGACCGCTCCGCGCCCTCCCGCGCCACCGCCGCACCGTCACCGGACATGAACACCCCTCCACCCGTCTGGTTTCATCTTGCAACCACTAATGGGGCAGGACGGTAGCCCGTCTTGGTAGCATGTTGCAACCACAACGAGAGTCGGGAGCGACGCCATGGTGACCAGGACCCGCTTCGACGACAGCGAGTGCCCCGTGGCCCGGTCGGTGGACGCGATCGGCGACTGGTGGTCCCTGCTGATCGTGCGGGACGCCTTCGACGGGAGCCGACGCTTCGGCGAGTTCCAACGCGGCCTGGGCGTGGCGAAGAACATCCTGACCGCGCGACTGCGCACGCTGGTCGCCGGCGGCGTGCTGGCCTCCGTCCCCGCCTCGGACGGCAGCGCCTACCGGGAGTACGTCCTGACCCCGAAGGGCAGGGCGCTCTTCCCCGTCATCGTGGCGCTGCGCCAGTGGGGCGAGCGACACTCCTTCGCCCCCGACGAGCCCCGCTCGCGCCTGGTCGACCGCCGGGGGGAACAGCCCCTACGCCCCCTGGAGGTGCTGGCCGCCGACGGCCGCCCGCTGGACCCCGACGACACGGTCGTCCACAAGGTCACCGCCCCCTGACGCCGCGCACCCGACGGCGCGGCGGGCCGTGGAACGCGCGGTCCGCAGCCCCGGGGAAGTGGCGCCCCGCGCCGAACCGCCGCGCCGGCCGCCGTGGCCGCCGCGCGCCCACCCGGGCGAGGCCGCCGCGCGGCGCGACACGGACAGGCGCGGGTCCCCTCACAACGGCATGCCCCTGACAGCACGCCCCTGACGGCCCGCCCGTGCGGGCACGCCCGCGACGGCTCACGTACCGCGTACGCCGTCGGGGCCCGGACCCTGACGTCGCGTCAGGCCATGAAGCCGTGTCCGATGTGAGGGCGCCTCAGGGGCGACGGCCCGACGGACACGGGCGGTGCGTCGGGCACGACGACGCGCCCCCGGGCCGACGGCGCCGGCGGGCGGGCGCGGCCCGAACGGGGCGCCGCCCCCCGGCAACGGGTCAGCTCGGGGCCCACCCGGACAGCCGGGCGCGCGCCGCTACAGGAGGCCGTCCCACATCTGCTCCAGCAGCACCGCCCACCAGTTCTCCGGAGAGGCCAGCGCCGCCGGGTCGAGTGCGGTGAGGTGGGTCTGGAAGTCCACCGTCCAGCGGCCCGCCTGCTCCGGCGTGAGCCCCGTACGCAGCCGCCACATCCAGCCGAGCAGGCCCAGACAGCGGACGAACTCCGGCAGCCCGGTGTTGACGAACTGCGGCGGCACCGGGGCACCGCCGGGGCCGCCCTCGACGGGCACGGCGACGATGTGCGCCGTGCCGTACTGCACGCACAGCTGACGGCCGAAGTCGTTGCCCATCACCAGGTACGAGCCGGCGTCCGACGCGGGCTGCACCCCGCGCTCGGCGGCCAGCTCGGCCAGCGTCGGCACCGGCCGACCGGGCTGCGCCTGCGCCCAGAAGAAGGGCCCGAAGTCCACCGGCAGGCCGGCCCACACCAGGGTCTGCGCGACGATGTCGGGCACCCCCTGCCGGGAGACGGCGCGCTGGTCGAAGCGGAAGACGGCCTGCGGCCCGAACGGCGCGAAGGCGTTGTGCAGTTCCTGGGCGACGCCCTCGGGCGGCAGCGCGGGCGCCCGCTGCACCTGGCTGGGGTGCGGCAGCGGCACCCGCACCGGCGCGGGCCTGGCCGGCCCGTCCGCGACCTGGTGCAACTCGCCCTGGTGCTCGATCAGATGGCGTACGCCCTGCTGACGGGTGGCGTGGTCGCGGCCGTAGGGGGCGGTGTGGCTGATCCGCACCTGCGGCCAGGACTCGCGGATCATGCGGGCGCAGTAGCCGCCGGGCAGATCACAGGACTCCAACTCGGTGTGCAGCTCCAGGACCTGCTGCGGCGGCACGTTCATGGCGCGCAGCTCGTGCAGGATCTGCCACTCCGGATGCGGGGTGCCCGGCGCGGAACGGCGGATGATCTGCTGCTCGGAGCCGTCCTGCGCCCGGTAGCGGAGCACCGCCATGTAGCCGGGGCCGACCGTGGGCAGCGCGGCGGGCTGCGGGTAACCGTACGGGCCGGCCATGGCGGGCGCGCCGGGCACGCCGGGGCCGGGCACGCCCACCCCGGGCGGCGGGGCCGCGCCCGGGTGGCCGTGCGTGCCGGGCCCGGGCGGCGGCGGGGTGCCGACACCCGGCTGACCCGGCGCGACCGGGCCGTGGGGACCGGCGAGCATCGTGGCCGCCGCGTGCACCCCGCCCGGAGCGCCGGGCGGGGTGCCCAGCGGGCCCGGGGGCGGGGTGCCGCCACCGGGGACACCGGGCGGCTGCTGCGG
>NZ_JBHVJC010000071.1:1976-17402 GCF_042799315.1 Streptomyces sp. NPDC057702 | reverse complement strand
CGCCCAACCCGCGGCGGCGACCCGTCCGCGACCACCCGGACGGCACGGGCCGCCGGGCGCGCCCGCCGTACGGCGCGGGCGCGCCGGGCCCTGGCCGACACCGTGGCCGACACACGACGCACCGTCCCCGGGGAACCCGTCCCCGGGGACGGTGCGCCGCCGTGCGCGCGGTGGCGCGCCGGCCCGAGGCCGGACGCCCGTCGGCGGCCCGGAGCGTCGGGCCGGCCCCCGCCTCCGGGCGGACCCGACCCCCGGGGCGGGCCTGGCGGGGTCAGTCCTCGGGCAGGGCCGTGCCGCAGCGCCCGCAGTAGCGCGCGTCGGTCTCGGGCGCGAGCCGCCCGCACTCGACGCACACGCGGTGCAGCAGGCAGGCCGCCTCACCGCCCTCCCGCTCGACCGGCGCGGGCGAGCCGATGGCGAGCCCGGGGCGCCGGCGGTGCACGGTGAGATACGTCAGGCCGGCGGAGCCGGCGAACAGCGCGCGGTGCGCACCGTGCGGCAACCACACCAGGGCCCCGGGCCCCAACGAGGCGGCCCGCGCCCCGGCCGTCGGGTCGACGACGCCTCCGGCCACCGCCTGTGCCCCGTCCCCGGCGCCGGGGGAGTGGCCGGCCCGGCCCGGCCGGGCCGCGTCGTCCGCCGCGCCGCCGACCAGCCGCCCCTCGCCCTCGACGACGTACAGCAGCACGTCCAACCGGGCCTCCAGATGCGCGGCGACGTGCGCCCCCGGAGGCAGGCGAATGACGTTGGCGTCCAGCTGGCGCTGGTCGGCGGCGAGCCGCCACAGGGCTCCGCGCCGCTCGGCCGGCGCCTCCTCGGTCAGTTGGCTCACCCGGGCGAGCACACGGGGCTCGGGTTCCGCTCCCACCGCCGTCCCCTCTCTTGGCCCTGTGGGCTGTGTCGTTCGACGTCGTTCGGTGTTCTCCCGCTCCAGTGTTCCGCATCGCGGCGCACGCGCCGCCCGCGAGTGGTGGGCCCGAGCGGCGACGGTCGCCGTCCTCGCGAGCCCGGCGGCCGGGTGGTCCCCCGCCGGCCCGGTGGTCACGGCTGTGCCACGACGACGTAGAACGTCACCGCCGCGAGGAAGGGCCCGGCCGAGAGGTGGTCCAGCCAGCGCCCCGCCGCCTCCTGGGTCAGATACCCGGCGACCACCGCACGCCGCGTCGTCCGCTCCAGCCCGAGGATCGCGTCGGCCGCGCGGACATCGCGGAACACGGGGGTGATGGGGATGACGGAGGGCACCGTGAACCCGGCCTCGGTGGCCAGCCGGGGAAGCTGTCGGCCGATGCGGGAGTTCCGGACGACCCGGTCCGTGACGTACCGCGTGTAGGCGCGCGACAGGTCGCTGTCCGGATGGTCGATGGTCAGGGTCTCCCAGTCCGGCTCACCCATGACGAGTCGTCCGCCGGGGCGGAGCACGCGGTGCGCTTCGCGGAGCGCGCGGGCGGGGTCGGCGACGTGTTGCAGCACCCGGTCGGTGCGGGCTCGGTCGGCGGAGTGGTCGGGCAGTGGCAGGTGGTGGACGTCGCCGTCGCGCACGCTGACGGCGCGCAGGTCGGCGGTGCGCCGCCGGGCGGCCTCGACGGCTCTGCGGTCGTGGTCGACACCGATCACCGTGCCCGTCGCACCGAGCGCCGTCGCGAGTGAGGCGAGGTCGGTGCCGGGGCCACAGCCCAGGTCGAGCGCCGTCTGGCCCGGGCGAAGGTCGAGTTCGTCGAGCATGCGCGCCTTGTAGGAGCGGCCGAGGTCGGTCGCGGCGACCCGGTCGAGGTAGGCGATCGGGTCGGGGGCGGCGCTCTCGAAGACTGTTGAGGTCATGGGAGGCAGTCAACCAACTTCGCCAGGGCGACGGTGTCCTGGCGGCCCGCGCCGGGAGAGGCTGGGTCGCTCCCACCCGGGAACGGGCGACCACCTGGTGCGACCCGCTCGCCGGCCCGTACGGACGCCACGGCCCGTGCCCACCCCACGACGGCTGCCGCGCGGGCCACCCGACCCGACGTGAGGCCCGGCGCGCCACCCCTCCCCGATCGCCGGCCGGTGGCGGCCCGGAGGCGTCGCCTTCGGGGCGCGCGGGCCCGGCCGACGGCGGCCTCCGGAGCACGGCGCCGCGCACCGGGTCCGGCCGGCTCGGGCGGCGGGGGACGATCGGTACCGGCCGTTCGGGCGCCGCGACCCCGCCCGGTGTCCGCTTGGCACCCTCACCACCACGCACGCGCCCGGCGACGCGGTGTCGCCTGCCCTCCGGGGCAGGCGCGCCGAACGATCTCCCATGACCAGAGCCGGGCACGGCGTCCGCGATCATCGGCGGGGATGGCCTGTTCCCGAACCGCCGTCACGTCGGCCCCGTAGACGGGCACACGGGTGAGGTGGTGACGTAGAGCTGAGCATCCGCGATGCGGCAGTCGGTTCGTGGGCGAGCCGGGATGAGAGCGCAGCGAGTGCCCCAGGTCGCATCCGTGCTCCACGGTGCCCAGCGCGTGCCCTGATACGCGCGTGCCGCACCGGACCGTCGAGGTCAGCGATGCGGAACCAGATCAGCGAGGCCGGCGCGGAGGCGCGCCCCCAGCACCACGCGAACGGGGGAAGCACAGCCACGACAGAACGCGAACCTCACGAGGAAGCGAAGGAGCGATCCCATGAGCAACCGGACGCACGAAACGCCACCGAGCCACAACGTCAGCCTGACGTGTCGTCAACTACGTGTGTCAGCCCGTCCGTTGGCGGTGCTGTTCGCGGCGGGGGCGCTGCTGGTGCTGCCGCCCTCGCCCATGGCGACGGCCGACACCGGCGCGCCGGCCGCGAGCACAGCGGAGACCGGGCAGCGGGGCGGGAAGGTGTGGCAGGGAGGTTGGGCCACCTCCGTCCAGCAGCCCGGCCGCGGACTGTTCCCCAACTGGTCGCAGCAGGGCTTCAAGCAGCAGACGCTGCGTCAGGTGGTCCGGGTCAGCGTGGGAGGCAGCGCCGCCCGCTTCAAGCTCTCCAACCGGTACGGCACCACCCCGCTGAAGGTGGCCGGCGCCACGGTCGGGCGCGCGGGCAAGGGCGCCGAGGTCAAGAAGGGCACCAGCCGCCCGCTGGCCTTCGGCGCGAAGGAGTCGGTGACGATCCCGGCCGGTGGCGAGGTGTTCAGCGACGCGGTGTCGCTGAAGGTCAAGGCGCTGGAGTCGCTGACGGTCACGCTGTACCTGGCCGAACAGACCGGCCCCGCCACGTACCACATGGCCGCCTCCGCCACGAGCTACCGGGCCACGGGCGACCAGCGGCCGGACGACGCCGGCAAGGCGTTCACCGAGACGTCCGCGTCCTGGTACTACCTCGCGGACGTCGAGGTCCAGGGCAGCGGGCGGAAGAACGGGGTGGTGACCTTCGGGGACTCGATCACCGACGGGATGGGCTCCACCATCGACGCCAACAACCGGTACCCCGACGACCTGGCCGAGCGCTTCGCCACGGAGGACGAGCCGCGCAGCATCCTCAACCACGGCATCAGCGGCAACATGGTCACCGTGGGAACTCCGGGGACCGGCGAGAGCGCCGTGGACCGCTTCAAGAAGGACGTGCTCGCCGAGCCCGGCGTGCGGACGGTCGTGGTCATGGAGGGCATCAACGACATCGGCCTGGGCGGCATGGGCCAGATCCCGGACGTGTCGGCCGAGCAGCTGATCGCCGGCCACAAGAACCTCGTCGGCCAGGCCAAGGCCAAGGGTCTCAAGGTCATCGGCCTGACCCTGATCCCCTTCAAGGGCGCCGGCTACTACACCGATCGCGGGGAGACCAAGCGCGACGCGGTCAACGAGTGGATCCGCACCTCCGGCGCCTACGACGAGGTGATCGACCTCGACAAGGTGGTGGCCGACCCCGCCGACCGGGACCGGCTGCTCCCGGCCTACGACAGCGGTGACCACCTGCACCCGAGCGACGCGGGCTACCGCGCCATGGCCGAGGCACTCGACATCGACGAGCTCTGACCGGGCCGACCCGACGGCGCGCGCGGGGTGAGCCCACGGACCGACGTGCGCGGGGATCCCCGCACGGGCGGTTCACCCCGTCGCCGTCCGGGCGCGCGGCCTCGCCGCCCGCGCCCCCGAGTGCCCGTACGCCGTCCACGGCCTCCGGCGCCGCGCGGGCCACGGGCGGGCTCGACCCCCGCCCCCGGCACCCGAGCGGGGGCGCGACACGCCCACGCCGCGCCAGCGGGGCCGTCCGCCCCGTGACCGCACCGTCCGCCCGCGCGAGCGGCGTCCGCGGGCCCAGCGTGGCGGGCCCAGCGGGCCGGCGCCCGAGCGCACACCGACCGGTCGCCCCGTCGCCCACCCGGGGCGGGGCGACCGGTCCGACCGGCGACGGGGGCGCCCGGGGCGGACTCGGCGCGGCGGCGCGTGCGCGGCCCACCGGAGAACACGCGCCGGGGGCGTTGCGCCAACCACCGGCGGAGGCGCGTCAGGGGCGCGGCGTCCGGCGGTCGGCCCCGCTGTCGGCGAACGGGCCTCACGGGCGGTCGGCGCGCAGGACGCGCAGCACCTCCTCGTCCGTGAGCTGCGCGAAGTCCACGTACCAGGAACCCACCGCGTGGAAGGCCGGCGGCTGTCGCGGGCAGACCACGTCATCGGCCTCCGACCGCAGCAGCGACACCGCGTCCGGCGCCCCCACCGGCGCGGCCAGGACGAGCCGGGCCGGCCGTCGGGCGCGCGCGAAGCGCAGCGCGGCCCGGGCCGTCGAGCCGGTCGCCAGCCCGTCGTCCACCACGATCGCGGTACGCCCCGCGAGCTCGGGCTCCGGCCTGTCACCCCGGTAGACCGCGGTACGCCGACGCAACTCCTGACGCTCGCGATCCGCCAGCGGCGCCAGCTCCGCCACGGTCAGCCCGAGCCGGGCCAGCGCGGCCTCGTCGTACCACGGCGGGTCGTCGCCGACCACGGCCCCGATACCGACCTCCGCGGCGAACGGCGCCCCGATCTTGCGTACGACGACGACGTCCAGCGGCGCGGCCAGCGCCCGAGCCACCTCGTCCGCGACCGGCACCCCGCCGCGCGGCAGCGCCAGCACCAGGGGGTCGGGGTACGCGCCGCCCGCGCGGTAGGACAGCAGCCGCTCGGCCAGGGCACGGCCCGCCGCTCGGCGATCCGGGAAGCGCATCCGTCGCTCTCCTCTCCGCGCGACCGCCCCGGCACGCGCCGGGCGGGGCGGCCACGGGGCCCGAGTCCGGCGCCTGGCGAGCTTGGCGCGCCGGTGGCCCGGGCGCGGTGGCCGCGCCCGATGTCTACCCGGTGTCGCCGCCCGCGCGTGCCCGCATCCGAGTGGTCCCACCCGGCCCCACCCACACGAGGGCCGGGCGGCACCCCCGGTGCGGGACGCCACCCGGCCGTCGTCGTCGCGCGGCTCAGTTGCCGCGCAGGCGCTCCATCTCGCGCCGGTCACGCTTGGTGGGCCGGCCCGTGCCACGGTCCCGGACGCCGATCACGGCGACCTCCTCGCGCGGCGGCGGGGGCGGGCTGTTGTCCACGTAGCACTCCGCGGCGACCGCGGCGCCGACCCGCTTGCGCACCAGCCGCGAGACGACCACGACACGCTCGCGCCCCGCGTGGAAGAGCCGCACCTCGTCTCCCGGGCGCACGGCCGCGGCGGGCTTGACCCGGTCGCCGTTGATCCGCACGTGCCCGCCGCGACACGCCGTCGCGGCCACGGAACGGGTCTTGGTCAGCCGCACCGACCAGATCCAGCTGTCGACGCGTACGGTCCCCTCATCTGCCGTCATGGCCCCGACTCTAGCGCCGTGCCCCCGGCGGGCGGGCCCCCTTCTCACCCCGCCGGGGGCCGCCCCGCCGTCACGCCCACCCGCGCGGGCCGCTCGGCGATGCCCGGGAGGTGGCATGCATGCGTCGGGGCGGGCACGGTACCCGCCCGGTACCGAGGTGCCTTACGGCGTTACGGACCGTCACCGACCGATCCACCGAGTGGCACCGTGGCGAGGGAGTGAGTCGATGAGCGCGAGAGCGACGCGGCGCCCGCTGTGGCGCTGGCGGCACAGTCCGCTGCGTCGCCGTACGGACGTGATCGAGGCGTGGGTGCTGCTGCTCGCGGCGCTGGCCATGATCGTGGGTGGCGCTGCCATCGGCGTCACCACGGCCCTGCTGGTGCAACGCCCGCTCCTGGACCAGCACGAGAACCGGCACGAGACCCGGGCCGAGCTCGTCAAGGACGTACCGAAACGGCCCACGGAGCTGGGCGAGCCCGGGGCGAACCGGGTGCGCGCCACGGTCCGCTGGACCGACCCGACCGGCACCACCCACCACGGGCGGACGCGGGTGGACGAGGGGCGCGAGGCGGGCGAGACGGTCACCGTCTGGACCGACGCGCGCGGCAAGCTCACCACCGCGCCGCTCAGCCCCGAGCAGGCCGCCACCCGTGCCGCCGTGGTCGGCGCCATGGCGGCCACCGGATGGTGCTGTCTGACGCTCACCGCCCGCCGCCAGATCCAACGTCACCTGGAGCGGGAGCGCGACGCCCAGTGGGAGCGCGCGTGGGCCGAGGTCGGACCCCGCTGGAGCGGTCGCGTCTGAGCCACCCCGCTGTGCGCGTAGGGCGCGGACCGGGCGCGAGGCGCGCTGGCGTGTGGGCGGAACGCGTGGGTGAGGGCCGGCGTGGGGGCGACCGGGGTTCGGCGCGCGCGTGGGCGTGGGCCGGGCGGGGTGGGTTCGGCGGGGGAGGGGCGGCCCGGGGGGCAGGCAGGTCGGCGGAGCTTCGCCTCGCCGACGCGCCTTGGCTGCACGCCGGTGGCCGAGTTCGCGCGCCGTACGCCCTTCCACCGGGCGCTGCCCCCCATCTGACCGACATCCCCGCCGACACTCCCGCCGACGCGCGCCCCGGACGAGGACCGGCCGGCCCCGGTGTGTCGGTCCGCCGGGCCCCGGGCGCGCGTGCCGTCGGTGGCGGGTGGGGCTCAGCGGCGGCCCGTCGTACCGAAGAGCTGTGTCCAGTACGTGCCGGCCCGGCTGCCCGTCGCGTAACCGACGCCGATCTCGTCGAAGCCCGGGGCCAGGATGTTGGCCCGGTGCCCTGGGCTGTTCATCCAGCCACGGACGACGTCGGCGGCGCCGCGCTGGCCACAGGCGATGTTCTCGCCGATACCCCGGTGCGCGCACCCGGCCGCCGCCGCCCGGTCCCACGGCTCGCGCCCCTCGGGCGTGGTGTGGGCGTAGAAGTCGCGGGCGACCATGTCGGCGCTGTGCGCCTGGGCCGCCACCGTCAGTCGGGCGTCGACGGCGAGCGGGCGCAGCCCGGCGGCCGTTCGCTCGGCGTTGGTCAACGCGACCACCTCGCCCGCCAGTCGCGCCAGGCCGTCGGCCGAGAACGGGGCCGCCCACAGGGCCGTCCAGTACACCTCGCCCGAGACCGCGCCGACGGCCCGGCCCACGCCGGCGTGGGCGAGCGCCGGATCGCGCAGCGGCGCGGCGCGAGCGGCGTCGGCCTGGCAGTACTCCACCAGTTCGGCGGCCGTGCGCGGACCGGAGACCAGGTGCTCGGCGATGGTCAGACAGGCGTAGCCGCTCCGGGCGACGCGGTGGAAGACCGCGACGCCGGCCGGGGCCTCGACGCCCAGCCGTCCGGCGGCGGCCATCGCCTCGGCGTGTGCGGTGGCCGCGCCGCTCAGGCGGCTGTCGGGGGCCAGCGGGCGGGCGCCGACGCGGGAGCGCGCCGCGTTGACCAGGGCGAGGGCGGCGCCGGTCGGGCCCGCGCCGCCGCTGGGCACGGGCGCTGGACCGCCCGTCGGGGCGAGCGGGGCGGCGGGCAGGCGGTGCGCGGGGGCGGGCGAGGGGGGAGCGGGCGCCGGCGGTGGCGGGGCCTGGTCCAACACGTCCACGCCGAAGTCGCGGGCCACGCCGGCCAGCCCGTCCGCGTACCCCTGGCCCAGTGCCCGCACCTTCCAGTGCGCGCCGCGCCGGTAGATCTCGGCGAGCAGCAGCACCGTCTCGAGCCGCGCCCGCGGCGGGACGAAGTGGGCCACCAGTCCGCCGTCGCCCCGCGTGAGGCTCATCACGGGCGCCGGCAGGGTGCCGAGCGGCGTGCCGGGCTCGGCCGGACTGACGACCACCGTGACGCGGCTGGCGCCCAGGCGCAGCGCGTCGGGCCGTAGCGTGAGCGTGTCGCCGCGCAGCCCGATGCCGGGCGCGTGCGGCTGGTTGAAGAAGACGAAGTCCGTGTCACCGCCCACTCGGCCACCGTCGTCGGTGACCAGGGCGGACACGTCGAAGGGGCCGGGCACCCGCACTGTCAGCGCGCCCGTGGGCAGAACCTGGTTGGCCCCGGGAACCAGTTCGGTCATCGCCCACCCCCCGCTCGGGTCATCTGGTCAACGCGCGCGCCACGCCACGGGTTCCCACCGGCCGACGGTGGGCGGGCCCGCGCGGTGGACGGGCGAAGGCCCGTCAGCACCACGCCCCGGCACGCGCGGGCCGGGTCCCGCGAACGGGTGGTCCTTGCCACCGGGGCACGGGCCGGGCGCGCGTCCGCGTGCCCTACCGGGCCCGTACCCGGTTGGCTGCTGGGCGGCGCGGCCGAGGTGACCGGGACGGGGGCGATCCGCCGCCGTGCGGGCGCGCCCCGCGCGCGGCGGCACCGATGCGTGAGGGGAGGGGCGCGCCCCACCCCTTGACCCGTTCGGCACAGAAGGGCACAAGAAGAGACAGGAACTTCGGCACCTCACGAAGAGAACGCGTCGCACACACAGTCAACTTCGTTCAGAGGATGAAGGCCATGGACGGTATGCGCAGGCGAACGCTGCTCGCCGCGATCGGCGGCACGGTCGCCGCGAGCGGTGCGACGGGAGCCCAGTCGGCCACGGGGGCCACGGCACGGGCGGAGCCGGGGGGCGGCATGGCGGGCGCGGCGCCACCCGCACCGGGCCGCGCCGGCCCCCACGAGGACGCGATCGGGAAGCTGCTCGGCCGGATGACGGTCGAGGAGAAGCTCGGCCAGCTCCAACAGCACACCTGGAGCGGGGACACCGGCCCCGGCGGAGGCCAGAACGAGGAGGCCGAGCGGGCCGCGCGCGCCGGCCGGGTCGGCTCCGTGCTCAACCTGTACGGAGCGGCGCACACCAACGCCCTGCAGCGGCTGGCCGTCCAGGAGTCGCGGCTCGGCATCCCGCTGCTGTTCGGCCTGGACGTCATCCACGGCTTCTGGACGACGTTTCCCATCCCGCTCGCCCAGGCCGCCAGCTTCGACCCGGCGGTGGCCGCGCGGGACGCCCGCGTCGCGTCGGCCGAGGCCCGCTCCAACGGGGTGCACTGGACGTTCGCGCCGATGATGGACGTCACCCACGAGCCGCGCTGGGGACGTGTCGCCGAGGGCGCGGGCGAGGACCCGCACCTGACCGAACGGTTCGCGGCGGCCAAGGTCACCGGCCACCAGGGCCGCCCCGACGGCGCCGAACTGAGCCACGCGGACCGGATCGCCGCCTGCGCCAAGCACTTCGTCGCGTACGGCGGAGCCGAGGGCGGGCGCGACTACAACACCGTGGACGTGTCCGAGGCGCGGCTGCGCAACCTCTACCTGCCGCCCTTCAAGGCGGCCGTCACCGCCGGTGTCGCCACCGTCATGGCCTCCTTCAACACGATCAACGGCGTGCCCGCGCACGGCAACGCGCACACCCTGACCGAGGTGCTCAAGGACGCGTGGGACTTCCCCGGGTTCGTGGTCAGCGACTACACCGGCGTCCAGGAGATGATCACGCACGGCTTCGCCGCCGGCCCGGCGGAGGCCGCCCGCCTGGCCCTGACCGCCGGCGTGGACATGGAGATGGTCGGCACCACCGTCCGCGACCACGGCGCCAAGCTGCTCGCGGACGGCGCGATCAGCCGGGAGCGACTGGACGACGCGGTCGCCCGCGTCCTGCGCGTCAAGTTCCAACTCGGCCTCTTCGCGAACCCGTACGTCGACGAGGGCGCGGCCGTCACCGAGCCGACCCCGGCGGCGCGCGCGGCGGCGCGCGAGGTCGCCGGCCGCTGCCTGGTGCTGCTCAAGAACGAACGCGGGCTCCTGCCCCTGGACCGCGCGGCCCCCTCGATCGCGGTCGTGGGACCCTTCGCCGACTCCACCGACCTGCACGGCACCTGGGCCGGACCCGGGGGCAAGAAGTTCCGCGCCACCACCGTGCTCGACGGGATCAGGAAGACCGTGCCCGAGGCCAGGGTGACCCACGCCCGGGGCGTGCCCTTCGACGGCCCGGACACCAGCGGCATCGCGGCGGCGACGGCCGCCGCGCGCGCGGCGACGGTGACCGTCGTCGTGGTCGGCGAGCCGTCCGCCATCAGCGGCGAGGCCAGCTCGCGCAGCGACCTGCGACTGCCCGGCGCCCAGGCCCGGTTGATCGCGGCGATCGCGGAGACCGGCAAGCCGTTCGCCGTCGTCGTCCTCGGCGGTCGCCCGCTGGTGCTGCGCGACTGGCTGGGCCGGGCCCCGGCCGTACTGCTCGGCTGGCATCCGGGCATCGAGGGCGGACACGCCATCGCGGACGCCCTGTTCGGCACCGTCAACCCCGGCGGCAAGCTCCCGGCGTCCTTCCCCCGCGCGGTCGGCCAGATCCCCATCCACTACAACCACGAGAACACCGGCCGCCCCTACCGGGCGGACGAGAAGTACACCTCGAAGTACCTCGACCTGCCCGACGGGCCGCAGTACCCCTTCGGGCACGGCCTGAGCTACACCACCTTCGAGATCGGCGCGCCACGCCTGAGCGTGGACCGCGTCGGCGCGGACGCGCTGCGCGCCGGCACCACCGTCGAGGTGACGACCACCGTGCGCAACACCGGCGAGCGCGCGGGCGACGAGGTGGTGCAGCTCTACGTCCACGACCCCGTCGCCAGCCTCACCCAACCGGTACGCCGCCTGCGCGGCTTTCGCCGCGTCAGCCTGGACGCGGGCCAGAGCCGCACCGTGCGCTTCTCCCTCGGCGCCGAGGACGTGGGCTTTTGGACCAACGACAGCGCGGGCCGCTTCGTCGTCGAACGGGGTGACATCGAGGTGTACGTGGGCGCCGACTCCACGGCCCGGGGCAAGGCCCTCCTGAAGATCACCTGACGCACCGGGCTCGCCGCCACCCCCACCCCGCCACAGGTCACACGTGGCGGTCCCACGGCGTCCGTGCCGCCCCGCCCGGCGCCCGCGGCGGCACACGGCGGCGTCCGGCCGCGCACCGGGCGAGGCCGGCACCGGGTGGGGACGTAGGGCGGGTGGCGACACGCACCGGGTGGGGACGTGGGGCAGGGCGCCACCCTGCCCCCGCCGGGCTCGTGGCCACGGCGTCAGGCGGCGCCGTCCGGCCGGGCTGTGACCGGCGCCGGGTCCAGGGCCAGCGTCACGTAGTTGCCGACGACCCGGTAGCCGAGCCGCTGGTAGAGGGCGTTGGACGTCGGGTTGGTGACGTCGGTGAAGAGCAACACCCGCGGCACTCCCGCGTCCAGCGCCGCCTGCGAGACGGCGGTGACGACCGCGCCCGCGTACCCCTTCCCGCGCAGCGCGTCCGGCGTGTAGACGCCCCCGACGCGCACCATCCCCGCGCTGGCGCGGGTCACCCCCGCCATCGAGACCGGCGTCCCGCCCACCTCCCACAGCGTGCAGCCGCCGTGACTGAGTCGGTCGTCCAGGGCGCGGGCGCTGTCGGTGGCGTCCTCGCCCACGTCGCGGTGGTACGCGTCGAACCAGTCGAGCAGCCATCCCCGGTCCTCTGGCGTGGCCAGCCGCGCGCGGCCGGCCGGCGCGGGCACGGGCGGCGCCAGCTCACCCAGCCGGTACAGCCGCTGCCGGCCGGTGACCCGCCAGTCCCCGCCGGTGAGCTGCGCCCACTGCGCCGCGAAGGCCCCGCTCGCGGCCTCCTGCCCACCCGCGCCCCCGACCGGCGGCGGGCCGTCCGCGAGGAGCGTCGCGAGCTGCGCCGCCGCCCGCGAGGGCATCGGCGAGAGCTGCGTCGGATAGGGCGGCGTCCAGACGAAGGCCCCGGCCACCTCCCCCGTCGCCTCGCGCCACCAGCCGTAGCGCGGCGCCTGGTCCCCGTACCGACCGGGCCCGAGGGTGCGCAACGACTCGGTGATCGATATCAGCACCGTGTGCTCGGCGGGGCGCGAGCGCAGGAAGGGGCCCGCGGCCTCGCGGAACGCAGCGTTGTCTTCGGTCGTCGTCCACGTCATGGCTCAGGCTCTCCCGCACGCGGGGCCCCTCGCACGCGAATTTCCACCCCCGAACCGGAGCCCGCTCCTCAGCGTGTCGTGGTCACCTTCGCCAGCAGCTCGCCGCCCGACCAGCGCCGGCCCGCGCCGGGACCGGCCGCCTCCATCCGCCGTACCAGGGAGATCAACTCGGTGTTCACCGGCGCCGGCAACGCGTGCCGGGCGGCGAGCGCCACCACCTCGCCCTGCAGCGAGTCGATCTCCGTCGGCCGGCCCCGCTGGAGGTCCTCCCAGGTGGACGACCTGGCCTGGGCGTCGATGGCCAGCGTGGCCGCGGCCACGCGCCGGAAGATCCCGTCCGGCAGCCGCAGCAGCCGAGGGGTGAGCCGGGCCGGGATCGGGCCCAGCCGCGCCGGCTGTATCCCCTCTGCCGCGTACGCCGCCAGCGCCTCCGCCTGGCTCAGCGCCAGGCACTCCCGGTAGGCGCGCTGACCGAGCTGGTCGCGCAGCGGGAGTCCGGAGAGCGCGTTGATCGCGTTGTTGAGGTTCATCAGCAGCTTGGCGCACTGCACCTCGCGCATGTCGTGCCGGGCCTCCACCCGCAGCCCCGCCCCGGCCAGCGCCGCCACCAGCGGCTCGGCGCGCGGAGCGGCCTCCACCATGAGCGCGCCGCCCGAGCCCTGGTGAAAGGCGCCGGGCCCGGTGCGTACCACGTTGTACGGGACCATCCCGGCCAGCACCGCGTGGCCGGCCAGGACGGAGCCGAGGGCGGCGGTGTTGCGCAGCCCGTTCTGGAAGCTGACCACCAGCGTGCCGGGCGCCAGGAGCGGGGCGAGCTGGCGCGCCGCGTCCGTGGTGCCCGCCGACTTGACGGTGACCAGTACACAGTCCGCGTCGGCCGCCGCCTCCGGGCCGGTCGCCAGGCGCACCCCGGCCGGCCCGCCCGTGGTCGCCACGCGGGCCGTGGGGCGCCCCCCACCGGTCAGCGTCAGACCGTGTTCACGCAGCGTGTCCATGGCGGCGGGGCGGCCGATCAGCGTGACGTCCGCGGTGCCGGCGAGACTGCCGCCGAGGTGACAGCCGATGCTGCCGGCACCCATGACGGCGATCCTGAGGCGGCGGTGAGGGCGGGGCACGGGCTGTGACATGGGAGCCGTCTCCTGGCGTGTCGTGGCGGCCGTCGCGCGACGGGATGCCCGTGGTCCGCCGGTCACCGGCCGTCCCGCGCCCGCTGTGCCGCGGCCGTCGGACGGGGCCCGGCGGCCCGTGCGCGTCACGTGACGCTGACCGCGGCCCACGACCCGGGGACCGGTGGGCGGGGTACGGACGGGCCCGACGCGGGCCACCAGCGCACCCTCGACTACGCTTCCGGCCTCAAACCTAACGCTCGGTATGGAGGGCGTCCAGGTCCGGACGCTCCCGAGTGCGCGCCGGGGTGCCCACGGGCGCGGTCGCCGGCCAGTGGCGCGCCGCCTCAGCCGTGACGCAACGCCCGGGCGCCCGGGGCGCAGCTCTCGCGCAGCGCGGCCAACTCCGCGTCCGGCAGGCGCAGCGCACTGCCCCGACTGCCGCCGTGCCATGCGGCGCGGCCGGCCGACAGCCACCGCTCCGGCGCGCTCACCTCGGCGAACTCCGCCAGCCGGGCCAGCTCCCGCTCCGGGTCGTCCACCAGCTCCTCGTAGCTGAGCGTCATGCGCCGCCGCTCCGGCACCCGCGCCAACAGCTCGACGCCCTCCGCGACCATCCGCGACCACAGCGCCCCGAAGTCGGCGACCGGCATCTCCCGGTCCATGATCAGCCGTTGCCCGTCGAACCGGTCACCCAGCAGGGCCGACAGGTCGGGAGGCAGCCGGCGCAGATGGTCCGGGGTCAGCTCCTCCAGCGCCGTGACCCCACAGCGCTCCATGACCCGCCGCAGCAGCGCGATCGCCCGGTACCCCGGATGGCGGCTCATCGACAGCGCACAGTCCGGACCGTCCCGGAAGAGGTGCACGAAGCGCGCGGTGGGAAACGCCGCGTCCAGGCGGGGGACCCAGGCGAGCGAGTACCCCGAGCGCTCGATGACCGCCGTACGCCCCAGCCGCGCGCACAACAGGTCGAACAGGGCCACGTAGTGCTGCGCCACCGGGCGCGACGGCCACGTCGTCACCTCCCGCGCCAGTTCGTCGAGCAGAGCGTCGGGGTCCTCGGTGAGGTGGGGCAGCACCATCAGGGACAGCGCCGGAACGCCGGTGGTCTCGGCCGAGTAGCGGCCCGAGCCGCGACCGTAGAGGAACTCCGGGAGCGGTACGCCGCTGCGCGTCAGCGTGTCGAAGACGGGGTTGGGCTCGGTGAGCAGGCGCCGGAACCGCTCGCCGGAGACCGGTCCGGGCGGCAGCGCGCCGGGGCCCAGGGAGGCGTAGAGCTCGTTCAGGCTCAGGATGTCCGGGTGGGCGTTGACGATGCGCGACAGGGCGCTCGAACCGCTGCGCCCGGTGCCCACGATGAACGTCAGGGACCGCATCTGTCTCCCCCAGCCGACGACCGCGTGAACGATCACAGCGTAGCGACGGGCGAACCGCCGAGCGAGGGGCCGACGGGCACCGGCCACACGCCGCCACCACGAACGGTTCGCGGCGCCGGTCGGACCCCTGACAGGCGGGTTCCCGCAAGGGAATCGTCGGCGCGAGAGCGCGCGGGCGAAGCATATGGAGGGTGGCGGTGTGACCGCCGTAACGATCGAAGATCGCCCACCTGCCGAAGTGCCGTGCTACCTTGGGTCCAGTTGCAGTTGTGGTTCCCATAGACGTTGTGTGCGCCTGCTGGTTCTGGACCTTCAGGCGCATTTTTGTTTTCCGGTGTGTATTTTCTCCGGCCGGGTGATCAGCGCGACTACATAGAATGCGCAAGGTGCGGATTCTCGTACGACCCGTTAGGAGACGGATATGACGACCGGTACCGTGAAGTGGTTCAACAGCGAAAAGGGCTTCGGCTTCATTGCCCAGGACGGCGGCGGCCCCGACGTCTTCGCCCACTACTCGAACATCAACTCGCAGGGCTTCCGTGAGCTCGTCGAGGGCCAGCAGGTCCAGTTCGACGTGACGCAGGGCCCCAAGGGTCCGCAGGCGGAGAACATCAGCCCCGTCTGATCTGGCGCGGCCTTGAGCGCCGCGCGGCGGGGGGGCCCCCCCCCCCGGGGGGGCCCCCCCCCCGCCCCCCCCCCCAGCGAGGAGGGGGGGGGGTGGTTTTGGGTGAGGGGTGGCCCCCCCAACACCCCGCGGGG
>NZ_JBHVJC010000071.1:0-1966 GCF_042799315.1 Streptomyces sp. NPDC057702 | reverse complement strand
CGGGCCCCATGTGTCGGATGGGTTTGAATATCCGCCCGTTCTTTTCTGGGGCGGCTTGGCGCGGGGGGGGGGGGCCCCCCCCCGGGGGGGGCGGCCCCGGCCCATGCCGCCGTCCCGATGAAGCGACGGCGGTGTCTTGTTGTGCAAGCGGTGTCCGCCCGAATTCCCCGGGCGTGTTTCGCGGTACGCGTGGCGGTGAACGCCACTGCGCCACGCGGAATTCGTCGACAAGAGTTCGACAAGAGTGCGAACACCGGCCCCGGACAGTTCAGGGCGGCATTTCCCGCCGTGCCCTGTCGTCACCCCTTCGGTTCGTTCTTGCGATTCCTGCGCGGCCAGGCCGCCGCCGGGACTTCCTCGATACGTGCCGTTTCGAGGAAAGGTTCCGCATGAACCGCTCCACCCGTTCCACCGAGCGTTCCCCGCGATCCGGTCAGGGCCAGCCCCGTACCGGCGGTCGCTCCCGCCCCCGCCCGCAGGGGCAGGGCCGGCGCAAGGCCGCGCCCGTCGCCGGGCACGCCGAGTTCGCACTGCCGGTCACCACGACGCCCGCGCTGCCCGCCGTCGAGTCCTTCGCCGAGCTGGACATGCCGGCCGCGCTGCTGACCGTGCTCGCCGAGTCCGGGGTGAGCGCGCCGTTCCCGATCCAGGCCGCCACCCTGCCGAACTCGCTGGCCGGCCGCGACGTCCTGGGCCGTGGCCGCACCGGCTCCGGCAAGACCCTCGCCTTCGGCCTCGCCCTCCTGGCCCGCACGGCCGGACAGCGGGCCCAGCCCCGCCAGCCGTTGGCCCTGGTCCTGGTTCCCACCCGGGAGCTGGCCCAGCAGGTCACCGACGCGCTGACCCCCTACGCCAAGGGGCTGCGGCTGCGCCTGGCCACCGTCGTCGGTGGCATGTCCATCTCCCGGCAGGCGAACGCGCTGCGCGCCGGCGCCGAGGTCGTGGTGGCCACGCCGGGTCGGCTCGCCGACCTCATCCAGCGCGACGACTGCCGGCTGGACCAGGTGCGGATCACCGTGCTCGACGAGGCCGACCAGATGGCCGACATGGGCTTCATGCCGCAGGTGACCGCGCTCCTTGAGCAGGTGGCGCCCGACGGGCAGCGGATGCTCTTCTCGGCCACGCTCGACCGCAACGTCGACAAGCTGGTCCGCCGCTACCTGAGCGACCCGGTGGTGCACTCGGTCGACCCCTCGGCCGGGGCCGTGACGACGATGGAGCACCACGTGCTGCACGTCTCCGAGACGGACAAGCACACCGTGGCCACCCACATCGCCGCCCGCGACGGGCGCGTGATCATGTTCATGGACACCAAGCACGCCGTGGACCGGATGGCCAAACGCCTGCTGGCCAGTGGCGTACGGGCGGCTGCGCTGCACGGCGGCAAGTCCCAGCCGCAGCGCAACCGCACCCTGGACCAGTTCAAGAACGGCGGCGTCACCGCGCTGATCGCCACCAACGTGGCGGCCCGCGGCATCCACGTGGACGGCCTGGACCTGGTCGTGAACATCGACCCGCCCACCGACCACAAGGACTACCTGCACCGTGGTGGCCGCACCGCCCGCGCGGGCGAGTCCGGGAGCGTGGTGACCCTGGTCCTGCCGGAGCAGCGACGCGAGATGAGCCGGCTGCTCAGCGCGGCCGGCATCACGCCGCAGAACGTGCAGGCGCGCCCCGGCGACGCCGAGGTGTCCCGGGTGACCGGCGCCCAGGAGCCCTCCGGTGTGCCCGTCACGCTGACCCCGCCGCCGAGCGCGGCGCCCGCACAGCGTGGCGGCGGCAGTGGCAGCTCCTCGCGCGGCCGGCGTAGCCGCGCCGCCCGCGCCCGACGCGGCGGCGCCCCGCACGGCGAGGCGGGTCAGCGGAGCACCAGCGCCGGCACCGGCAGCGGCACCGGTCAGCGCGGCGGCGGCGCGGGCCAGCGCGGTGCTGCCGGCCAGAGTGGCGGCGCCGGCCGGGGCCGTGC
>NZ_JBHVJC010000070.1:0-17584 GCF_042799315.1 Streptomyces sp. NPDC057702 | reverse complement strand
GGGCGTGGGCCAGGCGCCTGGACGCTGGGCGCCGGCCGGCTGCCCGCCCGGCTGCCCGTCGGCCGCGCCCGGGGTGGGCTGAACGGTCTGGTCGGGCGCGGGCGACGGGGTGGGGCCGGCCGCCGCGGGCCAGCTACCGGGCGCGCCCGCCGTCCCGTCCCCGCCCGGGGCGGGCAGCCCACCGGGCGCGGGCGCGGCTGGCGGGGCGGGAGCGGCGGGGGCCGGTGCCACCGGCCCCGGGGCGGGCACACCATGCCCCTCGGGCCCCGGGACGTACCCCATGGGCGGCGCGCCCGTGGGGACGCCGACGATGCCGCCCGCCATCGCGGCGCGCTCCAGCTTGTCCAGCCGGGCCCGCACCGAACGCTCGTCGTCGAACGCGGCGGGCAGCAGCACCCGCGCGCAGATGAGCTCCAGCTGCAACCGGGGCGAGGTCGCCCCACGCATCTCCGTCAGCCCCTCGTTGACCAGGTCGGCGGCGCGGCTCAGCTCGGCGGCGCCGAACACCGACGCCTGCGCCGCCATCCGCTCGACCACGTCCGTGGGAGCGTCGATAAGGCCCTTGGCCGCCGCGTCGGGCACCGCCGCGAGGATCACCAGGTCCCGCAGCCGCTCCAACAGGTCGGCCACGAAACGCCGAGGGTCGTTCCCGCCCTCGATGACCCGGTCCACCACCTCGAACGCCGCGGCCCCGTCATCCGCCGCGAACGCGTCCACGACCGCGTCCAGCAGCGACCCGTCCGTGTACCCCAGCAGGGCCGTCGCCATGGCGTACGTCACGCCGTCCTCGGCCGCACCGGCCAGGAGCTGGTCCATGACGGACATCGAGTCGCGAACCGACCCCGCCCCGGCCCGTACGACCAGCGGCAGCACCCCGTCCTCGACGGGGATGTCCTCGCGCCCGCACACCTCGCCCAGGTACTCACGCAACGTCCCGGGCGGCACCAGCCGGAACGGGTAGTGGTGCGTACGCGACCGGATCGTCCCGATGACCTTCTCGGGCTCGGTGGTGGCGAAGATGAACTTGAGGTGCTCCGGCGGCTCTTCGACCACCTTCAGCAGGGCGTTGAAGCCCGCCGAGGTGACCATGTGCGCCTCGTCGATGATGTAGATCTTGTACCGGCTGGAGGCGGGTCCGAAGAACGCCTTCTCCCGCAGGTCACGCGCGTCGTCCACGCCACCGTGCGAGGCGGCGTCGATCTCGATGACGTCGATCGAACCGGGCCCGTTGCGCGCCAGGTCCTGACAGGACTGACACGTGCCGCAGGGCGTCGGCGTCGGGCCCTGCTCGCAGTTCAGACAGCGCGCGAGGATGCGCGCGCTCGTCGTCTTGCCACAGCCACGCGGCCCGCTGAACAGATACGCGTGGTTGACCCGGTTGTTCCGCAGCGCCTGCTGCAACGGGCTGGTGACATGCTCCTGCCCGATGACCTCGGCGAAGGTCTCGGGGCGGTAGCGACGGTAGAGCGCGAGGGACGACACGCGTACGACGATATCGGCCCCCACTGACAACCGGCCCGCGCCAACGCCGCCCCACCCGCTGGCCAGGCACTCCCCACGCCCACCACAGCGCGCGCCACGCGTGAGGCACTGATCACACCGCCACCCCCGGCGCGACCGCCCCACCCACGCAAACGCCCCTCACGCACCCGCCAGAGCCCACTTACCCTTGCTGCCTTCCGGCCCTGGGGGAGTTAGGTGAGATAGCGCCACGTGAGGGGCTGCCCCCCACCTTAGCCGATCCCCACCCCCACCCGGCACCGCCCCACCCCACCTCTCCCCCACCCCCGGATCGGGTTCGCGAGCACTCCTCGCGGTCTTGTATTGTTTGCGGCGGAGGATTCGCCTAGTGGCCTAGGGCGCACGCTTGGAAAGCGTGTTGGGGGCAACCCCTCACGAGTTCGAATCTCGTATCCTCCGCCAGTGCTCTCACCGGGCACGTTGTCGAAGGGCCCCACCGTTCGCGGTGGGGCCCTTCGACGTGCGTGGTTGCAGTTACTCGGGACAGACGGCCGTGGACTTCCACGGACCAACGTCGGTCCGCCTCCTTCGAGATCACGTCACTGGACGATGAGCCTGGGCCTCCTACG
Organism: Streptomyces sp. NPDC057702; assembly: GCF_042799315.1. NCBI lineage: Bacteria > Bacillati > Actinomycetota > Actinomycetes > Kitasatosporales > Streptomycetaceae > Streptomyces > Streptomyces sp. NPDC057702. The sequence continues at coordinate 15,494 of NZ_JBHVJC010000070.1, read as the reverse complement.
TAGCCTCGCCGCAGCAACCACGCCAGCAGCCCTCAAGCGCCTCCTCGTCAGGCGCGGGGCGGCGCCGCGGCGGCCCGGCCCTCAGTCGAGGCAAGGACGGCACGGCCACGGCCATGCTGTTCTTCCTGATCACCACCGCCGCGCACTGGCACGCCACGAAGCAGCACGCCCAAACAGGCCGAGGCCGCCCACCGGGCCGCCGAACGCGTCAGCGACGTACTCGTGTGGCGCCTTCGGCGGTTGGCCGACCTCCCCACTGGTCCCCAGAATCCCCAGGGCCGGCGAGCCAGTCACGCCCGCGCCGTCTCCGCGTCAGGGCGCCCCGCCCACGTCGCTACCAGGCTCGCGAATGGTTCCCCGCGGCAGCGCTGAGCCGCAAAACCCGAGCGGTACCGCTTGTCGCTGCTTCACCATCGTGGGTGGATGACGTGCAGTGATGCCGATCTGAGCGCTCTCCATTGCCGCCGTACCGCGCTGACGTGGTCATCCCCTGGCAGATGGTCCCCGGGCCGCGTAGTAAGCGTGCAGCGCGGCCTCGCTGCCGGAGCCCAGGGCGGTCATGATCCGTTGGAAGCGGGCGGAGCGGAGGTCGCCGGCCACGATGATGCGGGGGTGCTGGTCGGTGGGCGGGCAGTATCCGTCCGCGCCACGGGCCAGCTCTCCGGGCGGGGCGGTGGGCGCGTTGCCGATGCTGAGGTAGACGGTGTCCGCCGTGACCGTCCGCCGGGCGCCGCCCTGGTCCACTGCTTCCGCTGATACCTGGGCGCCTTCTCCGCGGGTCAGCGTCAGGTGCTCGACGGGGAGGAGGGTGACTCGGGGGTCCTCGCGGATCTCCTCGACCTTGTACGCGTCGGCCGCCGGGTACGCCACAAGCAGGCGGGTGTCGGTGGTCGGGTGGGCACGCAGGAAGGTGCCGATCGGGCGGTCGCCGCCGAGGACGAGAAGGGTATGGCCTTCGGCCTCGTCCGCCTCGGCCTCCCAGAGCGGGGGCAGGGCCAGGCCGTCGGGGGCGGTGATCCAGGCCACGTCCCCGGGCTGGAGGGGGCCGACGCCGGTCGCGACGATGGCGTACGGGGCGGTGAGGCGGGTGTCGGTGTCCACCGTGGCGCTCACCCGGTCGTCGTCAGCGTGGAGTGCGGTGACGCGTCGGCCGAGTTCGAGGCGGCACAGCTCCGTGCTCTTCAGCTCCGCGACGATGGATTCGGCGAGCTCGGGGCCGCTGGTGTAACCGCCGAGGACGTTGTTCAGGGCCGGGATCCGGTAGAGGTTCCGGCACAGCCGGTCCGGCTCGATCAGGATCGAGTGCATGCCGACGCTGGCGGCCATGCGGGCGGCGGCGCAGCCGGCCGGGCCGCCGCCGATGATGATCAGATCGGTGTCGTACAGCGTGTCGGCCATGGGGCTATTCCAACACCGGGGCCCCGGCGTACGCGGTGAGTTGGCCGATCACGTGGTCGCTGGTGACGAGTTGGCCGTTTCCGATCAAGCGGCGGGCGACGAGGAGGCCGGCGTCGTGGACGTCGGGGCCGGCGTCGCTGGCGCAGGCATCGGTGACGATCCAGGGTGCGTAGCCGTGCTCGAAGGCGTCGGCCGCGGACTTCAGGACGCAGCTCTCGGTGGCGATCCCGCAGAAGACGAGGTCGGTCCAGCCGGCCCGGCGGATCAGTTCGGTGGCCTCCGGGGTGAGGAGCGTGTACCCGGTCTTGTCGACGATCGCGTGTGCGTGGGCGGCAGCCTCGGTGAGTTCGGGGACGATGTCGGTCTCGGGCGCTTCCTGGAGCCGGCGCCACTGGAAGAAGCGCTCGTAGGGGCTGTCCGGGTAATTGAAGTACCGGGTGAAGATCACGGGTCGGCCGGCGGTGGACCACTGGGCAATCAGGTCGGAGACCGCGAGCACGGCGTGGCGGCTGTGGTGGTTCACGAAGCCGTTCTGCATGTCGATCACGACCAGCGCGGCGTTGCCGATGTCCATCCGCTGTCTCTCCTGCCCCGTGTGTTCAGTCGACGCTCTCGCGTAGAGCGTCCTGTGCGGCGCGCAGCCGCTCGGCCAGCCCGCTGGTCTTCATGATGGCCTCCCGCATCAGGACGTGCTGAGCGGTCTCCTGGGCTCGGGCGGTGGTGAGGCGGGAGGAGGCGGCTCGCAGGAAGCGCCAGCCGTACTGCTCGGGCATGGAAGGGTCCCGACCGTCCTCGATCATCTGCTGGATCTGGCGGGTGAAGCACCACAGGGCCTGGACGGCCAGTTCGCAGCTGACCAGTTCGTCGATGGTGAGGCTGCGCTCGCGGGAATGGGAGGCGTAGGCGACGCCGGACCAGCCGGCGTAGGCGGTGGAGACTCCTCGTACACCGAAGGACACGATGTCAGGGTGGTCGAAGCCGGTGGCGAGCAGCGCCTCCTCGGCCGTGCCATCCAGGGGAGCGGGACCGCACGGGGCACCACGGTCGACCAAGACCGAGGGGGTGGACAGCAGGCGCAGCGCCGTGTCGTAAGCGTCGCACGTCCAGGGACCGGAGGTGAGCCAGTACAGAGACAGGACGTACTCGGGGTTGGGGACGCTGTCGTGGTCCTCGCCCAGGAGGTCACGGAGTTCGTTCCGTGCCCAGGGCAGGTCGGGGGCGTACGAGCGGTAGCGCCAGACGGCGAGGTCGGTGAGCGCGGCGGGCTCGTGCGGCTGGACGAGGTGGAAGACGGCGACCCCGCACGCGAAGACGTGCAGGACGCAGTCCTGCGCTTCGGGGTGGTCGACGCGGGCTGAGGAGGACTCCAGCCACTGGTCGTCCGCGCTCGGAGTCATGTGCGCGCGGAGCCGGCTGGCGCGCTCGATGCCGATGAAGACCGGCAGGAACTTGTGGGAGTCGACTTCGATCCGGCCTGTGCCGGCCGGCGCGGTGTCGTTCGTTCCCAGCGCCGCCGCGAACCGCGCCTGCGCGTCGTTCGACGCTCGGTCGAGCGCGGTGTCGAGTACGGCCTGGGATTCGGTGCGAGGCTGGTAACTCGCCCCACCGCCCTCCCAGTTCGACACGGTGCGGTCGCTGACGCCCAGGTAGGCGGCGAATTCCCGCAGGCTCATGCGCAGGGCGTCGCGTAACAGTCGAGCTTCCCGGCCGGACCATCGCTGCACCGTGACCACCGTCGTACCCCCTGTCCGCCGCTGGTGGAACGCCGAAGCAACCAGTGTGGCCAACCCCGTTCGGCATCGATGCAGCACTGTTGCAGCACCCGCGCGTCACGCTCCGCGACCAGTGTGCACCATGCTGTATTTGCGAGCCGGGGAAAGTGGTGACCGTCGAAAAGTGCCCCTCGTACTAGCCGAGGATGAGAGGGAATGCCCCATTGGGTAGTTTTGCGGCGCCCCTCACAAGTCCCGCGAGGACGCTGTAGGGACGGGGCTCGAGTCGCACCAGACTCTCCCTCATCTCCAGAGACACCCCGTACCGGCGTAGCTCCCTTTCAGCGACAGCGCCGATACATGCGTGGCAGCCCTGCCATGCATTCCAGGCCCGCTTCCTTCTTCGCAGCGCCTTCCACCTCTCGCCACCCGGCCTGGACGATCTCTAGAAGAAACATGAGTGAGAGCAGCAGGCTGAGAAAATCCAGCATCGACGCTGACCCGCGCACACGGTCCGCATGCGAGCCCATGAGTTCTCTGAGGAGCGGCTCTTTGATATCCCCCCCGCAGCCCAGACTTCGACATCTCGCGGCGTCGGGTCTTGCTGAAAGCATCGTCGACTCTGGATCCGATCCCGGTACGTCCACCATTTTGCCGGATAGCAGCCGGTTCCGCGGGACGGTGCGCACTCCTAACCAATCCAGCACCTCGGAGAAGCAGAAGCACTCCGCCCCACCGGATCGCACCGGGGTGGGGAAGTCGCCACGCCGCTTCTCCCAGATGGTGGCCGTCGCACGGGCGACCCCTGCTCGGATCGCGATTTCAGCCCGAGGGATCACTGAGCTTCTTCGAGTTGGCCACCAATCGGGTGACGGTCTGCGAACCGCAACGAGCGAGGCCCCCAGGCGGTTGATCGAGATGTCTGACGTCTCAATCACGTTGCTCGGGGGCCTCGTTGGTCATCCATCCTGCCGCACTCGACCTGCCGCATGCACTTGTCGAGTGGGTCACCATGTTGATCGTCACCCGTGAGGGCGACCGGCGGTGCAAGCTCCGTCCGTCCCAGCGCGCGATGGTGGCACTGGTGTACCTGCGCGAACACACCACTCTGGCGAAGATCGCCGCAGGCTTCGGGATCAGCGAGTCCACCGCCCACTCCTACACCAGCACGGTCATCGACCTGCTCGCCGCACGTGCACCGGGCCTACTGAAGACGCTGCGCGAACATGATCCCGACATCGTCCTCCTCGACGGGACACTCACCGAGTGCGACCGGGTCGGCGACGGCCGGGCCGACTACTCCCACAAAGACCGGCGCCACGGCGCGAACGTACAGATCGTCACCGACCCCGGAGGCCGGCTGCTCTGGCCCTCGCCCGCCCTGCCGGGCCGCACGCACGACCTGACCGCCGCCCGCACCCACCGGATCATCCGAATCTGCGAGCGCCATGGCGTTCCCATCGTGGCCGATCTCGCCTACCAGGGCGGCGGTGCCTGGCTGACCACGGGCATCAAACGCAAGCCCAGGCAGGAACTCACGCTCACCGAGAAGACCCGCAACCGTGCCCTGGCCGCGGCACGGGCACCCGTCGAACGCGGCGTCGCTCGCCTGAAGTCCTGGCGGATCTTCCGCAGATCCCGATGCAGCCCCAACCGCATGACGTCAATCGCCAAGGCCACCCTCACCCTGCAGCGGCAACGCTGAAGAAGCTCACTGGATCTCGCTCGTTCACCCCTATCGCACACTGCCCCTTCGCCTGCACCCCTACTGACGGCTAGAACGCTAAGGAGGCAACGCATCCATGTCCGCTGGGCATGACACGTGCACAGTGGGCGGGATGATGCCCAACTCACCCAGCTCACTACACCAAACGATACAATATGCGACAAAGCGCAACCTTAAGGCGCACCAGACCCCTCCGCTCCTCCTGCACTAGACACGGGCACTATCAGAGAGCTACGCCTCCACCGCACCCACCTCACACTTCGCAGCGAGCAATCGAGACAGCAGCAAAAGAACGAGAATGATCTCTTCCAGGCAAGCTGCACCGCATTCTGGTCACCTCACCTCCGGGCCCGTCCACGTCTGCGACGCTGCGTGACAGGCAATCCACAGAGGTTGGAGCAGCCACGCGCTCCATGAAACCGAAGGGAGTTCCATTCATGCGTACCGAGACGCTGATGGTCACACCGGATATCTGCACCGGCTGGATGAAGAACAGAGTCTGCAATCGCGTTCCGTTGCGTGGTTTCAACGTCGAGAAGTTCCGTGAGATCCTACGGAGTGGACAATTCCGCACCACTCATCAAGGGTTCGCCCTGGACCTGCACGGCTGTCTCATCGACGGACAGCATCGAGCACAGGCCATCATCGACACAGAAATCTCCGTGACCGCACAAGTCACATACGACCTGGCCCCGGACGCTTTCTCCGCCATCGACGGGGGCCGCGTGCGCACTGCCGGTGACTACGTAGCCCAGGCGGCTGGCATGTCACAGAACAACGCCAACTATTATGGTGCGGCACTGAAGATCCTGCGCAATCGAGCCGGCGGCCTGCACTGGACCCGTTGGCCCTCAGGGAAGCTCACGGCTGACGAGATTCCCGCCCTTATGGCATCCTGGCCAGTTCCGGAACCCTTGATCAACTACATGCTCACGAAAGGGCGCCAGTGCCACGCTAGCGGCACAGGCTTGCTCATCAGCCGCCAGATCATCCTGGAGAAGTGGCCCGAGCACGTCGCCGATCTGTTCTTCAGAAACATCGGTGACGCGAGTCGCGACTATGTCGGCAAGGATCCTCGAGCCGTCTACACAAACACCATGCTCAACGTGAATAAAGGCGTCGTCAGCAGGGACAGTGTCCAACAGTCAGCACAAGCGATCAAAGCATTCAACGCACTCGTCACCGGCGAGACCATCGGCACCCTGAAAAAGATGAAGCGGGGCGGCGTCAAAGTCGTACGCAACCGTCAGACCGGTGAGGAAATGGAACAGGAGTACCTCGCAGACCGGTTCCCCGACGTAGTCGACGTACAGACGACCAGCGGGAACTGGCTGAATACCAAAAACCGCTAGACGAGGCCCTGCTAGACGCTTCGGCTCCTTCTGACGCCAAACTGCACGGACGAGTACATGATCGGCACAGTGCTCGCCGTCATCATTCTAGAGCAGAAGGGGCAGGTGCCACCTTCGCATCGGACGCCACGATGGCCTGGAGGCTGGTCTCATACTCGATCGCTGCTAAGAAGACGCAACCCGGCGATCCGATCTCATTTTGGGTCCGAATCACTCCTACCCAGCACACGCCCGACGTCCCGCCCTGCCCTGCCCTGCCCTCGAACGAAATGCCCCTGCCCCATAGCACTACAAAAGAATGCGCATTTCGACGGCATGTTGGGGGCAGCCCCCCACGAGTTCGAATCTCGTATCCGCCGCACTCGCCTGGACTGGCGAAACGAAGGGCCCCGCTGGTCGCCAACGGGGCCCTTCGTCGTTTCCCCCGGCCGTTGTCGCCGCACGACTCTCGCGGAGCTCCTCGGCCTCGTGTGCGCCGGCCGCGGGGCGCGTCACGGGTGGGCGGAGGTCGGTGACCGGGTGGCCGCACGGGGTGGGGACGGCGCGGCGTCGGGCTCGGGGGAGGTCGTCGGCTTCGCGGAGGTCGCCGCTGGGGATGGGGTACGCCGGTGTCACGTCGCCGGTGACGGCGTGCGACGGCTGGCGGTGCGCTTCCCACGGCCGAAAGCCGGTGAAGAGATCCGTGACGCCTAGCGGCTCGGACCGCGGATCTGAAGGTCGCCGAGCTGGGGGAACTTCTCCCCGAGGCGGAGGGCGCGTGGCCGGGCCCGGGGGCCGGTGTGCCAGGCCGCGACGGATCGGGGCGCTCCGGCGGCGCGTCCACCACCGGGGCCGCCGTGGTGGAGGTGCCCCTACGCGAACCGTGCCGCCACGCGCCGAGGGATGGCCTCTGTTCGGCGCGGCATGCGCCGAGGTGTCGGCCGGGGGGGGAACGCGACTGCGGCGGGGTTGTCCGCGAGCGCTGATCGGTGGGTGGGCCACGTGAGTGCACAGTGCGCCCGCCCGGTTGGGTCGGGTGTCGTTCGTGGGGGTGTGGGGTTGGGGGCGGGAGTCGCGCTCGTGGTCCCGCCGGGTGCTGTGGGCGGTTCCTTTCGCGTTGGCCGCGATGGTTCGTGGGCGCGCTGGTGGGAGGGGGGTGGCGTGCTGGTTGGGGTGGGTGTGGTGACGGTGAACGCGTTTGTCGTACGGAGTCGTTGCGGCGGCGACGGTCAACACGGGGCCCGAGGGCCCTGCCCTCCTCCGTGGGGGGTGGCGGGGCGGGGGGTGGGGGTGGGGCGGTCGTGTGGAGTGGCCGAACGGGGCTGGTGGGACTGAATCGTGGGCTCCACGGGTGGTCTCTGGCCCTCTTTCGGGGGTGGGTTGGTGGGGGCTGGGTGGGGTGTGACGAGGGGCTACGCTCGGTTGTGGCGATCGGGTACGGCGCGGGGAGCGGGGGTGTGTCACCTCGGTTCCGGCTCGGGCGTGTTGTCGCGGGTGGGTGCGGGGGTGGTGGGCGCGTGGGGCGGGTGCGGCCTGGGTTGGCGCGCCGTGGTGCCGCGCGCGATCGCCTCGTGATCCGCCGTCCGATGGCCTTGGTCTGGCTCAGCGAAAGGATGACCTAGCAATGGCGCACCACGTCCCGGTGGCTCCGCACACCGCGGAACGCCGGATTCCTCGCCACCAGCTCGGCGAGAAGGACATGTTGTGGGCCTGGTTGCGTTTCGCCAGGGCGACCGTCGCGGCCAAGGCGACCGGTCTGTCCGAAGCGCAACTGCGGGCCAGTTTGGTGCCGTCCGCGACCACGGTGGGCGGGATTCTCACCCATCTCGTCACGGTGGAGCAGCACTGGTTCGGGATCGTGCTCGGCGGTCGGGAGCACGCAATGCCGTTCGGGGCGGATGATCCGGACGGCGACTGGCGGGTCGCCGATGACGACGACCTCGACGGCCTGCTCGCCCGCTACCGCGCGGCCTGTGACGCCAGCGACGAGGTCATCGCCTCGCTCGACCTCGACAGCACGGGCGCCCAGAAGACCGGCGACTACACCCTGCGCTGGGCGATGATGCACGTGACCATGGACGCGAGCCGCCACGCGGGCCACGCGGACGTGCTGCGCGAACTTCTGGACGGCGAGCGGGGCTGGTAGCGGAACAGCGGGTGACGGCGTGCACGGGCGAGGCCCCGACCGGTGTCCTGGTCGGGGCCCTCGTCGTCGTGGGGTGGTTGCCGTCCCGGTCAGTTCCCCGGCGGTGCGCCTCGGGCCGCGCCCGCCGAGGGTGTGGCCCAGGCGCCGTACCCGTTGGAGCTGGCAGTTCCGGACAGGTCACGCCGCACGGCCCCCGAGGTGCGTGCCGTCCCGCGCCCTTCGAAGGTCAGCGCTGGTCAGGCGCCCGCCGTGGTCGGCCGCGCGAGCTGGCGGCCTGTTACACCGACCGCCCCTGTGGCACGCCTCCAGGCCAGCCGTTGGCATACGGGCGGGGTGCTTCCGCGCCGGCGCCCGCGCCTTGTTGGCCGGGTACGGTCCGGCCCAGTGCGCCGAGGCGATCGCGCAGGAGGGCGGAGAGTTCCTGTCGCTCCTGCGCTGTCAGTGTCCCGAGCAGGCCGGCCACCTCGTCCTGCCACGTGGTCTCGCCCCGGAGCAGCCCGGAGTGGGCCACCGTCCAGTCGAGTACCTGGCTGACCTGATCAGGGTGCCTGACCAACCAGAGCGCCGCCAGGGACACCGGGCCGTCGCGTACAGCGCGCTTGCAGAAGTCGTACTCCTCACGGCTGGTGCCCGACCAGAGGTAGGCGGGCTCCGCGCCGTCGGAGTCGGCCAGGCGTAGTTCGGTGTCACCCTCCCGCGCCGAGACGTCGGTGGCGCGGTAGCTCAGCCCGCACTCCGGCAGCGCGCGGGCCACGGCCAGTTGCTGTCGCATCTCGGGAACGCCGAAACCGTGACCGGCGGCGGCGTACTCGGCCTTCAGGTGACGCAGGCGGCGGTCGAGGTCCCTGCGTACCGCCGGCCAGCCGTGGGTCGTGCGCGACCGCACGGTCTGGGTCGGGTCGTGTACCCACCACAGGACCTGTACGTCCACCGACTCGGTCCCGTGATGTGTGGGCATCGCGACGGTCCGGGTTCCCGGGAACTCGTCCAGTGGGACCAGGTACGCGCTGTCGTGTCCGAACAGCCGGGGGCGGGCGACTGTGCCCTCCCTCGCCGGCTCGCCGGAGTCGAGGGCGAGCGCGCCGGGGGCAGGGGCGGGCTGCTGGCGAGACCCCGACAGGTGGTAGAGCCCGCCCCGGTCACGGAGTACCAGGGCCCGGTCCTGGCGACCCGACCAACGCTGGCGCAGGATCTCACGCCAGGGGGCGTAGCGGGCGCGGGTGTAGAGGGGAGGGTTGAGTTCAGTGTTCACCGTGTCCTCCGTGCGAGTGCGCGGGCTCCGGTCGGCGTGGCGTGCCCCGCCGCCAGGAGGCCAGCGCCTGGCGGGCGATGTGTCGCCCGGCGAGTTCGGGGTTGGTCTCGTCCCGGTCCATCTCGACGAACAGGCGCAGGACGCCATGTCGCATCTCCCGCGCGAGGGCGGTGAGCAGGGCCTCCACGGCGGTACGTCGGCGCTCGTCCCACGCCGCCGTGCGACACCAGCTCATCAGCGCCAGGCGGGTCTCGTCGAAGAGGTCGTCGTCGTTCAGCGTGCGGCGGATCAGTTCGGTGATCTCCTCGCTGTACCCGTCCGGGTCGAGCAGTTGGGCCTGGAACCAGTCGGCCTCGCGCAGGAGGTGCGGGAAGGCCCAGAGCGCCAGTTCCGCGTCGCCTCCCTCCGTGCCCACCCACCGCAGGAGGTGACGGAAGACCGTCGGCTCGCTGCCCGCCGCGAACAGGGCGCGCACGGCGCGGCGTACGGCACGGCTGACGTGGTACTCGTCGCCGTCGTGGCCCCGGTACGCGTGCCACAGCAGCCGCATGGCCAGGTCCGGGCGGGCGGCCCCGAAGTCCGTCCCGCAGGCGTGGACGACCGTGGCTCGCAGCCGCCAACTGCTCTTCACACTCCACTCGGTGAGGCGGTGCTTGACCTCGCTGGCCAGGATCGGATCCGCGGCCGCGGCCACACCCAACGCGTACGCGGCGATCGCCCGACTGGTGGCGCGCTCGGACGCGGCGAGGGTGCCGATGTGCCGCAGCGCCCGTCGACCGCCACCCCAGCCGGCGGCCATTCCCATGACCCGCCCGACGGGCTGGGCCAACTCGCCCTCGTTGTGCGGCACCTTGTCCATCCAGTCCGTGAGCAGTGCGGACAACTGGCCGTACTGGCGCCACACGTGGCGCAGTACGGCGTCCGCCTGTCGGTGGCGTGTGAAGCGCACCGGCTCCACCGCGTACGTGTAGCCGGAGCCGGTGTGGGTCTGCCGGGGCGCGCACTGCGCGCGCACCATGCGGAGCAGCTCGTCCAGGGAGCGGCGGAAGACGAACCGGGGGTTGGGGCGGGGCGTCTGGCTGGTGGCGGCCGGCCACCGGCCCGTGTCACCCTCGCCCGCCTCCGGGAGGAGGACGGAGTTCAGGCGCCCGTCAGCCAGGGCGAGCAGCCGTTCCGCCTCCTCCTGGACGATCCGGTGGTCCAGACCCTCGAAGACGCACACCGCCAGCAGGAAGGCCAGCCCGTCGGGGTCGTCCTGGAGCGCGCTGAGCAGGTCCGGGGCCTCTCCCTCCGCGAGGAAACTCAGCCGGTCCCGGAGGTCCGTGGCGTCCTGGCCTTCCACCGTCCGCTCGGTGATGGCGGCGACCAATTCGACCACCTGGGCCGGGACCAGCTCGGAGGCCAGCAGTTCGTCCAGCAGTCCCGGCTCCAGGCGTGCCAGCAGCCGTTCGCGTTCCGTGGCATCGGGCACGGCGGCGCGGAGGAGAGCGTCGAAGACCGCGCGGGGTGGTGGGGGCTGGCAGCGAACGGGCGTCACGTGGAGTTCGCGGTGGAGGCCACGTACCAGCCCCGGTTCGTCGGGCAGCACGATCACCATGCTGGCGTTGGCGTCGCTGAGCGCGCGGCGCAGGTTGGCGATGATCGCCGGACTGAGCGGGTGCTGGGGCAGCAGGCCGTGGACGAGGTAACCCCTGGTTCGGGTCTGGGCCGTGGGACGCCACTGAGCCAGGTTGACGTCGCTGTCGAGTGCGCGCAGGTCCATGCTGCCGCCGGTGTGGCGGAAGAGCAGGTTCAGCGCCGCCGTGCGACGCCCGGTGCCCGGCTCTCCGAACAGGAACAGGACGCTGGTGGCGAGCTCCGCGAGGGCGGCGGGGAACCAGGGAGGTTCCGCGAAGCCGCTCTGGGCGTCGAGGATCTCCAGGGCCGAGATCGGACCCTCGTGTGCCTCGACCCGTCGACCGCCGGGGCTGGTCGGCCCGCCCTGGTTCTCCACGCGTTGGCCGCCGTGGAGGGAACCGGCGTTGATGTTTCCGTACGGGGCGTAGATGAGGTTGTGCCGGCCGCTGGGCAGACCGGAGCCCGGGGGGCCCTCGAGGCGGTCGAGGAAGTCGTCGAAGTCGTCGTCGATGACGTCGTTCTCCCCGTGCCCCTCCCCGGGCGTGGGCGCGGCCGGCGCCGCCGGCGCGGGGGGCTCGTCCGAGGGTGGGGGTTTGTCGCTCTCGTTCGTGGCGTCGGGCGGGTTCTGCTCGGGTGTCACCGGCGGCCCACGTTCTTGTCACCGTGGACCGTGTCTCCCTGGTTGCCGTGGACGGTGCCCGCCTTGCCGCCGGCGACGTAGTCGCCACCGAAGGAGTCGCCGGCTGCCTCGACGTTGCTCACGTGCTGGCCCCCGTGCACGGTCCCGGTGTTCAGGTTCCCGCGCTCGGCATGGTGCGTCACCGACCGGTGGGTCGGTTCGTCCCTGGTCGCGTGCCCGTCGGGGCCGTCGCCCACGTGGCGCGTCCCCTGGTCCCGGATCACCTGGTCGCCCAGGATGCGGCGGTCGTAGAGGTTGCCGGAGGGTGCCGGCACGTAGAGCCACGCGCGCTGGTCGAACCGTTTGCCCTCGACGGTGGCCGGAACCTCGATGAAGTGGTCGGTGTGGCGTCCGGTGTAGCCGCTTTCCACCGCGTCCTGGTAGCAGCGGTCGGAGAGGATGGCGGCGACCTGGGTGATGTTCTCGTTGGAGGCCGCCAGCATGGCCTTGACCGGGCGCGAGTCCAGCAGTCGATGGGTGTCGTTACGCGGCGTGCCGTTGCCGTCGAACTCCTCGCCGGTGTCGGGCAGCGGGCCGATGTGGAGGCTGACCCGGAGTCGGATGCGCACCGCGCCCGTGGAGTGCACGGTGAATTCGGCGAGCACGTCCTGGAGGGTGTGCAGCCAGGGGTGGATCAGGTAGGGCATCCACCTCGGGTCGAACCCGAAGACGTAGCCGTCGCCGGTGGACGCGGGGAACCGCTGGTCCTGCCAGACGTGTGCGATGTCGGCCCGCTCGAACGCTCGCTGGAGTAGCTGCGGAATGGCACGACTGATCGTCCCGTGTTCGATGGCGGGGTACCCCGTGAAGCCCTTGGCGTCCACCGCCACGATCCCGCGATAGGGCGGCAGGGGGCGGGACTCGACATGTGGTCGAGCGGTGGCTTCGGGCAGGGGCTGGTGGAACTGCTCGGGCATGAGGGCTCCTCGGCTTTCCCGGACGGGCTGGGTAGGTACGAGCTTCGCGGGACAGTGGCACGCGGTGTGCTCGCTCAGTGCGGATACGCGGTGACGGCCGTCACAACGAAACCGTGGGTGTGTTCGCGGGGCCGCGGGCCTCAGTCGCGGTGTCGCGCGCTCGCTCGTCGCAGCTCCGGCAGGTCGTCGATGAAGATGCGTTTGCGTTCGGCGTGCACGCGAAAGGGCGCCAGTTCGGTCAGGCACGCGGAGATCGTGTTACGCGAGACGCTGAGGTGTTGCGCGAGTTCGCCCCGCGTCAGGGCGAACTCCAGCCGTCTTCCCGGGGGGATCGCGGCGTGACCCGAGATGTCCGCGAGGTTCACCAGGGCCACGGCGAGGCGCGCGACGGCGTCGCCGCCGCCCCGGGCGCTGTCCGACTCTCTCAGCCTGCCCAACGCGTAACGCACCAGCACGGGGAACAGGTCGTGCTGCGTGACCAGCCGCAGGAACTCCGTCTTGCTCAGGACACCGACCGAGCAGTCCGAGGTCGCCTCGACGCTCGCCGAACGCGTGTCGTCGTCCAACACCGCGACCTCGCCCAGAAGTTCTCCGGGGCCGCGAAAGGCCAGCAGCGTGAGGGCTCCGTTCCGCTCGCGTCGGATCACCTTCGCCACCCCGCTGCCGAGCATGAGCACATGGGAGCCGGGCTCGCCCTGTCTGAGCAGCGTGGTACCGATCAGATGGCGACGCGCGTACGAATGCCCCAACATGTCGGCCCAGACCGCGTCACCCACCAGCGTCCGCAGTGTGCGATTCGGCGAAAGCGGCGCTCCCTCTACGCGATCACTCAAGCGATCACCCATGGGACGACCTTAGAAGAGAGCGGCCCACCCCGGTCGGCGGTTTCGGCTTCCGCGCGCCGGGCTTGGCGTCGGCGCACCACTTGATCGACTCCCCTGCCTCGTGGGCCTCTTCCGCATCAGGGTTCGACGCATCGTCGGGCGTCAGGATGCGGGTAGCGCGCCCCCGCCCGCCTTCGACACCCCGCGCTCAGGCTGGGTGCACCGCCTCCGTGGCCGGGTGGTCGCTACGGAGGCGGTGCGCTTCGGCGGTCGGAGCCGGGCGGGTGGGTGGATGGGGGTTAGAGCTGACGGGGATCGGGGCCGGCCCGCGACGGGTCGCATCCGAGGGTGAGCCCTTGTGCGAGCGTGCGGCACATGCCCGCCCCGTCGCCGAATTCCGGGGGCCGCCCCCGTACCGGAAATGCCCGGGGAACGCGTACGACGTCACGCCGCCGGGGGTCGGGGTGGCCCGGCCGGTTTCCGGTGGCCACCGCAACGGGCCCGGCGCCCGGGCCCACCGCCCCCGGCCCGACTCCGGTCGCGCCGCCCCCGCACCGACCCCGCGCCGCCCCCGCACCCCCCGCCGGCGCCCCGCGCGGGACACGCTCCGCCCGGTGCGCGAAATCCGCGCGCCGCGAGCGATCGCCTTCGGTTACGGTGCGGTCATGCAATGACGCCTGCCCGCGTGTCGGGCGCCGCCCCGCCTCCTTCGGCTTCGCGACCATCTGGAAACCCCGAAGGAGACATCACCATGAGTACGTCGTTCTCACACGACGCCGCCGACGCGCCCCGGGCCGCCGGCCAACCCAGCGTGCCCGGTGCCGCCGTGCCCACCACGGCCGGTTTCGCCCAGGCCACCGAGCGGCGTGGCGCGCCCCGCGTTCCGGCCGTGCCGGACGCCTTCATCGCCTCGTACGGCCGCGACAACCCGTCCGGCCGCGCGTGGCTGGCCCGGCTGCCCGCGCTGGCCGGGGAGATGCTGGAGCGCTGGTCGCTGCGGGTGAGCGGGCCGGCGGCGCACGGCATGGCCTCGCTCGTGCTGCCGGTGACCCGCGCGGACGGCGGCCTGGCCGTGTTGAAGCTCCAGGAGGTCAGGGCGGAGACGGCGGGGTCCGCGAGCGGGCTGCGGGCGTGGGACGGCCACGGCGTGGTGCGGTTGCTCGCCGACGACCCGGACACGGCCACGCTGTTGCTCGAACGGCTGGACGCGAGCCGGCCGCTGTCCACGGTGGCCGACGACACCGAGGCCGTGGGCGTCCTCGCCGCACTCCTCGCCCGGACCACCGCCGTGCCCGCGCCCCCGGACGTACGCCGCCTCGCCGACATCGCCACGGCCATGCTCGCCGACGTGCCGAAGGCCGCCGAGGGCCTACGCGACGCGGCGGACCGGCGGCTGCTGCGCGCGTGCGCGGCGGCGGTCGCCGACCTCGTCGGCGAGGCCGGCGACCGGCTGCTGCACTGGGACCTGCACTACGACAACGTGCTGGCCGGCGAGCGCGAGCCCTGGTTGGCCATCGACCCCGAACCGCTCGCGGGCGACCCGGGGTTCGAGCTGCTCCCGGCGCTGGACAACCGGTGGGAGGCCGTGGTGGCCGGGGGCGTGACCCGTACGGTGCTGCGCCGCTTCGACCTGCTGACCGAGGCGCTCGACCTCGATCGGCGGCGGGCCACCGGCTGGACGCTCGGCCGCGTCCTGCAGAACTCCCTGTGGGACGTCGAGGACGGCAAGACCACCCTTGACCCCGTCCAGGTCACCATCGCCACCACGTTGCTGACCCACCGCTGATCGGCCGCGGGGGGGGGCCCCCCCCCCGCGCCCCGCCCCCCCCACCCCGGGGGCCGGCGGCCCCCCCCCCCCCGCCCCCCCCCCCCCCCCCCCCCCCCCCCCCCCC
>NZ_JBHVJC010000069.1:0-18332 GCF_042799315.1 Streptomyces sp. NPDC057702 | reverse complement strand
GGCGGGCGGGGACGGGCGCGTTCCCGCCCGCCCAGCCGGCGCGGGCCGGGTCGGCCGGGGGGCCCCGCCCGGCCCCGCCGGGCCCGCCGCCCCCGCCCGCCGTCGCCGGGCGGTGCTAGCGCGCTCCGTGGCCGTGGCCACGGCTCGCGCTGCGGGGCGGTATGCGATACCTGGCGATCTCCGTCAGGCCGTCCGCGCCGGCGAGGTGTTCCGGCCGGTGCGGCAGGGCGGCCAGGTCGGCGACGATGGCCAGTTCACCGCGCGTGGCACGCAACCACACCTGCGCGCCGGTCAGCCCGGCGGGGACGGCGTACCGCGTCGCGTCGTACACCACCGTGTCCGTCTCGCTCACCGTCGCCTGCTGCCCGAGCCCCAGCGCGCACGGGACGGGTGGCAGCGGGTGCAGGCGGGGCCGTTCGATCGCCAGCCGTTCGGCGGGGGTGGCGGCCGGGGCCTGCTCCGGTGCGATGTCCGCCATGGCCTCGGGGTCCGGGCGCTGCCCCTGCCAGTGCCGCACCTGACCGTTGAACCAGCGCCCGAACTCCTGGCAGGCCGCCTGGAGTTCGGCGAAGGTCGCGTACTCGGGACGCAGGTCCGCCTCGGTCGGGGTCAGGTCGGCGGCGGCGATGCGCACACCGGCCTGGGTACCGCCGCCCTCCGGGTCGTGCGGCACGCAGGTGCGCACCTTCATGCCGTAGTGCCGCCCGGCGGCGACCACGTCCGGGTGGCGCGTGCCACCGTCCTGGCGCAGCCGGGTGAGCAGGTACGTCGGCGCGCCGCCGAGCGCCGTGAGCGTGGCGTCCAGGCAGCACACGAGGCTGCCGAGGGTGCGGTCGCGGCACGGGATGACCACCCGGAACCGCGACCACGCCAGCCAGGCCGAGAACAGGGCGGTGCGGCGGGGCTCCCCGTCGGGCCCGGGGACCAGGGGCCCCGGCCCCCAGTCGCACTGGAGCCACAGTCCCGGCTCGGGGACCCAGGGCCGGAAGATGCGCCGACTGCCGCTCTGCCAGCGGGTCTTGGTCTCGGCGACGACGCGCCGCGTGGTGCGCTCGCTGCCGGTGAAGCCCATGCGCACCAGGCGCTCGTGCGCCCGCACGGCGCTGATGTGTCCCTCGGAGCGGTCCACCCACTCCTCGATCTTCTCGGCGTACGCGTCGGCTAACCGCGACCGCCGCGAGGGGCCGGTGACCGGCCGT
This sequence comes from Streptomyces sp. NPDC057702, assembly GCF_042799315.1. Lineage (NCBI taxonomy): Bacteria > Bacillati > Actinomycetota > Actinomycetes > Kitasatosporales > Streptomycetaceae > Streptomyces > Streptomyces sp. NPDC057702. The sequence continues at coordinate 17,133 of NZ_JBHVJC010000069.1, read as the reverse complement.
CCGGCGTCGCGGGCGGCCACGTAACGGCGCACGGTCTTGGGGTCGCAGCCCACGATCCGCGCGGCGGAGTAGACGCTCTCGGTGGCGTCGTACGCCACCAGGATCTCGATGATTTCCCGGTCGGTCATCTTCATGCCGACACCTCCAGGAGTGCCACCGCGCGGTGGGCGCGGGTGCGTGACGGTGAACGGCGGTCCAGGGCGTGGGAGGGTGACGAAGGGCCGAAGGCGTGCTGACCCGGGTGCTCGCACGGCATCCCGGCGAACGGCGCTAGGCGCTCACGACTGAACATGACGGTGCTCTCTGTCTCGAACGAACGGGTGACGGTGACGCGCCGGTGGGCGCGCCGGCGTCAGCCGGGGTGTTCGACGACGTCGTGCGGGCGCGTGTGCAGCGGCGACGCGGTGTCCCGTGGCCGGCCGTCCGCGGTACGCGGCGGCTCCAGCAGGGCCGTCGCCGGCAGGTCGTTCTTGTCGAGCGCGCGCTTGGTGTGGTGGTCGCCGCCGCTGTGGCCGCAGCCACCCTGCCCGGCGGGCGCGGTCGGTCCGGCCGGGCTCGGCGGACCACACGGCGCCTGGGGCGCCTGGCGGTGCCCTGCGCAGCCGTCGCCCTTGTGGTGCCGGTGCGCGTGGTCGGCGCAGTCGGCGTGGTGGGGCGGGCGGGCGTGGGACGGGGCGGCGCTGACCGGGTTCGCGACGCTGACGACGGTACGGGGCACGCCCGACGGGAAGCCGGCGAGGGCGCCCGGGGCGAGGGAGCGCACGAGCGGGCCCTCCACCCTCGAACGGGCCGTCGCCGCCCGGTCGCGCGCCTCGTCCCGAGCCTCGCGGTGCGCGGCGTGGCCGGCCGGCTCGTCCCGCCCGGCCGACGCGCTGGACGGGGGGTGTACGAGGTGGGCGCGGGGGTCGTGGGACGGCGCCGCCCCCGGTCGGCCCTGGTGGTCGGCGTGCGGCCCGGCCGAGCCGGACCCGGCGGGCACCTGGCGCGCGGGCCCGGCGGGGCCCCGGCCCCGCTGCCCCTCGTCGTGCCGACCGTCGCCCCGACCGCCCCCGCCGTGACCGCCCTTGCCGTCACCGGCGTTCTTGCCGTTGGCGCCACCCCGGCCGGTGTGGTCACGACCGCCGTCGCCACGACCGCCGTTGTCGCGGCCCCCGTTGTCGCGGCCGTTCTTGCCCTGTCCGTGCCCCCGGCCGTCGTCGTCGCGACCGTTCTCGCCCCGGCCGTTCTTACCCCGGCCGTCGTGGGCGCGGCCGTTCTCGCCCCGGCCGTTCTTACCCCGGCCGTCGTGGGCGCGGCCGTTCTCGCCTCCGGCCTTGCCCTGGCCCTGACCCTGCGCCGGGTCGTGGTGACCGCGACCGCCCTCACCCCGGTCGTGGCCGTTGTCGGTCTTGCCGGCCCGGCCCTGGTCGTACGCGCCGTGGCCTCGGCCCTTGTCGTCGCGGGCCTTGTCGTCCCTGGTGTGGGCGCGGCCCTTGCCCTGGTCGGGGCGCTGGCTCGCGCCGTGGCCGCGTGCTGTGTCGGGGTGGCCGCCGCCCTGGCTCGCCGCCCGGCCCGTGCCGTGACCGGCTCGACCGTGCGCGTCCGGGGACTTTGCCGCAGCCGTGCCGCGAGAGATGCCGGCCCTGGCGGGGCCGCTCCCGCTCCTGTCGCCGCCGGTCGTGGCGTGCACGGGCTGGTGCCCCGCCCGCTGGGCCGGCCGCCCCGCGTCGCGCGCCGTCGCGCGCGTGGCCTGGGCCGGCGCGGCCTTGGCCTGCCGGCCGCCGGCCGTGGCGTGCTGGACCTTGCCGGAGTGGGCCCCGCCCGAGTGGGCCGTGGCCTGGCCAGCGGACCGGCCCCTGGGCTCGGTGGCCGCGCGCGAGCCGTGAACTTTCTTGGTGCGACCGCTCGTTGAGGCCGCTTGGCCTGAGCCGGTCGACGGGGTGTGCGCGCGCTCGCCGCGCGCGGCCGACCGGTCGGGGCGCGCGCCGTCCCGGGAGTCCTTGGCGTGCGCCTGACCGGCGAGCACGCCCGCCAGCGCGAGGAAGCCGCCGAGCGCGACCAGCAGCAGCGCCGTACGTCGGGAAGCCGACACACAGCGGCGCACATGAGACCAGGCGGAGACACACGCCGTCACGGTGAGTTCCTCCCCCTTCGGCTCACGGAACTGGCGGTGCACGCATCGAACACGAACGCCCAGGGCGGTGCAACCCCATCCACCCGGCGCACTGTTGGCCGCACCGGCGCGTAAACAGGGCTTCCGGAGCTGGCATACGGTCACGGAGCGCCCCGGTCCGCGATGCGGGACCCCTCCCGAGTCCGGCCGCCGCGTCCGGGCCCTTCGGTCAGCGGATGACCGGACGGTCATCGCGCGGCGCGCGGCCGAGCCCGCGCGCCGGCCCACACGGGGTGGTTCATCCCGTTGTCGTGCGGGTTTTCCGATCGCGTAACCCCCGTTTCCACAGGGCCCGTTACGGGGCGACCGAGCGCCTCGGGGGCCGCGCCGGCGAACGCCGCGTGCTCACACCGCGCGACGGGAACCACCCGGCACCGCCGCGTGCGCCGCGCCCACCGCGTGCGCCCCCGGCACCGCCCGCGCCACCCCGCCGCAAGGCGAACCCCCATGTCGGCTCACCCTCGATCGTCGCCGCGCCGTCCGTACGGGGCGTTGACGCGCCGGGGAGCCGGGCGGCGGCTGTCGGACCGTGCTCGGCGACGGCGTGGACGGGGGCGGCGGGGCGGCTGTGAAATGCCGGGCGTCAGGTGCTCGACGAGGTTCAACCTTCTTTCACATGCTGGGCTTTGACGCACTAATCTGCTGCTTTATGGGATGGGTGGCGTGGGGCACGGAGGCGGGGGCACAGCGGGAACGAGGCGAGCCCCGGGACGGGCCTCCGGCCCGGGCCGACGACCCGGACCAGCCCGGCCACCACGGCCACCCCGATCCCTTCGACCACAGCGGGCGGTCCGACCACGACGACCGCCCCGCCCCCTCCGGCCGAGCCGACCTGGATCCCCGGGGCGAGCGGGCCGAGGACGTCCTGACCCTCTCCCGGCTGGCCGCCAGGCGGGGGGCCGTGCGGGCCATCGTGGAGTGGCTGGCGCGGCGCACCGCGGGCACCGTCACGCTGATCGACGCCGACGGGACGCCCGCCCTCGCTCCTCCGCCGCCGCCCAGTGCCGCACTGCGCGCCGCGACGGACGCCGTGGCCGGACTGCGCCGGCGTGGGACCCCGTCCGCGGTGCTGAGCGTGCCGGCCTCCGGCGGCGACCCCGACGGGGCCGGGCCCGCCGAGGCGTCCACGTGGCGGGTGCCCGGCGGCGCGCCCCCGAGCGCGCCCCTGACTCCGGCTCCGGGCGACCCCGAGGGCGCCGGCGCCAGCACGGTCTTCCTGGTGTCGTTGGCGGCCGGCGCCGGGGGCGGCCCCGCCGAGGGCGGACCGCGCCGGCAGGCCCCGTATCTCGTACTGATCGTCCCCGAGGGGGCGGGGCACCGCCCGTCCCGCCCGCAGGCGCTCCTGGCCGACGCCGCCCGCACGCTGGGCCTGTGTTGGCGGCTTGAGGAGGCCGAGCGCGACCGGGTGCGGGTGGAGGCCGCCGAGGCGCACGGCCGCGAGGCCGTGTTGCATCTGCTGATGGTCGGCAGCGTCCCGGCCGCGCATCGGATCGCCGCCGCCCTGCGACCGCCGCTGCCCCAGCTCGCCTATGTGTACGTCATCGAGTGCCCGGGGCAGCGGCGGTACGAGATCGCCGACCGGATCGCGCACGCCGCGCGCGGCAGGGCGTGGATCGTGCCCTGCCCGGTGCGCCCCACCCACCTGATCGCGCTCGTCCCGGCCACCCCGGAGCCGGTGGCCGGCGGGCGTCGGGGGCGCGGGTCCGCCGCGACGGCGCTGGCCGAGGCCGCCGCGAGCGCGGGGCTGGCCGGGCCGCTCGCCGCGCGGCCGGGCGACCGGGGCGCCGCCGCGAGCGCCCCGGACGAGAACTGCGCCACCGACTTCCGCGCGACCTTCGGCGAACTCCCCCACCAGACACCGGCGTTGCGCAGCGGTCGAGACACCGGCACGGCCGTCGAGACGGTGGGGGTGCGCGGCCTCGACCGTGCCATCGCCGAGCGGGTGCCCGAGTGTCTGATCGGGGTGAGCGGTGAGGTGCCCCTACGGGAGACCCCGATCGGCTACGAGCAGGCGTTCCACGCGCTGGCCGTGGCCCGGACGTCGCCCAGCGGGCGGGCCAGCTTCCAGCGGGACTCCGACCTGACGCCGCTGGCCGCACCCGAAGCGCTGGACTGGGCACGGGAGTTGCTGGCACCGTGCCTGCACTACGTGCCGCCGCGGCGGGCCGATCCCGGCGGTGAGGAGCTGCTGGGCACCCTCGGTTCGTGGCTCACCTTCGGTGGCGCCGCCAGCCGCCATCTGAAGATCCACCGCAACACGCTGGGCGCCCGGGTGCGGCTGATCGAGGAGTTGCTCGGGCTCGATCTCGGCCGGCTGGCCGACCAGTCCGCCGCCTGGCTCGCGCTCCAGCTCCGCACGGGCCCGCTGCCGACACCCACCGACCGGCCCACCGTGACGCTGGAGGACCTGCTCGCCACGCCGGCGGCCGAGGTCTGGGCACGGGCCCGGCTCCAGCCGCTGGAACGGGCGAACCTGCCGTCGGGGCCGGAGACGGTCCGGGCCTGGTTGCGGGCCGACGCGCGGTTGCCGCAGGCCGCGAGCGAGCTCGGGATCTCGCTGCCCGGCGCCCGCAAGCGGCTGACCCGGGCGGAGGAGGCGCTGGGCCGCTCGCTCCTGCACGCGCCGAGTGCCAAGTACGAACTGTGGCTCGCCATGCGGGCGCTCGGGACGCTGTGACCGGCACCCGCTGACCGCGCGCTCCGCCCGAGGACCGGCCCGCCCCACCTCCGGGCGACCCCGTCCACCCGTCCGCCTCCGGCGCGACCCCACCCCCCACCCCGCCCCGACCCGTACACCGGGCCCACCCGTCCCGTACGCCGCACGGCCGACCGACCCGCCCCACCCGCCGCGCGGCCCCCTCCCCCGCCCCTTACGCCCGGCGAGGCCGACCCTTACGCCGCACGGCCGACCCTTACACCGCACGGCCACCCCGAACCCACCGCGTACTCCCGTCGCCTCAGCCGGGCCGTACTGCCCCCGCCCGGGCCGGCTGGTGATCCCACCGTCGAGGCCGGGCCCGCACCCTCACCGTCAGCCCACACCCCCGCGTCGGGGTCAGCCCGCGCCCCGGCGGAGCCGCCCCGCACCCCCGGCGGAGCCACCCCGTACGCCCGATGGCGGAGCCGCCCCGTACGCCCGGTGCTCCCAACCCGCTACGTCCGGTGGCCGAGGCGTCCCGTACGTGCGGTGGCCGCCCGGACCCCGTGAGGTGCGGTTACCCGTACGTCCTTCAATCACCAGTCGGTGGGCAACCAGCAACCGCGCTGACTGTGCATTCTGTTCCTCGCCTGGACGTGCCGGGCCGCCTAGTGTCCACGTCAGGCCCCGGCGGGCTGGACCGGAAGCTGACCCTCCTCCCTCTCCCTGACGAGGCGGCGCGCGGTTCCCCCCTATGGATCGTCGCGCCCGCTACGGCGGCCCGCCGGCGCCTGGTAGAAGCGCCTTCCCTCGAAGCAGAACAGGATCGCTGATGAGTCATCACCACGACTCGCTCCTCGCACGTCAGGACCCGCGACTCGATATCAGCGACGTCTACGTCTTCCGGGGCACGCGTGGCACCGTGTTCGTCGTCAACGTGAACCCGCTCTCGGGCACGGGCGGCTTCCACGACGACGAGAGCCTCTACGAGATCAAGATCGACACCGACGGCGACGCGATCGAGGACATCACCTACCGCTTCACCTTCGCGCCCATCACCTTCGCCCCCTTCAGCACGCGCGGCACCCAGCGCTGGGAGCTGCGCCGGTTCGACGGCAAGGCCGCGCGCGACCGGGACGCCGAGGGTTCGGTGCTGTTGCGCGGTGTGACCGGGGAGCCCGCCGAACTCGTCCTGCCCGCCGCCGACACCAGCGGCGACGAGGGCCCGAGCGGCGGGTTGCGGGCCTGGGCGGGGCCGGCCGGCGACCCGTTCTGGATCGAGGGCACCGTGGTCACCGCGGTCAGGACCGGCATCGCCGAGGGCACCGCCCCCGACCTCGCCGGGTTCGACCCCGCGGGGGCCACCAACCTCTTCGCCGACACCGACGTCCACGCCATCGTCCTCGAGGTGCCCGACGCCGACCTGGGCGGGGCCCAGGAGATCGGCTTCTGGGGCGTGACGGTGCTGGCCACCGACGCGGGCGGCTGGCGGCAGATCAACCGCTGCGCGACGCCGCTGCTCAACACGCTCTTCGACCTCGAAGACGCGGACCGGCACATCGACTTCAACGCCACCGTGCCCGACGAGGACCGGGAGCGGTACGGGGACCAGGTGCGGGCGGCCGTCGAGCGGGGCGCGGCCGGCGCGGGCGCCGTCGCCGACCCCGCCACCCACGCGGCCCGAGTGCGTGACCTGCTGTTCCCGGACGTCCTTCGCTACGAGGTGGGCACCAAGGCGCACTTCGGCGTGGAGCGACGCAACGGACGCGGCCTCACCGACTGCGCGCCGGAGGTCATGTTCGAGCTGGTGCTCGGCATGCCGGTCGGGTTGGGACTGGACGCGAGCGCGGCTACGGGGGTGCCGCGTGACACGTTCCCCTACCTGGCCCGGCCGAAGGCGGAGCAGTGAGGGGCCGCTCGTCCGCGGCGGCGCGCGTCCCCCGGTGGGTCGCCGCCGCCGCGGACGACCCCGAGGGGGTGCGCGCCCTGTGGCGGGCGGACCCGCTGCGTGCCGTCCCCCTCGCCACCGGCCGCACCTTCGACGCGCTCACGGTCGACCTGCGGACCGGCATGGAGGCCATCGACCTGCTCCGCCGCCGTACGGGCGCCCCCCAGGGCGCCTGGCGGCCCCGCCGCGCCGCCGGGCTACCCATCGCGCCCCCCGACGCGGCTTTCGCCCCGTACCTCGATGTCGCTGGTCAGAGCATTGACGTGGCCGCCGGTGGGGGCGCGGGCGAGCTCGTCGCGGCTCACGCGCGCGCCGTGGCGGACCACGGACGTACCCGGCGCGGGCCCCTCCGGGCGCACCCCGCCGGGCCGTCGGTGGACGCGGCGCGTAGCCGCCCGCTACCGGAGGGGGCGCACGGCGACCGGCGCGGGCCGCACGGGGCATTCGGTTGTCCCGACGGACGCGGGTGGGGGGCGGCGGGCCGGGCCCGTACCGTACGCCCCTTCCTCTTCCCCGCTCTCGTCGACGGCGCCGGGGACCGCCTGCGGTTGCTCGTGCCGCGCGGCGCCGCGCGCCGGCTGGGCATCCCGCTGACGGCGCACGGAGTGGAGTACCACGGCGTGGGCGGGCGCATCGTGCTGCCCGGCCCCGGCCTCGCGAACGGCACGGACGGCGGGGCGGGGGACGGCCCGGCGTGGGCGGTGCGGCCCGGGGCGCCGGTGGAGCGGTCGCGCTGTCTCCTCGGCCCGCTGGCCGGGGCGCTGGCCACCGCGCGCCTCACGGTCGGCTGGTGCGCGGACGCACGGCCGGAATCGGACACGTACCCCGAGCTCGGGTAACCCCTACGGGTCGGTACGACGTCTGCCCTGATAGGCCCTTAAGGGTTTCGAACGGCGCACCGACGTACGGAGAACACGCATGGCACAACTCACCTTCCGGCAAGCCCGCGAGGAGGATCACGCCCCCATCGTGGCGTCCATCCAGAACTGGTGGGGGGAGACCCGCACCCCGGACGAGGCCCGCGAGCTGTCCCTGTTGCTCCCCCGGCTCTTCCTCCAGCACTTCGCGGCGACGAGCTTGATCCTGGAGGAGCACCCCGACCCGGAGCGGCCCGACGCCGAGCGACCCGAGCCCACGCGGCACATCGCCGACGGGGAGGGCGCCGGCGCGAACGCCGCGCGCCCGGCCGGCACCAACGCCACGAGCGCGCCCACCGCGGCCTCCCCGGACGCGGCCGGCACGGGCCCGGGCGGCACGAACACGAGCGAGCCGCACACGGACGGCACGATGACGAACGACGCGGACGCGGACGACGCGGGGTCGGTCGGCTCGGGCAGCGCGCGCCCGGCCGGCGCGCTCGTCGGCTTCCTGGTCGGCTTCCACTCGCCCGACCGGCCCGGCACGGCCTACATCCACTTCGTCGGCGTGCATCCCGGGCTGCGCCACCAGGGTGTGGCCCGGAAGCTGTACGAACGGTTCTTCGCCCGGGCCGTGAAGGCCGGACGGCTGGAGGTGCGGTCGATCGTCTCGCCCGCCAACAAGCCGTCCATCGCCTTCCACCACGCGATGGGCTTCGTGCCCGAGGGTGGCGACTACCTGAGCGACGGCGTACCCGTCCACCGCGACTACGACGGGCCGGGCCACGACCGGATCAGCTTCCGGCGCGTACTGACCGCGGCCCCGGCGGCCCAGGAGTAGCCGCCCACCCGCACGGGCCCGGTCCCTTCCCCGGTTCGGGCCCGTTCTTCCCAGGCGTCGGGCCATCCGAGGTCACGCTCGGCCCGACGCCTGGGAACCCCCGCCGGGCCCGCGGTGACCAGACGCGGGCCCGGCCATCGCGTTCCGGCACGGCGTACGTCTGCTGGCGCGGCCATCGGGCCCCGGTGTGGCCACCACGTCCCGGCGTGGCGAACGGCTCCCGGCGGCCATCGCGTCCCGGCCATGACGCCCCGTCCCGGCCACCGCCGCCCGGCGGGTGCGCGCTACGCGGCGCGCGACAGGGCCGCGAACGCCTCGTCGGGCAGGTCGATCTCGGCCGCCAGCACGTTCTCCTCCAGGTGCCCCACGGACGAGGTGCCCGGGATGGGCAGCATCGCCGGCGAACGTCGCAACAGCCACGCCAGGGCGATCTGCGAGGGAGCCACGCCCAGTTCCTTCGCCAGGTTGGCCAGCGGGCCGTGCTCCCGGGCGAGCTGTCCGACGGCCAGCGGGTACCACGGGATGAAGCCGATGCCGTGCTCGGTCGCGTAGTCCAGCAGCGGCTCGGCCGAGCGGTTGGCCAGGTTGTACAGGTTCTGCACCGAGGCGATCGACGCGATCTTCGAAGCCGCCTCGACCTCGGGGACGGAGACCTCGGAGAGCCCGATGTGCCGGATCTTCCCCTCCTCCTGGAGGAGTCGCAGCTCGCCGACCTGGTCCGCCAGCGGCACCTGGGGGTCGATGCGGTGCAGCTGGAAGAGGTCGATGCGCTCCAGGCCCATCAGCCGCAGGCTCATCTCGGCCTGCTGGCGCAGGTACTCGGGCCGCCCGACCGGCCGCCAGTCGTCCGGGCCCTGCCGGGTCAGCCCGGCCTTGGTCGCGATGACCAGGTCGTCCGCGTAGGGGAACAGGGCCTTCTTGATCAGGGGTTCGGCGACGACGGGGCCGTACGAGTCGGCGGTGTCCAGGAAGGTGACGCCGAGCTCGACGGCGCGGCGCAGCACGCGGACGGCCTCGTCCGGGTCGCGTGGGTCGCCCCACACGCCGGGGCCGGTGAGCCGCATGGTGCCGAAGCCGAGACGGGTGACGGGGAGGTCGTCGCCGAGGGTGAAGGTGCCGGATGCGGCGGCGGGCTGGTGCGTCATGGCCGAACTCCTCAGTGTCTTTCGTGTGCGGGCGGGCGGTTCGCTCCCGGGCAGTGCTCGGCCGGGAGTTGGCGGAAGCTGCCCCCGGGACCCGTCGGCGCCGGTGCCGTCGCCGGCTCCCCCACTGATCCACGAAGCGAACCCCGCAACCCAGAACACCGTGGCGGCCCAGAAATTCCACGGGCGGCTACCCCGCGTGTGCGCCGCGAACGCAACGGCGCCGCGCCCGCCCCCGCGCCCCCGGATCCGGCGACGCGCGACGGACGTGACGCGTGTGGCGGAACGAGCCTCGCGGGGGCGCGTGTTGAGGGCAGGAGACGTACGTCATCGGGGCCGCGTCACCGGAGGGCGCCGGGCCTCCGGAGGCGAGGGGGGCGGATGGCGCGGGACAGGGACCGGGACCGGGAACGGGGTCGTGCGGGAGGCGGGGGCGGGCCCGCGCGGCCGGGGTCGCCGGCCCGCCTCCGAGGCGCGGGCCACGCCGACGAGCGTGGCCCGCCGGGCGCTACGAACCGAGGATGGTCGTGAGGAACTCGCCCGTCCACGCCAGGAGTTCACGCCCCACCACGGGCCGGCCCCCGATCTTCCCGCTGGTCGGCCGGGGTACCAGGACCTGCCGGGGCCCGGGCTTGAGCACCGACCGCGGGTGCAGCCGCTTGAGCCGCAGCTCCTGCGACTCGCGCAGCTCCACCGGCCCGAAGCGCACCTGGGAGCCCTGCAGGGTGATGTCACTGACCCCGCAGGCCCGGGCGAGCATCCGCAGTCCCGCGACGAGCAGCAGGTTCTCCACCGGCTCCGGCAGCGGCCCGTACCGGTCGGCCAGCTCCTCGCGCACGGCGGCGATGTCCGCCTCGGTGGTAGCCGAGGCGATGGAGCGGTACGCCTGGAGACGCAGTCGCTCGCCCGGCGCGTAGTCGTGCGGGACGTGCGCGTCCACCGGCAGTTCGATCTTCACCTCCAGTGGCGGCTCCTCCTCCACGCCGCCCTCCAGCGTCGCCCGGTAGTCCGCGACGGCCTCGCCGACCATGCGGACGTACAGGTCGAAGCCGACGCCGGCGATGTGCCCGGACTGTTCGCCGCCGAGCAGGTTGCCCGCGCCACGGATCTCCAGGTCCTTCATCGCCACGTACATGCCCGCGCCCATCTCGGTGTGCTGGGCGATGGTCGCCAGCCGCTCGTGCGCGGTCTCGGTCAGCGGCTTCTCCGGCGGGTACAGGAAGTAGGCGTAGCCGCGCTCGCGGCCTCGGCCCACCCGGCCGCGGAGCTGGTGGAGCTGGGAGAGGCCGAAGTTGTCGCCGCGTTCGACGATGAGGGTGTTGGCGTTGGAGATGTCGATGCCGGACTCGACGATGGTGGTGGAGACCAGCACGTCGAACTTCTTCTCCCAGAAGTCCACCACCACCTGCTCCAGGGCGCTCTCGCCCATCTGCCCGTGCGCGGTGGCGATGCGCGCCTCGGGCACGATCTCGCGCAGCCTGGCCGCGGCCCGGTCGATGGACTCGACGCGGTTGTGGATGTAGAAGACCTGCCCCTCGCGCAGCAGTTCGCGGCGGATGGCGGCGCCGATCTGCTTCTGCTCGTACGGGCCGACGAAGGTCAGCACCGGGTGCCGCTCCTCGGGCGGGGTGGTGATGGTGGACATCTCGCGGATGCCGGTGACGGCCATCTCCAGGGTGCGCGGGATGGGCGTGGCGGACATGGTGAGCACGTCCACGTTGGCGCGCAACTTCTTCAGCTGCTCCTTGTGTTCGACGCCGAACCGCTGCTCCTCGTCCACGATGACCAGGCCCAGGTCCTTGAACTTGGTCTCGGAGGAGAACAGCCGGTGGGTGCCGATGACGATGTCGACCGAGCCGTCCCGCAGCCCTTCGAGGACGGCCTTGGCCTCGGCGTCGGTCTGGAACCGGGACAGCGCCCTGACCACCACGGGGAACTGGCCGTAGCGCTCGCTGAACGTGCCGAAGTGCTGTTGCACCAGCAGCGTCGTCGGCACCAGGACGGCGACCTGCTTGCCGTCCTGGACGGCCTTGAACGCGGCCCGCACCGCGATCTCCGTCTTGCCGTAGCCGACGTCACCGCAGATCAGCCGGTCCATCGGGACCGACTTCTCCATGTCCTCCTTGACCTCGGCGATGGTGGTGAGCTGGTCGGGCGTCTCCGCGTACGGGAACGCGTCCTCCAGCTCGCGCTGCCAGGGCGTGTCCGGGCCGAAGGTGTGCCCGGGGGCGGCCATCCGCGCCGAGTACAGCTTGATGAGGTCGGCGGCGATCTCCTTGACCGCCTTCTTGGCCCGCGCCTTGGTCTTGGTCCAGTCGGCGCCGCCGAGCCGGTGCAGGGTGGGAGCCTCGCCACCCACGTACTTGGTGACCTGCTCCAACTGGTCGGTCGGGACGAACAGTCGGTCGCCGGGCTGGCCGCGCTTGGCCGGCGCGTACTCGACCAGCAGGTACTCGCGGGTGGCGCCCTGCACGGTGCGCTGCACCATCTCGATGTAGCGGCCCACGCCGTGCTGCTCGTGCACGATGTAGTCGCCGGCCTGGAGGGTGAGCGGGTCGATGGTCTTGCGGCGCCTGGCGGGCATCCGCGTGCCGTCCTTGCCGGCCGCCTTCTGGCCGGTCAGGTCGGTCTCGGTGAGCACCGCGAGCTTGAGGTCCGGGTCGATGAAGCCACGCTCGACGGCCCCGCAGGACACGTGCACCAGCGCGGGCGTCAGCTCGGCCAGGTCCGGGTCCAGCCGGGCCGGTACGCCCTCGCCGCTGAGCACCTCGACGGTGCGGGAGGCCGGGCCGTGGGCCTCGGTGAGGTAGACCGTGCGCCAACCGTCGGCGAGCCACCCCTTGGTGTCGGCGAGCGCGCGGGCGATGTCGCCCCGGTACAGCTCGGGGGCGCGCATGCCCAGGGTGAGGGTGTCGCCGCCCACCCCGCCACCGGTGGCGTCGAGCTCGCTGTCGCCGGCGGCGAACGGCGAGATCGACCACCACATCATGCCCAGCTCACGGGCCCGGTCCCGGATGTCGGCGATGCCCCACAGCGAGGCCGCGCCCAGATCGATGGGGGCCTCGCCGCCGCCGGCCGACGCGGCCCAGGAGGCGGCCAGGAACTCCTGGCTGGTGGCCACCAGGTCGGCCGCCCGGGTCCGCACCCGCTCCGGGTCGCACACCACGCCCATGGCGCCCGCCGGCAACACGTCGAGCAGCAGCTCCATGTCGTCCACCAGCACCGGAGCCAGCGACTCCATGCCCTCGACGGCGATGCCCTCGGCGATCTTGCCGAGGAGTTCGCCCAGCTCGGGATGGGCCTCGGCCAGTTCGGCGGCGCGGCGCCGCACGTCCTCGGTCAGCAGCAGCTCGCGGCACGGCGGCGCCCACAGCCCGTGCTCGGCCACCTCCAGCGAGCGCTGGTCGGCGACCTTGAAGTAGCGGACCTCCTCGACCTCGTCGCCCCAGAACTCCACCCGCAAGGGGTGCTCCTCGGTGGGCGGGAAAACGTCGAGGATGCCGCCGCGCACGGCGAACTCGCCGCGCTTCTCGACCAGTTCCACCCGGGCGTACGCGGCTGCCGCCAGGCCGTCCACCACCTCGTCCAGATCCGCGCTCTGCCCGCTGCGGAGCGCCACGGGCACCAGCTCCCCCAGGCCCTTGACCTGCGGTTGGAGCACGGCACGGATGGGCGCGACGACCACGCTGACCGGACCCGCCGTCGGGTCGTCGGCGCTCGGGTGGGACAGTCGGCGCAGCACGGCCAGGCGGCGCCCGACGGTGTCCGAGCGCGGCGAGAGCCGCTCGTGCGGCAGCGTCTCCCACGACGGGTACTCCACCACGCCGTGCTCGTGCCCCTCGGGCATCAGCGAGCGCAGCGCGGCGGCCAGGTCCTCGGCCTCGCGCCCGGTGGCCGTCACGGCGAGCACGGGCCGGCCGGCCCCCCGGGCGAGCGCGGCCACGGCCAGGGGCCGCGCGGCCGGCGGCCCCACGAGGTCGAGGTGGGTGCGGTGGCCGTCGGTGGCCGCGCGCACCGCCTCGGCGAGCGCGGGGTCATGGACGACGGCATCGAGCAGACCATGCAGGCTCATGTAGGGCTTCCCGTCCCGGGGCTGGACAACGCGAACGGCCCGGCGCGGGCCCTGGCTGAGCCAGGGCCCGGGGGCCCGCGAACACTTCCGGGGCCCGGCGGCCGGGATGCCTTCAGGGTACGCCGGGGGTGGGACACCGCTCCACGCAAGGCGCTGGGCGCTGGGCCGGGGCCGGGGCCGGAGGTGGTCCAGGTTGGTCGGGGGCGGCCGACCGCCGACGGCCGTGGGCGCCCGCCGGCGGGCGGGGCTGGTCTGTGGGCCGGCTGGCTTTACGGGCCGGGGGCTGGGCTGGCCTTACGGGCCGGGGGCTGGCCTGGCCTTACGGGCCGGGGGCCAGCGCCGGTAGGGCCCACGGGCCGGGCCTGGCGCAGGCGGGGCGGACGGGTGCGCGGGGGTGGTCGCCAGTGGCTGGGCTGGATCGACGGGCCGGGCCCGGCAACCGTACGGGCCACGGCGAGGCCGGCTGCCGGTCGGGGCAGGCTTGGGGCCGCTGGCTGGAGGGTCAGGCTTGGAGACGGGCCCCGTACGGGCTACACGTCCAGGCCCCTCCGACGGTCACTCCCCGTGACGACCGGTGCCCTCGCTGGCTCAGGAGACCTCCCCCAGCGGCGACGGCGGACCGGGTGCCGAGGTCGTCGCCAGCCTCGCCGTCACCCACGGCACCAACCCCGTCCCAGACGCTCGCGGCACACCGAGCGGGGAAGTGACGCGGAGCCGATCAGACGTGGGGCGCCTTTCCCGTGGGCTCGCCTGGCCAGTGCTTGGGTCGCGCGCGGGACCGGATGGCCTCGGCACCATTCGACTTTTCACCGCCGCAAGGAATTCTTTCACCTCAGCGTTCCCATGCACGTGAAAGGTATTCCCTATCGCCAGAGGCGGAGTCAGCGAGAGAAGAAGGAGAGGAAACGGCGAGGGCCACGCTGAAAACCCCAGGCGTCGCATCCCCCATGTCGCGGAAAGAGCTCAAGGTCCACGCACCATCAAGCCGGATGCTCCCCACGGTCCAAGAACGGTAAAAGCGTGATCCCCACGACGCGCGCGGCCTGTCATGGCGACGTACCTGCGGTGCGGTCGCAGGTCATCTTCAAGTTGATGCAGGCGGGAGCCCCCACGCCGACCGTCGCCGCCACCGCGAAGGAAACAAGGGCCGTGAAGACCGACGGCAAACCGCACACATTCCACGCACCGGCACCCAACGGCAAGAAGGCGGAGTCCTCTGGGCGGTAACGGGGGAATGGCTACGCCCACATGGTTTCGCCGGTAAAGGGCACCAGGACTCGGGCCCAGAGCGAACCCGCAGACGTTGAGGTGTCGTAGTGGAAAGCTGGAGGTGCGCGTTCACATGCTCAGAGACTGGTTCACATGCTCAGGGACTGGGAAGTCGACGCTCATCTGCTGCTGGATATCCGGAACGACGAGTGGCCGGAGTTGAGTGAGGCCATGCTCGCTGGCATGAGGAGCGCACCGCGGTACGAAATCGTACCGACAGCCACTTCCCACAGCCCCGACGGCAGCCCCTTCTCCACCGGAGCCACGGTGCGGGTCAAAGCCGAGACACCCGGCGCGGCGGTGGACGACGCCGTCGCCGCCACACGCCGTGCCCTGCGGGCTGCCGGGAAAGGGCCGGACAACGGCGTCGTGGAAGTCAACCTGCGTCAGGGTGAGGTAGACCCCCGGACGCTGGGTCGCGGGTAGAGTGCCGCCCCCGCGCCGTACCGACAGGAGGGCGTCCAGGCCGGCATGCGCGCTCAAGCCAACGACCGCCCTTCCCTTGGTCGCGACCAGCGCGGGCGTCGACTTCGACGCCTGACCCCACCGCACGCCGCCGCCACCGGGAACCCGCCCACCCCGGCACGACGTCCCCCCTTCCGAGGACGACACAGGGAGCGGGGGCACGGTCATGTGGTTCGGGGTGGCGTTTTTGCTGGCCAGCTTCGTAGTGCTGGTGCGCAGTGTGTACGAGATCGTGCTCAGGCGGCGGCTTCGGCGGGGCGGGGTGCGGGTGGAGGGAGTGGTGGTCCGGCACCGTCAAGAGGTCAAAGAAGAGGGCGACTTGCTCTTCGCGGTTGTCGGGTTCGTTGACGCGCAGGGAGGTTCGCACGAGTTCGAGCGGTGGGGGTCCGGGGTGAGGGGGCTGCCCGTCGGGGGAAAGGTGCGCGTGCACTACCTCGCCGACTCGCCGGACAGCGCGCGCATCGACATGCCGTCCATGCGGAGCTTCTTCGGGCTCGCGGTTCCCCTCGTGGTCAGTGCGGGGTTCACCGCGGTCCTGGGCGTCGTGGTGTTCCAGCTGGCCTCCGGCGGGGGCTGAACCGCCGCCGAGCCCGCCACCCGCACTCGTGCACCAGAACCCGTACGGCGGGCCCGTACGCCGGGCCCCGCCCGCCCGGCCCCTACCCCTCCCCCGGGAAACTCGCGAAGTACGCCGCCGCTCCGTCCTGCCCGCCGTGGCCCTGGGACTCCGCGCGGCGGAGGCGTTCGGCCGCTGCCTCGGCCAGGTCCAGGCGGACACCGGCGCCGGCCGCGGCCTCCGCGATCAGCGTCGCGTCCTTGCGGGCGGCGGAGACGGTGAAGCTCGGCGGGTAGTCGTCGGCGAGGATGAGTTCGGACTTCATCCGCAGGTAGCCGGAGTCGAGCGGGCCGCCGGCGACGGCTTCCAGGAAGGCGCGCGGGTCCACGCCGAGCCCCCGGGCCAGGGCCAGCGACTCGCCGGCGCCGTTGATCAGGGTGAGCACCCAGTTGTTGACGACCAGCTTGAGCGCGCTGGCCGTCCCCGTGGCGCCGTCGTCGCCGACCCACAGGGTGCGCTGGCCGACCACGGAGAAGATCCGTTCGGCGCGCTCCCGGACCGCGTCCGGACCCGCCGCGAGGATCGTCAACTGGCCCTTCTCGGCGGGGAGTTTGGTGCCGAGTACCGGGGCGTCCACGAAGTCGACGCCCTGCCGCGCGGCGAACTCGGCCAGCGGGCCGATCGCGTCCACCCCCACCGTGCTCGACTGGAGCCACAGCGTGCCCTCACGCACCACGGGCGCGGCCTCGCGCAGGGCGTCCAGCGCGGCGGGCCCGTCACGCAGCATCGTGAGGACGACATCCGCGCCGTCCACGGCGGCCAACGGCGTGGGCGCCACCGTCGCGCCGGCCGCCGCCAACGGCTCGGCCTTGGCCCGGGTGCGGTTCCACACCCGTACGTCGAACCCGCCCGCCTCGGCGAGGTTGCGCGCCATCGGCACGCCCATGATCCCGGTGCCGAGCACCGCTACGGAGATCGTCTCAGTCATGGGGGCACGGTAGGACGTCGAGCGCGCTCGAAGGCGAGGGGCGCGCGGAGAGAGCGGCGTGTGACCAGCGACGGGCCGCGCGCCATCCGGCGGATCGGGCCAACCGCTGCCGGGCGGGGGCCGGGCGGGAGAGGTCGGGTGGAGGTCGGGCGACGCCCGGCGGGCGGACGCGGTGGTGGCGGCCGGCCCGGGATTCCTCCCGGGC
>NZ_JBHVJC010000068.1:0-19062 GCF_042799315.1 Streptomyces sp. NPDC057702 | reverse complement strand
CGTTGACTTTTGGCACGCTGTTGAGTTCTCAAGGAACGGACGCTTCCTTCGGTCCCGTTTCACCGGGCCCTCCGGGCGCTTCCCTTCGGTGTTTCACACTCTATCAGCTCTGTTTTCCCTCTCTGACCACTCGGGTTTCTTACGCGAAAGAGCGCACGAAATCGCGATTCAGAGAATTGAAACAAGATCTCATAAAGGCCGCCCTTGAACCGTATGCGGATTATCCGCAGTTCGTGTCCGTGGGCAGGAGTACGACAGTACAGCGGACCCTGACACGAGGCAAATCGGGTCGTGAAGGGCCGGGGGTGGTCCTCACGGCGCGACGACCACCCCCGGAGATCACCGGTGTTCGCTGTCCGGGCGGGAGAGTGCGAAGCCCGCCCGATAGTCGACACCCGACTCGGGGGCCAGGGGCTCGCCGGTGTCCGGGTCGGTGCAGTAGGCGCTGAACACCTGGGCTTCGGTGAGGGGCGAGAGCCAGTGGTCGCGCAGGGCCCAGCCGCGCACCGTGTCGTTGCGACCCGCGCTCGTGGTGCGCAGCACGACGCCGCCGGGGCGGGTGCCGGCCAGGCCGACGGCCAGCACCGCGCGGAAGGTCTCCCGGTCGTCGTCGACGGGCACCTCGTGCCGGGCATCCGAGGGCTGGGGTCGGACGTGCAGCACCGCGATGAGCGGGCCGTCGTCGGTGGGAACACTGCAAACCAGGTGGTGGTTTCCACGGCCGGCCGCGGATAGCAGGGCGTGGATCGCCTGGCCCGCGCGGGTCAGTGCCGCGGCGGCGACGTCCTCTCCGCATTCGGCGCAGTCCCCCATGCCGGCCAGATCACGCACGGCGCGGGTGAGTGTCGCGTGCTGTTCCTCCGCGTCCAGGAGGCGCGGGATGAGGAGGCTCAGTGGCTGGCCCTCGTACGAAACGGTCGGGCCCACGGTCGCGGTCTCAGCCGCGTAGCGTGCGCGACTGGTGGGGTGGTCCGGGTCGAGTCCGACCTCGGCGCAGAACGCGCGGTAGACGGCGGGGTCGAAGAGGACGAGGGTCGTGTACGCCCCGCGCGTGGCCCGGGCTCTGAGGAGCCCTTCCACCTGGCGCAGGTAGCGACCGTGGTCGGCGAAGGGGAACGACTCGTACCGCCGCATCGCCGTGAAGTCCGTGTCGCTGGCGAGGACGGCGATGGTGCTCGGTGCCTCGCGGCGCAGCGCGCGGCGGGACGCTCGGCGGCTGCCGCGCGACGTGGTGCGCACGCGGGCGGCGCGGGGGCCGTGTCGGCCGCCCGGCCCACGGGGGTCGCCGCGCCCCACCGGGCCGGCTGGTCCGGCGGGGCTGGCGGCGGGCCCGGCGGGGGGTCGGCCGCCGGGCTCGCGCTGTCCGTCGTCAGTGGGGCGGTGGTCGGGTGGCGTGGGTGGCATGGCTCCCCCTCGGTGCGTCGATCAATGCTCACTCACCGTAACCGTGGGGTCTGACAACGCCGCTGACGTGGGCCTCAGGTGGTCGGGGTGGTCCGCTCGCGGGCCAGGCGCTCGTAGAAGTGGAGGAGTTCGATGTTGTCCACCGATCCGGGGTTCACCGCCTTGTCGAGGGCCACGCCCTGGAGGAGGCGCTTGACCGGGACCTCGATGCGCTTGCCCGTCAGGGTGTGCGGGATGGCCGGGACCTCGATGACCTCGTCGGGGACGTGGCGGGGCGAGAGCTGGGCACGGATGGTGGTCCTGATCCTGTCGCGGAGGGCGTCATCGAGGGTGGCGCCGGGTGCGAGGTGGACGAAGAGGGGCATCCAGTAGCCGCCGTCGGGCTCTTCCACGCCGATCACGAGGGACTCGCGGATCTCGGGGAGGCGCTCCACGGCCTCGTAGATGTCGGCGGAGCCCATCCGTACGCCCTGTCGGTTGAGCGTGGAGTCGGAGCGGCCGTGGATGACGACGCTGCCACGGGAGGTGCGGGTGATCCAGTCGCCGTGGCGCCAGACGCCGGGGAACATCTCGAAGTAGCTGTCGCGGTAGCGGCTGTCGTCGGGGTCGTTCCAGAAGTGGACGGGCATGGACGGCATGGGGTTGGTGACGACGAGCTCGCCGACCTCGTCGATCAGCGGCTGGCCCTGCGGGTCCCACGCCTGGAGGTCCGTGCCGAGACCGGGTGCCTGGAGTTCGCCGATGTAGACGGGAAGGGTGGGGACGGCGCCGGCGAAGCAGCTGCACACGTCGGTACCGCCGCTGACGGATGCGATCCACATGTCGTCGGCGACCTCGTCGTGCAGCCAGCGGAATCCGTCGGGCGGCAGCGGGGAACCGGTGGTGGCCACACACCGCAGACGGGAGAGGTCGACATCGCGCCCCGGGTGGACGTCGGCCTTGCGGCAGGCCATGACGTAGGCGGCGGAGGTGCCGAAGACGGTGGCGCCGGTGCGTTCGGCGATCCGCCACTGTGCCGCCGTGTCGGGGTAGCCCGGGCTGCCGTCGTAGAGGACCACGGTCACGCCCGCCGGCAGGCCGGAGACGAGGAAGTTCCACATCATCCAGCCGGTCGAGGTGAACCAGAAGAAACGGTCCCCCGGGCCCATGTCGTTGTGCAGGCCGAGTTGCTTGAGGTGCTCGACGAGGATGCCGCCCTGGGACTGGACGATGGCCTTGGGCAGTCCCGTCGTACCGGAAGAGTAGAGGACCCACAGCGGGTGGTCGAAGGGGACCGGCTCGAAGACGGGCTCGGTGTCGGCGGCGGTCAGGTCCTCCCAGAGGAGTGTGCCGCCGGGGGCGGGGGTGCCCAGGAGCGGGATGTGGACGACGGCGCGCAGGGAGGGCAGCTCGGCCCGCAGCTCGGCGACGGTCTGGGAGCGGTCGTGTTCCTTGCCGCCGTAGCGGTAGCCGTCGACGGTGAACAGGACGACGGGCTCGACCTGCTGGAAGCGGTCGAGGACGCTGCGGGCGCCGAAGTCGGGTGCGCAGGAGGTCCACACGGCGCCCACGGCGGCGGTGGCCAGGAGGGCGACCGTGGCCTGCGGGATGTTGGGGACGTAGCCGCTGATCCGGTCGCCGGGGCGGACGCCGAGGCGGCGCAGCTCGGCGGCGAGGGAGCCCACCTGGCGGCGTAGTTCCGCCCAGCTCACGGGCTGTGGGTCGTGGGTCTCGTCGACGTAGAGCAGGGCGGGATCGTCTGCTCGGTCGGGGTCCTGTGCCGTGCGTAGGGCGTGCTCCGCGTAGTTGAGGGTGGCGCCGGGGAACCAGCGGGCGCCGGGCATCTCGCGTTCGGCGAGGACCGTCTCGTACGGGGTGCTGAAGCGGACGTCGAACCACCGCGTGACCGCCTCCCAGAACTCCGGCAGGTGGTCCACGGACCAGCGGTGCAGGGCGGCGTAGCTGGCCACCGGGTCACCGGGGGTCGCGGCGGGGGCTCCGTACCGTTCGGCCGCCCAGCTCTGGAAGCGGGTGACCTGGGCCTGCGCGATGCGGTCCGGGCCGGGCCGCCACAGGGGTTCCGGCTGGGCTGCTGGCTGCGGTGCGGTGGTCATCTCGGCTCCCGGACTCGGCGCGTGGTGTGCGTCCGCTCGCGTACGGGCACGGGCCCCGGTGTGGTGGGGCGCGCGGGCGTGACGCGGCTCAGCAGGACCATGCCACGTGATCGACATCCGCACCAGGGTCGCCCGGGTGTGGCCTCGGGCGGTGACGTCCGTTTCGGCTGTGGTGCGGCCACCGGGCGCCTGGGCGGCGGTGGGTCCGAGGGCGGGTGGGGGGCGCTCGTCGGGTGTGTGGTCGTGGAGGCGGCGCGGGGTCGATTCGGGTGGGGCTGGGGCGCCGGGGTGTGGCGGAGTGTGGCTGGCGGGGGTGGTGCGGGTGAGGGGGCTCACGGTGGCGGGGTGGTCGTGCGGAGGGGCGTGGTTTCGGCCAGCTCAAGCGGTCGGCGTGGGTGGGAGGTCACGAGTTGGGGTGGGGGTCGGGTGACAACGGGTGAACGGCAGTTGAACGGAGCTTCTGGCCAGCCCTGACAGTGGCAGGGTGATCAGCATGGATGCGCGTGACCTGGTGCGGTCGGTGAAAGTGATCGGTTCGGCGCGGGGGCGGCGAACCGTACGGGCCGCGTGGCGTAGGGAGCGGCTGGACGCGGCCGGGCTGCCGCGGCCGGGCGCCGAGCGAGCCCGCGTTCCAGGTCTCGCCGAAGGTGCCGAGCCGCTGCCCGGCGGCGGTGTGGTGCGGTTCGCGCGATCGTCGCTGCGCGTGCGGGTGGCGGCTGGTGGCGCGGTCTTCTGTGGCTGGGACGGAGCGCTGCCGGAGCCCTCGTACGCACTGGCCGGTTCGTGTCCCGAGGTCGACCAACGGGCGGTTCTGGAGCCGGACACCGAGGACGGTTGGCGGGTGGTCTCGGAGCGGGTGACGGTGACCGTCTCCCGGCACGGGGCCGTCGCGGTGCGTACGCCCGGTGGTGTGGTGCTGCGTCGCGAGTTGCCGCCGCGCTGGTGGGAGCCCGCCGAGGGGGCGGCCGAGGGGACGCGGTCGCGCTGGACGCAGCGCTCGGAGGTGGCCGCCGACGCGCGGAGCTTCGGTCTGGGCGGGCGGTCGACGGGGCCTCGGCTGGGGAGTGGGACGTACCGGCTGTGGAACACCGACCCCGGGGGCGCCTTTGAGCCGCCGGACGACCCGCTGTACCTGACCATGCCGGTGCAGCTCGTGGTGGCCGACGCGGGCAGTCATCTGATCTTCCACGACAACACCTGGGACGGTGTGGTCACACTGCGCGAGGGCGTGGAGGGCGAGGGGTCGGGGCACGACCGCCCCGGCCGCTGCGAGGTGCGTATGGCGGGCGGGCCGCTGCGCTACTGGGTGATCGCGGGCACTCCGGCGCGGGTGCTGCACGGTTGGGCGCAGCTGACCGGCGCGCCCGCGCTGCCGCCCCGGTGGGCCCTGGGATACCACCACGCGCGGTGGGGGTTCGGCGACGAGGACGAGGTGCGCCGGGTGGTCGCGGGCTACCTGGAGCGCGGACTTCCGCTGTCGGCGCTGCATCTGGACATCGACCACTATGACGGGCACCGGGTGTTCACGGTGGACCGGGGCCGCTTCCCGGATCTGCCCCGGTTGGCGGCCGATCTGGCCGACGACGGGGTGCGGCTGGTGTCGATCGTCGATCCGGGGGTGAAGGCGGAGCCGGGCAACCCGGTCTACGACGAGGGTGTCGCGGCGGGGGCGTTCGTCCGGGACGGGCAGGGGCGGGAGGTGCGCGGGGAGGTGTGGGCCGGTGAGTCGGTCTTCCCCGACTTCACCGACCCGCAGGTGCGCGCGTGGTGGGGCAAGCTGTACGCCGAGCGCCTCGCGCAGGGCTTCGCCGGGGTGTGGCACGACATGAACGAGCCGGCGTCCTTCGCGGCCTTCGGTGATCCCACGCTGCCGCTCTCCGCGCGGCACGCCCTGGAGGGGCGGGGTGGCGACCACCGGGAGGCGCACAACGTCTACGGGTTGGCCATGGCCCGTGCCGGCTACGAGGCCCTGCGCGAGCTGCGGCCCGACCAGCGGCCGTTCCTCTTCTCGCGCTCGGGGTGGGCCGGGCTCCAGCGGTACGGGGGCACCTGGTCGGGCGATGTGAGCACCGGGTGGCCCGGGCTGCGGGCGTCGCTGTCGCTGGTCCTCGGGCTCGGCCTGAGCGGCGTCCCGTACTCGGGCCCCGACGTGGGCGGCTTCGCCGGCTCGCCGTCCCCGGAGCTGTATCTGCGCTGGTTCCAACTGGCCTCCTATCTGCCACTGTTCCGCACCCACGCGGCGATCACGGCGGGCCGGCGGGAGCCGTGGGAGTTCGGTCCCGAGGTGTTGGAGCACGCGCGGGCCGCACTGCACGAGCGGCAGCGGCTGATGCCGTACTTCCTCACGCTGGCCCAGCTCGCGCACCGCACCGGGGCGCCGTACGTGCGCCCCCTGTGGTGGCGGTGGCCACAGGACCGGGCGCTACGCGAGTGTGAGGACGCCTTCCTGCTCGGGGACTCGCTGCTGGTGGCGCCGGTCCTGGAGGCAGGTGAGCGGCGACGTACGGTGCGGTTGCCGCGCGGGCGGTGGTACGACCAGGCGACCGGGCGGGCGCACGACGGACCGGGGCGGGCGGTGGTGGACGCGCCGCTGTCGCGGGTGCCGGTGTTCGTGCGGGCGGGGTCGGTGGTGCCGGTGGCCGGCGAGCGGGGTGAGACCGAGCTCGAGGTGTGGGCGCCGATGGCCGGGCGCGCCGGCGGCGGGGTGTTGATCAGCCAGAGCGGCGACGGTTGGGAGGAGCCCGTGGTGGAGCGGTTCACGACGCGGCTGCGCGGGGACCGGGTGGTGGTGGAGTGCGCGGGGGCCGAGGACGTGAAGTACGCGATGCGGGTGCGTGGGGACGCGGTCGGCCTGGTCGTCGCCTGAGCGACGGGCCGCTCCCGGGCGGGGCGCTCCGGGGCCCGCCTCGTGGGCGGGGGGCCGCCCTTCGGGGGCGGCACCCCTCTCCTGGGTTGGGCCACTCGCCGCGCGGCCGGCCCGGGCGGGGTGCGTCCGAGCCGCGGGGTGTGACACCGGCGTGGGTCAGCGCCCATTGACCAGGGAGGACCGCGCGACCGGGAAGTCGAAGTAGGTGTCCGGGAAGGGCTCGGGCTGGTACGTGTAGTGCCACCACTCCTGCGGCAGGTTGTGGAAGCCCACCCGCTCCAGGGTGTTCTTCAGGAGCAGCCGGTGTGCGCGCCGCTCCCCCGCCACGCGTGGGTCCAGTGTGTGCGCGAGGGTGTCGAAGCAGTCGAACCCGGTGCCGGTGTCCACGCTGTTGTCGGGGAAGCGCTCGCCCCGGGGCGCGTAGCAGGACGTCAGCGGCTCGCCGGGGAGGTAGGGGCGGGTGACCGCGGCCGGCAGCCTGACCAGGGTGAGGTCGAGCGTGGAGCCACGGCTGTGTCCGGACTTCTCGGCGATGTAGCCGTCCGCGAACAGCCGAGACTTGTCGACCTGTGGGTAGAACTCCGCCTTCATGCGCTGGTCGTCGAGGTCCCTGGCCCAGCGTACGAAGTGGTCGACGGCGCGCTGGGGGCGGTAGCAGTCGTAGACCTTGAGCGAGTAGCCCTGGCGCAGCAGCGCGCGTTGGGCCCGGTGCAGGGCTCGCGCGGCGGGGGCGGTCAGGACGCACAGGGGTTGGCGGTAGCCGTCGATGCGGCGGCCCACGAAGTTGTGTGGGGTGCGGTAGCGCATCTCCTGGAGGATGGTGGGATCGACGTCCCGGAGCGCGACGAACTCGCGGGGCGCGGGCGGCGCGTGGGAGGCCCGGGCCGGTTGCGGGGCGATAGTGACGGCGAACAGGGTGGCGGCCCCTGCCGCCAGCGTGCGCACGGCGGCGCTCCATCGGGCCATGCCCCAGGGTCTACCAGGCGGACCGCTGTGGCCGAAAGGGTGTGCGTGGGGTTCGTACGGTCGCGTCGCGGGGTTTCGCCGGCGGGCAGGGGCGTGAGGTGCGGCGGAGGGCGGCGGTGTGGTCGGGGGTGGCCGGTTGGCCGGGCCGACGGGTGGGGTGGCGCGCGGTGGACGCGTGGGGGGCGTACGGTGACCGGCCGGGTGGAGCCACCCCCGTGGACCCCATCCGGCCGGTCACGTTCAAGTGGACGCGGGAGGCCGATGGCTGGTTGCCTCCGGTGCGCCACGGCCTGGCCCGCGCACTCTCGTGTCGGGGGCAACGATCCGGCCTTCTTCGGGGGTTGGCCGCCACCCGCCAGGCCGGGCGGGCGACGGTCCGGTGGCGACAGGGTCGCGACCGGTGTGCGGGAGGCCGTCGACGACCGTGACGGCCCCTCAGGCGCGGGGGGGGGAAGGGCTGCCGTTCGGGGCGTGGGTGGTGCGCTGGGGCGCGTCACGCGCCGCGGCCCGTACCCCGGGTGGTGGGGTACGGGCCGCGGTGTCGTCGTGTTGGCGGTCAGCCGCCGGACGCCTGCCGCTGCTCGGCGGCGATCTTCATGGCGTGCTCGACGACCGAGATGAGCACGTTCTTGGTCGACTCGCGCTGACGCGCGTCGCAGAGCATCACCGGTACGTCCGGGTCGAGGTCGAGCGCGTCGCGCACGCTCTCCTCGGGGAACCTCATCGCGCCGTCGAAGACGTTCACCGCCACGGTGAAGGCGATGCCGCGCCGCTCGAAGTAGTCGACGGCCGCGAAGCAGTCCTCCAGGCGCCGGGTGTCGGCCAGCACCACCGCGCCCAGTGCCCCGGTCGCCAGCTCGTCCCACAGGAACCAGAACCGGTCCTGTCCCGGTGTGCCGAACAGGTAGAGCACCAGGTCCTCGCGGAGCGTGATGCGTCCGAAGTCCATGGCCACGGTGGTGGTCGTCTTGCCCTCCACCCCGCCGATGTCGTCGACCGGGCGGCCAGCCTCGCTGAGCAGTTCCTCGGTACGCAGCGGTTTGATCTCGCTCACCGCGCCCACCAGGGTCGTCTTGCCCGCGCCGAATCCCCCTGCTACCAGGATCTTCAGCGTCACCGGGTCGACGACACCGGAACGGCCACGGTCAGAGTGCCCGAAGACCATTGATCACCTCGCGCAGAATCCACTCATCCGGCAGTTCCGCCGGAGGTACGGGCCGGGACACGCGAACGAGCGCCGCGTGCAGCAGGTCGCCGATGAGAACGCGGACCACTCCGACCGGAAGGTCGAGTTCGGCCGCCAGCTCAGCGACGGACTGCGGGGTCTCCCGGCTCAGCTCGACGATGTCGAGATGCTCCGGAGAGAGGGTCTGATCGGCTACCGAACGACTCCGGAGAGTGTCGGCGATGACGACCGCTATCAGGTCGAGCTTTTCCTCGGTCAGACTCCGGGTCCGGCCACGCGTCATGGCGTACGGCCGAACCACCGGCCCCGCCGCGTCGTCGAACCAACGGGCTGTGTCTTCCCCGTCTGTGTTCATGTCACACCATCACCCACTGGACCGCGGAGCGGTGCCCAGGTGGGTGCCAACGCGCTTGACCAGCAACGTCATCTCGTACGCGACCTGGCCGACATCGGAGTCGGCGTCGGCGAGCACGGCCAGACAGCTTCCGTCGCCAGCGGCGGTCACGAACAGGAACGCGTCATCCAACTCCACGATGGTCTGCCGGACCCGGCCGACCTCGAAGTGGCGACCGACGCCCTTGGCGAGGCTGTGGAATCCGGAGGCGACGGCGGCCAGGTGCTCGCCGTCCTCCCGCGTCAAGTCCCGTGACGCGCCGGTGGGCAGTCCGTCGCCGGAGAGCACGAGTGCCTTGCTGATGCTTCCCACCCGCTCGACCAGCTCGTCGAGCAGCCAGCTCAGCTCGCTCGATGGCCTCGGCGCGGCGTTGAATGGTGCGGTCATCGACCGTCCCCCTCCCATGTCGTTCCTGGTGCTGTGCCCGCCGGGCCACTGGAGTCGGCGGAGGTGGTGTGCTGCTGCCGGCCGCGCTGCCAGCCGCGCTGGAGCGAGGCCATCTTGGCCCGCGCCATCTCGGCATCGCGCTGGGGGTCCGAGTCGTCGGGCTGCGGTTCCGGCTCCGCCTGGGCGGGCTCCTTCTTGAGCTGCGGGGCCAGGCTGGCCTGCCTGACCCGGCGGGGCAGGCCGGCGCCGGGGGCCGGCGCGGCGGACCGGGTCGCGGGCTGCGCGGGGCGCTGCACCGAGAGCGTGGGGTCCGGGTCGGGCACCGGCTCCACGGGGCGGGCCTGCTGGCCGCCGAAGCGCTGGTCGCGCCCGGGGCGCGGGGCGTCGACCGGACGCCCGTGGTCGGAGACCAGCACGGGGTGCCTGCGCCGGGGCAGCGACACCGGCTCACCGGACGGCGGGCTCTGGCCGTCGAGCGCCTGCTGGTGCTCGGAGGTGGGGGTGGCGTCCGGTGTGGGCTGCGGCGCGCCGCGACCCTGGAACCAGCCGCCCTCTACATCGTCCGGTTCCTCGTCGTCGAACGGCGTGATAGGTGCCTCCAGTTCGACTGGGCCGTCCAGCGGGTCGTTGTCCAGGGCACGGGCGTGCTTGCCCTTGCGGCCACCGGGGCCCTGTCCGATCGCGGCGATGCCGGTCTCGGAGGGGCGCAGCCTGCGGGTGTCCTCGCCGGAGGGCTCGTTGCCGTGGTCGATCTCGCCTTCGGAGAGCAGGTTCGCCGGGATGAGCACGACCGCGGTGGTGCCGCCGTACGGCGAGGGCTGGAGGGAGACGCGTACGCCCTGTCGCTGGGCGAGGCGGCTGACCACGAACAGGCCCAGTCGGTCGGTGTCGGACAGTTCGAAGTCGCGGGTCTCGGCCAGCCGCAGGTTGGCCTCGAGGAGCGCGTCGGGCGCCATGCCCAGGCCACGGTCGTGGATCTCCAGCGTGAAGCCGTTGGAGACCCGCTCGCCGTGCACCTGAACCGCGGTGTGCGGGGGCGAGAAGACGGCCGCGTTCTCCAGGAGTTCCGCGATGAGGTGGGTGAGGTCGGCGACCGCGGGGCCGTTGACGGCCAGGCGGGGCAGCCGGCGCACCTCTATTCGCTCGTAGTCCTCGACTTCGGCGACCGCCGCGCGGACCACGTCCATGAGCTGGATGGGCTTGCGCCACTGCCGGGAGGGGGCCGCGCCGGAGAGGATGACCAGGCCCTCGGCGTGCCGCCGCATGCGGGTGGTCATGTGGTCGAGGCGGAAGAGGTCGGCGAGCTCGTCGGTGTCCTCGGTACGTCGTTCCATCGCGTCGAGGAGGGTGAGCTGGCGGTGCAGCAGGACCTGGTGGCGGCGGGCGAGGTTGACGAAGACCTCGGAGACGCCGCGACGCATGTCGGCCTGCTTGACGGCGGCCTCGACGGCCGCGCGCTGCAGGGTGTTGAGGGCCTGGCCCACCTGGCCCATCTCGTCGCCGCCGTATTCAAGGCGGGGTGCCTCGGCCTCGACGTCGACCTGCTCGCCGGCGGCGAGCCGGCGCATGACGCTGGGCAGGCGTACGCCGGAGACCTCGTGGGCGTCCTTGCGCAGGCGCTGCAGGTCGCGGATGAGGGCGCGGCCGATGCGGATGGAGACGAACAGCGAGGCGAGCAGGGCCAGGAAGCCGAGCACGCCGGCGGCGCCGGCGCGGAGCATGACCCGCGTGGCCTCGGGACGCACGACGTCGTCCTCGTAGCGGTCGGTGTACTCCTTGCCGAGGCGGTCGTAGTCGTCCAGCGACGGGTTGACCGCGGCCTCCCAGCGCTTGCGGTCCACGACCTCGATGGTGCGCGAGGGGCCCGCGTTCTGGATGGCGTTCTCGACGTTGTAGAGCGCCTCGGGGGCGGCCGACGTGCGCCGGTAGTCCTGGATGATCTTCTGTTCCTTGACCGGCAGCACCGGAAGGTTCGTGGCGTAGATCAGGTCGCGCTCGGCGCGCAGGTCGGACATCTTGCGCAGATCCTGCCAACTGATCCGCTTGGCCGTGACGCCGGCGATGTACAGGGCGTCCTCGCGGGCCAGTGCCTCACGGGCACGGATCATCGCGACGATGGCGCGGCCGTGCTTGTCGATGTCGGCGTTGGGCACCGTGTGCAGGGCGTACCGGAAGTTGTACACGCCGTCCACGAGGTAGTTGTACTTCTCGAAGGCGCTGGCGCGGTTGATGGAGTCGTTCTCCACCTTGCCGCGCAGCTCCTCCAGGCCCTTGGTGCTGTCCAGGAACGCGGCGAGCTGGTTCTCCGAGTCGGAGTTCATGCTGTCGCGGGTGTCGTCGCTGCGCGCGTTGTCGCGCAGCTTGTCCAGGACGGTGTCCGTGGCGTGCTGCCGCTCGCGCAATTGGGCGAGGGCGGTGGAATTACGGTCCGCCAGGTAGATGAGCGTCTGACGGCGTTCCTGCTGGATGGCCTGCACCGCGTCTTCCGCTGGTGCGCCGACCTTGTCAATGACATCGGCCGCATCCATGAGCTGGATGGCCTCACGACTGGTGATCACTGTAGCGAAGGCCCAGATTGCCGTCAGCGAGACGAGCGGCACTAGCAACAGCGCCACGATCTTCCGGCGGATCGACTTACCGCGAAAGCGCATGGCCTCCCTAACGTCAACCCCGCCGACGCGGGGGATGTTCCGACAACAAGCGGCGCGAGCCTACTACTGTCGCGTGACCAACTCGAAGACACGTCCAGCCGCTGACAGCCCATCAGGTGCGCCCTTGATCACTAGTTGTCCGCTGTTGCCCTGACTTTTCAGCTGGGGCCTCAGCGGTCGCGCTCCCACGGATGGCAGAACTCTGCCAGTTCACGGTGGCTGGAAACGCGCGTGGCCTCGGGAACCTTCGTTCATCGTCGTACGTGATCCAAGGGGAAGCCTGGGTGTATTACGGCCGATGTCCCTCTTTTCGGAACCACGCAATCCGGGCAGCCAGGGAGAGGGGGAGATGTTGATGGAAAAGAATCGCGACATCCCGCGAGAACGGCTCCAGTCGTTGTGGACAGAGGAGCCCGCGCGCCGTCTGCGACTGCCTGATCCGGTGCGTACGGCGGCCGTTCGCGCCGTCATCATCATCGCGTTCACGCTGGTCCAGGCGATGGTGGCGGTGCTGTTCACGCTGGGCGAGTCCTGGTTCGCCTTCCCGATGACGCTGAGCTCCATAGCCAGCACCGTGGCGGCGACCTGGGGGGTACTGGACGTCTGGGTGACCCGCCAGGTGTGGCGGCAGCGGTACGGCGTCGTCTCGGCGCCCAGCAGCTCGGCGCGCACGCTGCGGCGACCGCGGCGACCGAGGCGGCTCTCGGACGCGTGAGCGTGGGTCTTCGCGCGCTGTTCACGATCTCGTCGCGCTACGGGGCGGCCTCGGCCCGCTGACGTGGGCCCGGCCACCCCGTGGAAGGGGACGGCCGGGGGCACGGGAGGCGCGGCGGGACTCCACGGGGCGGCGCGTCAGGGCGCGATGTCCTTTTAGCAACCCACTCGATCTTCAAACGACTCTTTACCAGCCACATCGGACGCCGGTCGGGCGGCGGGATCACGCCGCGCCCATTTCCGGCAAAGCGCCTGCGCCGCCGCATAGCGCCCCGACGGGTGGAGTGGGCCCACGAGGGCGTCGGACCCGCCCTCGCGTCGGCTCACACGTCCGGGTCGCCCGGGGCGCTCGGGTCGGCTCCGGGCCCCGCGTCGGCTCCCGCGCCCGGGGCGCTCGGGGCGGCCTGGGCGGTCGGTTCGGCCGTCTCGGTCGGCGCTGGCGGCGTGGCCGTCTCGGCCGGCGCGTCGGGCTCGGGTCGGCGGAACATGCGGGTCGCGGTGATCTCTCCGTGCACCTGCTCCGCGCCGGCCTCGGCCTGCGGCAGGCCGGGGCGCAGGTGTTCCTCCACGCTGATGTACTTCAGTCCGGCGCGCAGGTCCGCGTCGTTACGCAACCGGATGACCAGCGGGAACTCCGCCAGGGCCGTGGTGTCGAAGAGGCCGGTGGTGTACAGGAGCTGCACGCCGAGCGCGTCGGCCACCGCCCGCTGGAGTTCGAGCAGGTAGGTCGCGTTGGCCCGGCCGATGGGGTTGTCGAGGAAGAGGGTGCCCGCGTGCCGGTGCCTGTCGCGGCCTCGGTCGTTGCTACGCAACGCGGCCATCGTGCAGTACAGGGCGATGGCGGCGGTCAGCAACTGGCCGCCGGAGAACACGTCGCCCATCTGCCCGACCGGGACGCGCTCCGCGCGCAGCACCGCGTCGGGCTTGAGGATCTCCACGGCCACCCCGCGCGGCAGGAGCGCGGCGTGCACGCCGCGCAGCAGCAGCGACATGCCGTCCCTGCGCAGGTCGGAGTTCTTGCGCACGGCCGCCCTGGTGGCCTCGTCGATGACCTCGCCGAGGCGTTCGGTGAGCAGCGCCTGGTCCGGGTCGTCGAAGCGGATGCGCAGGAACTCCTGGCCCGACCACTCCCCCAGCCCCTCGGGCAGCCGCGACAGGCGTTGCGCGGAGCGCAGCGTGGCCAGGCAGGAGTCGACCAGGCCACGCAGCCGGTCCACGATGCTGTCCCGGTTGCGTTCGAGCTGGGCCAGTTCGTCGGTCAGCACACGCAGCCGGGGCGCGAACGCCTCGGCCCACGCCGCCGCGTGCTCCGGCAGCGCCGCCGCCGGCAGCTCCCTGATCTGCTGCCGGGCGGGGGTGCGTACCTGCTCGTACCGGGTGGCGTTGGCGTGCCGTACGAGGACGTCGCTCGCCTCGCGGACCATCGCGTCGGCCGCTGAGAGATCGCTCGCGCAGCCGCGCAGGGAGCGACGGGCCTCGGCCGCGACCTGGCGGGCCTGTTCCAGGGTCCCGGCGTACGGCTCGGCCGCCTCCTCGTCGCCGCGCGCGTGGTCGACCTCCTCGGTGGCGGCGCCCCGGATGAGGTCGCGCAGCAGCGCGGCGCTCTCCTCGAAGCCGCCCGCCGCGTCCTCGGCGGCGCGGTGGGCGCGCAGCAGTTCGGCGTGGGCGGCGCGGGCGCGCTCGCGGGCGTCGGTGCGCGCGCTCAGCTCCGTGGTGGCGGTGCGTAGCAGTTCCCTGGCCCGCTCGGCGTCGGCTGGCACCAGGTCCTCGGGCAGCTCCGTGTGGGCCTGGCCGTCGGCGGGGGCCAGTCGTTCGGCCTCGCCGCGCAGTCGACCCAGTTGCTCGCTCGCCGCCGACGTGCGCGACTCCAGCATCTGGACCAGTGACTCGGCGCGGGCGGCGGCGGCCTGGCGGGAGGGGCCGTCCGCGCCGTCGGTGCCTTCCAGGAGCTGGGCGGCGCGGGTACGCACCTTGTTGGTCAGGCGCTCCAGGGTGGCCAGCGCGGCGCTCTCGTCGCTCTCGGCGCGGGCCTGTTCGGCGCGCAGGTCGGCGCCCACGCCGACCTTCTCGTAGAGCTGGGAGGCGGCGCGGTAGGACTCGCGCAGCGCGGGCAGCGAGGCCGTCGGGGCGGCGCCCTCGGGCGCGGCGGTGACGTCGTCGGGGGCGCCGGCGATCTCGGCGCGCTCGGCACGCAGGGCGCGGGCGGTGCGGTGCGCGTCGTCGGCGGCGCGCTGGGCGGCGCGGCGGTCCTCGTCGGCGGCGCGGGCCCGGTCCACACAGACGGCGGCGCGCTCCTCCGCCTCGGCGGCCTCCTCGGCGAGTTCGCGTACGCGCGCGAGCCAGGTGGTGCGCTCGCGCAGCCGGTAGGCGAGCCCGGCCAGCGCGTCGGCGACGCGGCGGGCGCGCTGGGCCGCCTCCTGGTGCTCGTCGCGGGCGCGGGCCTCCTCGGCGGCCAGTTCGTCGGCCGTGGCACGGGCGGTGCGGGCGGCGGCGTGCTCACGCTCCGCGGCCTCGGCGGCCCGCTGGGCCTGGTCGGCGTCGGTGGCGAGTTCGCCCAGGCGGCCGGGGGGGCAGCCGGTACGCCAGGAGGCCAGCCGGGCGGCCAGCGTGCGGTCGCCGGCGAGGCGGGCGGCCAGCGTCCGGATGTCCTCGTCGCGGGCGCCGGCGCGCGAGCGCAGCGCCTGCCGTTCGTCGTCGGCCGCCCGCTCGTCGTGCATGGCCGGGTTGGGCGGGACGAGGAAGACCGCGCTCTCGCGCGCGCCCGGCCCGGGGGTGGGGGCGAGCAGGGCGGCGGAGGTGCCCACGGCGACGGCGGAGCGGGGCAGCAGGGAGGCGGAGGCGAGGGCCTCGCGGGCGCGGGCGTGCGTGTCGGGGTCGGTGATGATGACGCCGTCGACGAGTTCGGGGCGGGCGGCGAGCACCGCCGCGTGGTCGGCGGGGTCCACGGCCTGGGCCAGGTAGCGCCAGCCGGGGAGCGCCGGGATGCCGTGTTCGCCCAGGTACTCCACGGTGGCCAGCACGTCCGGGCCGGGGGGCAGCAGTCCGCCGTCGCCCAGGGCGCCGAGGATGCGCGCGTCGTCGGCGGCGGCCGTGCGCAGTTCGAAGAGCTGGCGTTCGGCGCCGGCGACGCTCTCGTCGAGGAGTTCGCGCAGCGCCTCCGCGTTGCGGTCGAGTTCCTCGGCGCTGAGTCCGGTGGTGGCGGTGTCCGGTGGGGTCGCCTGGTCGGTGGGGGTCGCCGCGTTCGTACCGTGGTCGGGCGCGCCGCCCTGGTCGGCGGCGGTCGGCGCGCCGGGCAGGCCGAGCAGGTCGGCCAGGCGCTGTTCGGCGCCGAGGGTTCGGGCGGTGCGGTGCTCGGCCTCGTGACGGGCGGCGGCGGCGCGGGCGGCGTCGGCGGCGCGGGCGGCGGCGAGTTCGGCGCGGCTGTCCTCCGCGCCCGCCTCGCGGGCCTGGTCGGCGGACCTGGCGGCGCGGACGCGGGCGTTCTCCCAGGCCGCCACGGCCACCTTCTCGGCGTCGCTGGCGGTGAGCGCGGCGCGGGCCGGGTCGGCGTCGGGGGCGGAGTCGTCGAGCCAGCCGGCGCGGACCGCCTCGGCCGTCTCCTGTTCGACCTCGGCCAGCCGCCCGCGCAGGTGCTCGGCCTCGCTGCGGGCGCGCTGGGCGGCGGTCGCGGCGTGGGTGGCGTCCCGGTGGGCGGCCTCGCCGCTGTCCTGGAGGGCGGCGGAGCGTTCCTCCTCCTCGGCGGCGAGGCGCTCGCCGCCCTCGGCGGCGGCGTGCAGGGCGCGGACGAGGTCGGTGGCGGCCTTGGCGCGGGCGGCCAGGGCTGGGGCCGCGTCCCGTTCGGCCTCGCGGATCGCGGCGGCCACGCGCTGCGAGCGGTCGGCCGCCGCGCGGTGGCGCAGCACGGTCTCGGCGGCCTGCCAGGCGGCGTGCAGGGTCCGGGCGTCGGCCAGCTCCCGGCGTTGGGCGGCGGCGCCCTTCTCGGCGGCGGACAGCGCCAACGAGGCGTTGCGATAGGCGAGTTCGGCGGCGATCAGGGAGCTGCGGCCCTGTGCGCGTTCGGCCTCGGTGACCGCGTGGGCGGCGGCGGTGACCTGCTGGGCGAGGTCGGCGCCACGTTCGCGTTCGCCGGTGCCCCGGGCGGCGAGCCGCTGGGCGAGGTCGCGGGTGCGGCGCTCGGCTCCGGCGTGGATGTCGCGGGCCCGCGCGCGGTGTTCGGCCGCCTCGCTGATCCGGGTGAGCAGGTCGAGGGAGCCGGCCGTGAAGTCACGTTCGGCGGTGAGCTCGGCGCGCCGGCCCAGCTTGTGCGCGAAGCCGTGGACGAGGTCGGCCAGGCCGTCGGTGTCGCGGGTGTCGGTGACGGCGCGCAGCAGCAGGTCGGTGAAGTCGGAGTCGTTCTTGACCGCGAACAGGCCGGCGGCCTCGCCCTCGTCGGCGTTCATCTCCCGCTGGTAGCGGAAGAGTTCGGGGTCCAGGCCGAGGTCGCCGAGGTGCTCGTTCCAGCGCTCGTGGATCTCCTCCCAGGCGACTTCGAGGTGCGGGTAGTTCTTGCCGGCCTCGGTGAGCGCGTCGCGGAAGCCCTTCATGGTGCGGCGCCGGCCACGGGCTCCGGAGGCACCGGAGGTCTCGGGTCGCGCGAAGCCCTCCACCAGGGGGCGCACGGCGGTGGACTCGGCCACCGGCAGCGAGTCGAGGCTGAGCCCGGGGCCCGGTCGGAAGGAGTACCACGCCTCGGCGAACTTGCGCGGGTCGTTGGAGACCTGGCGCCCGCGCCACTCGCTGACCTTGCCCACGACGACGCTCTCGCCGGTGACCGTGTGCTGCCACTCCAGCGCGACGTGGCCGCAGTCGTCGGCGAGGAGGAACTTGCGCAGTACGCCCGAGCTGGCGCCGCCCAGGGTGTTGCGGTGGCCGGGCAGCATGACCGAGAAGATCAGCTTGAGCAGGACGGACTTGCCGCCGCCGTTCTCCAGGAACAGCACGCCGGCCGGCGCCGGGCGGCGGGGTGGGCCGGTGGGCTCGTCCTGGAAGAACTCCGCCTGGGCGGGGGCGGGGCTGGGCACCGGTTCGCCGACTCCGCGCAGGTCGAGCACGGTGTCGGCGTAGCGCGCACCGGCTGGCCCGATGGAGTAGAGGCGGACCCGGGACAGCTCGTACATGGCGGACTCTCGTGGTGTGGTGGGCGGATGGGTGCGGGCGGGGCGTGGTCTCCCGGGGCCGGGAGGGGTGGTCGTCGTGCGGCGCCGGCCGGCCGTGTCGTGGGGCCGGCCCGGGGTGGGCGGGCGGGTCGCGCGGGGCCGGCGGGGCTACGACGGCGGCCCGCCGGGGCGGGGCGCTCGACGCTCGCTCAGGACGGGCCGTGCTGGTGGGCGAAGAACGGCAGGCCCGCGTCGGCGGCCAGGTCGAGGTCGTCGCCCTCGGTGGGCGGCACCAGCGTGGCGCTGCCGTCGCCCACCGGGACCACGCCCAGCTCCAGCAGTTCGGTCATGGCGGCGCCCCCGGCCAGGTCGCGCACCTGGAGCTGGTAGCGGGCCGTGGTGCGGTACGCGCCGCCGGCGTCGTCCCCGGTGCGCTGGAGGAAACCGGAGTCGACGAGGAAGGCGACGGCCTTGCCGACGATGCCGGTGGTGGACCCGGCCAGGCGGCGGGCGTCCTTGGTGGCGCCGGTGGCGCTGCGGCGGGCGTACACCCGCCAGGCGGCCTCAAGGCCGGGGGCGTCGGTGGCCGGGTCGGTGTTCTGCCCCGACTCCGCGGCTCGCTCCTCCAGGCGACGGCACGCCTGGCGTACGAAACCGTCCACGCCGTTGACGGTGATACGGCCGATGTAGCCGTCGTCGGCGAGGTCCTCGGGGCGGGGGAAGGCCATGGCGGCGACGGCCAGGTGGGCCAGGCCGTGCAGGAAGCGGTCGGCGGAGTCGGGGGCGGCGCGCTTGGCGTACTCCCCCATGCGGACGGCGAAGACCGAGTCCTCGGCGGCGGTGACCGCCATGCCGGCGCGGGGGGACACCTCCAGGACGATCAGGCCGAGCCCCGTGGCCACGGCGTCGGCCAGCCGGGCGAAGGCGGGGTCCTCGCGGTGGCGGCGCAGCAGTTCGGCGTACTCCACGTCGCGGGCCGGCAGCAGCTTGGGCTGGAGCCCGAAGGCCACCAGCCGGGCGGCGTCGGCGGCGTCGGCCGGCGTGAGGCCGCCGCCCCGCGGTGCGGC
Source organism: Streptomyces sp. NPDC057702 (assembly GCF_042799315.1). Classification (NCBI taxonomy): domain Bacteria; kingdom Bacillati; phylum Actinomycetota; class Actinomycetes; order Kitasatosporales; family Streptomycetaceae; genus Streptomyces; species Streptomyces sp. NPDC057702. Next base: position 199 of record NZ_JBHVJC010000068.1, on the reverse strand, counting down.
CGGGCCGGGCGCGGGGGCGCCGCCGGTCGCGCCCCGGCCGTGGTCGTCCGTCCCGTGTGGGCGCTCGCGCTCCGGCTGCGGGCCGTCTTCGGCGCGGTGGTCGGTCACGGTCGCTGCTCCTTGGGGTCACACGGTGCCGCCGGGGCGGCGGGGTCGGCGCCGCGTTGGGGGCGGCGGCGCGCGCGGCGCGGGGCGGGGC
>NZ_JBHVJC010000067.1:0-22015 GCF_042799315.1 Streptomyces sp. NPDC057702 | reverse complement strand
CACCGGCCCCGCCCCCGGCCGGCACGCCGCGCACGGCGGGCCCGGCGCCGCCGGCATCGGACCGCCCTCGGCCGTGTCCTCCGCGCCACCCTCGCCCCTCACGCCCGCACCGGTCTCCACCGGCCCCGGCGCCGCCGCCCAGGTCTCCGCGCAGCCACCGCTGTCCTCACCGCCGTCCTCGGCCGCGTCCTCCCCGCCGCCCGCGCCCGCCACCGGGCACGGGCACGCCGGGACCGGCGCCCCGCACGGCCCGCTGGGCACCGGAGCGGCCGGCGGCCACGGGACGGGGCTCACGGAGGGGCCCGACGGCTCCGTACGACTGCCCGGCTCCCCGGTGCCGATCGGCCCCGGTCCGCGCGCCGCCGACGCCCGAAGCGGCCGGGCCGCCCCCGACGGCGGCCCCGCCACCGGCTGGGTCAGGCCACCGAGCGGCGGCCCCGGAGTAGGACACGGCGGCGCCCCGGGCGGCCACCCGACCGGGCACGCCCCGGGCGGCCACCCGCCCCGCGACGACGTGCCCCACCCGCCCGCGCGCGCCGGCCACCCCGCGCAGCCGCACGGCGGCGACGGCGAGCCCGGCGCCGGCGACCCGGCGGCCGGCCGCTGGCGCCCCTGGCGGTTTCGGATGTCCAACGACGTGTGGGGCACCCCCACCGTCGCCGGCGACCTGCTCTACGTCACCTCCTTCGAGGTCCACGCGCTGGACACCGGCACCGGCCGGCGCGTCTTCCGTACCCGCGACGTCGCCTGGGCGATGGCCGTCTCCGGCGGGCGCATCCACGCCTCCGACGGCACGACGCTGTACGCGCTGGACGCCGCCGACGGGGCCGAGCGGTGGCGCCTTTCCACCGAAGGCTGGGTCTACTCGCTCTCCGTGGACCGGGGCACCGTCGTCACCGGCACCCGGGGCGGCGGCGTCCAGGCGTGGGAGGCGGCCAACGGCGAACTCCTGTGGGAGATGAGCGGCGCCCAGACGGATTTCGAGACCCCGGAGTCGGGCCCGCTCATCCACGACGACACCGTCTACGTCTGGTCGGACGCGCGACTGCGCGCCCTGGAGGCCCGCACCGGCGTCGAGCGCTGGTCCTACCCCGTGGGCGACGCGGCCTCCTGCGGCGGCGTACCGGTACGACTGCTGCACGCGCCCGACGGCGTCGCCTACATCACGGCCGGCACCCGCGTCCTGGCCATCGACATCGCCCACGGCGACGTGCGCTGGCGCTTCGAGGCCCCGGCCGTCTTCCTCAGCCCGCCCGCGTTCGCGCCGGGCGCCGCCGTCGCCGGTGGCGGCATCTACATCGCCGACTACCTGGGCACCGTCTACGCCCTGGACGCGGCCAACGGCCGCGACCGCTGGCGCATCGCCACCGAGCCACGGCAGTCCGTCGAGCCGGTCCTGGTCGCCGCCGGCTCCGTGCACCTGGGCAGCGGCGGCGCCCTGTACACACTCGACGCCGTGACCGGCACCCCCAAGTGGCGTTTCGCCGCCGGCGGCGAGGTCGTCGGCGCCCCGGTCGTCGCCGAGGGCCGGGTCCACTTCGGCTCCGCCGACCACTGCCTGTACACGGTGGACGCCACCGGCGGCCAACTCCGCTGGAAGCTCGCCACCGGCGGCGAGATCACCGGTTCGCCGGTGGCCGTCGCGGGCGTCGTCTACGCCTGCAGCAAGGACCGCTGCGTCTACGCGCTGGACGCCGCCAAGGGCACGGGCCTCTCCCGCCCACCCGCCGCCCGCCACCCGTAACCCCCTCGGGAGCGCCCCCGCCGGACGAGACGGCCGCGCCGCCCCTCCTTCGCCGGCCTCTGCGCTGGCCCGAGCCTGAGTGCGGGGAGTGGGGTGCGGGGCGTCGGTCGGCGACGCGACACGCGCCTGACGGACGCCGACCCTCCGGTTGCGGGCGTGGGGCGCGCACGGGCGTGGGGTATCCATGGGCGCGGGTGTCCGTGGGCCGCGCGGGCGTGGGCGCGTGAGGCGTGCCCGGCATGGGTGGCATGCGTGGGCACGGAGACATGGATCCGTGAGCACCGGTCGAGCCCCTTGATCCCCGGTCGTGTCGGCCGCCCCGCCCTCCGCGCGCCTCTGCCCCGCGCCCGCCTCCGCCCCGCGCCCGTCTCCGCCATGCGTCCGTTCCCACCGTGGTGCCCCAGCCGAGGCGCGCTCGCTCGGCTCAGGCCCGCTCGTCGTCCCCGGTACGGCGCCAGCCGTCGGCGTACCCGTCGCCGCCAGCGCCCCGACCGCCGCCCCCGCCCTCACCTGTGCCCTCGCCCTCACCCTCGCCGGGCCCCGCGCCCGCGATCCGCCCGCCGCCGTCGGCGTACGCGGTGTCGGCCTCGCCGCCCCGCGTGTCCCCAGCCGGCCCGGCGTCGGGGGCCGGCCCGTCGTCCCCGGCCGGCTCGCCGTCCCGGGCGTACCAGCCGTTCGCCACGGGGGGCCCGCCGTCGTGGTCCGCCGCGCGGTTCCCGTCCGGGGCCCGCTCACGGTCGGCGCCGTAGGCGTCGTCAGCGTCGCCCGCGTACCCGGCCGGGGGCTGGTCGGCGTCGTACCGGACGGGTTGGGGCAGGGTGCGCTCGGTGTCGGACTCCGGCGGGGGGACGCGGCCCGGCCACGGCGCCCCGCCCCGCTCGCCGGCACCCGACCCACCCACGGGCGCGCGGTCCGCGCCCCCCGCTCCCCACACCCCCACATCCGCGTGGTCCGGACCGTCCGCACCTGGGGCCACGCCCCAGGCCGACGCCGGCTGCCACCCCGTGTCGGGCCCGGTGCCCGTGCCGTACGTCGGGTCCCCGCCGTGTCCGTGCGCCAGGCCCGCCTCGCGTGGGTCGCTCGCCGGATCGGGGCCGGTGGCGTGGTGGTCGAAAACGCGGTCGGGGGCGTGCCGACCGGAGTCGGGGGCGTCGGTGTCGGCGGTGACCGGTGGCATTTCGATCGTCTTGTCCTGACGGTCGGCCTGTGGCGCCGTGGGCCAGGTGATGCGGGGGGTGGGGCCGGTGCCGGTGCCCGCGCTGCTGCCGGCGCTGGAACCGGTCGCGTACGGCGGGTGCGCGCCGGCACGGGCCGCCGGTCCGTACGCGGCGGGCGGGGGCGCGTACGGGTCCCGTGGATACGCCCCCGGCTCGTACGGGTCGCGCGGGTACCCGCCGGAGGCGTAGCCCGTGGGCGGTGGCGGCGCACCGTCGCGCGCGCCGCCGGCCCTACGGGAAGCGGGTCCGCGACGCGCGGGCCCACCACCGGCGCTCACGACTGACGGTGAACCCCCATGACCCGTAGGGCCGCCTTGCCCCGTCGGCCCCGCGTGCCCGGTGTAGGTCGGATGCGCCCCGTACGCTCCGGGGCGCGCCACCTCGCCCTGGCGTACGCCGTCGTCGCCGGCGAGCGGTTTCGCGCGCCGGCCTCGGCGCGTCGGGCGTCCGCCCAGCACGGCCGACGCGATCAGCAGCAGCAGCGCGCCACCGAGTGCGCCCGCGACCCCGGGGCCCAGCCCGTTGCCGTCGCCGTCGACCATCAGGCTGCCCGCCGCCTGGCCCTGGCGGACCATCCACAACACCGTGAAGCCCAGCGCCACCAGCCCGGCCAGCGCGACCAGCGGACGTCTGCGGGATACCAGGCCCACCAGCGCGAGCACCGCGGCGCAGGCCATCGGCAGGAACAGCGAACGCAGCAGCCCGACCTCGATCCCGCGCGCGCCGTCCAGCCCGCCGAACAGGTCGTCCACGCGCACGTCGCGACCGTGACGGCCGTCGTACCAGGCACGGAAGGGGCTCCAGACGACGGCCGTCGCTCCGATGAGAGCGATGAGGTTCCCGAAGACGTTGCGGACCATCCCCGACTCCTCGTCCTCGCGTAGACGCTCTCCCTCACGACGCTACGCCCGCCCCGTCACCCCTGCCACGCGAGAGACACGCTCGGTAACGGAGCGGGGGGAGTTGGTGAAGAGATGAATCAACGAGGTGGAAGGGAACCGATTTCGCTCCGGCGGCGTGGTGGAATGCAGACCCGCCACGGGTGATCACCCAGTGGTCCGGCACCGCCCGGACGGCCGTGCGTGACGCGCTCTCGCCGAGCGCGCCGTGGCCGGGTTCACCCCTCGCCCAGCCGGGCCGACCCCGCGTCGACGCGGCTCTCCGCGAGGGGGCGGGGGTGTCGCTTCCTTGCTTTATGCTGGCGTGCACCTGTCAGCAGGTGATATCTGGCCTGTAATGGCCTTTTCCACGGGGGTTCTTCATGCTTGTGCGTCGCCGTCGCCATCTGCGCGTGGTCGCCATGGTCGCCGTCGTCTTCATCGCCCTGACCGGGGCCCGACGCAGCGGCGGGGGTGGTTGTGACGACGGAGGCGGCAGCAGCGGCTCGTCGTCCAACGACGGCTTCGTCTCGGGCAGCACGTCGGGCGGCAGCACGTCCGGCGGCGGCACGTCGATCGGTGGCACCTCGGGTGACAGCTCCTCCGGCGGCGACTCGTACAGCGGTGGCTCCTACGGCGGCTACTCGTCGTCCTCGTCGTCCTCCTCGGGTTCCTCCTCCGGCTACACGCCCTCGCCCACCCCCACCGAGTCGACCTTCGACAGCGACGTGACCGACGAGACGAGCGGCAGCAACTGCCGCTACGACGAGAGCACGCGCAAGCTCCAGTACGACGTGACCGTGCGCAACCCGTCCACGACCACGACCTACGACTACTCGATCTCCGTCCGCTGGGAGAAGAGCTCCGACAAGCTCCCGATGGGCAGTGACTTCCAGCGCGTCACGGTCAGCCCCGGCCAGTCCCAGACGGTCTCCGCGTCGAGCTACTACACCTTCACCGAGCAGACGTACTACACCTGCAAGGTCGCCAACGCCACCAAGTCCGCGCGCTAGAGGGGGGTTCGACCGCGCACGGCGGTCCGCTCGGGCGAGGTGCCGTGAGTCGGATCGCCGAGGCGCGGGGGCGGAAGCCGGGGGCCGACCTGTGCGAAGAGGGCCGCGTGGGCGGTCTCCGATACGTCGCGTCGACAGGTTCGCGTCGCCGTGGTCGCGCGGCACGCACGGGAACAGGCCACGTCTGTCGCCGGACGCCCCGTAGCGGCTGCCCTCCGCGTGGCCCGCTCACGCGCGACAGGTCGTCCGTCGACGTGGCCGCGTACCCCTGTCCCGGAACACGCCACGGACGGCGAGAAGCACACGACCTTCATCGAAAGCGCGAGATCGGGCGTGCCCACGCCCTCCGAGTTCGGGACCGCACGCGTACTGGCCGTGGGGGCGGGGGTGGATTCGGCTGGCCGGTGGGAGCACCGGCCAGCCGCGATGCCGGTGAGTCCGGTCTGCCGCGAAGTGCGCGTCACCGCCCACCGCGCGACACGAGAGGTGGGCGGATCGGTCGAGGAGGCCCCGTGCGCGTGTCATGTGCACCCGCGTCGGGGCTGGCAGGCGCCCTCGACGCTGGTGAAACGATTACGCGTACGCGGTCGGGCTCTCCGCGTCAGCGCAGCACGCTGTCCGGATGTCCGTCCAGCGGGGCCGCCGACGCACGGTCGGAGTGGTTGTCCTGCGCCGATATAGGCGCGATGTCGGGATGTTGGTCAGCGGCTGCCGTGGTCGTGGTGCCCACGGCCAGCGCGGCGGCGAACAGGGCCGCGACACACAGTTTCTGTGAAGGTGACATTCCAACTCCTTGTCAGGGGTGCATTGCTGTTCACTGAGTGAAACCCAAACGATCAGTGAAGCCGTGCGTCATTGGCTTGTTTGTCTTGAAGCGGTCGGTGCCGGCGGGAGAGGTATACCCCGAAAAGGAGCAGGGCCGGCAACGATGGCTCCCCCTCCTCGCCATCGGTGCCGGCCCTCGTTCAGTGCGACCTGTCGCGCTTGGTGCCGGTGCGCGCGGCGGGTCGCTTAGGCCGCCCCGCCGTCCGGGTGGTTGTCCTGGGTGGTGAGGTCCGTGTCGTCGGGGTGGTTGTCCTTCGTCTTCATCTTCGTCCCATCCGGGTGGTTGTCGTTGGCCACAACATCCGCGCTGTCCGGGTGGTTGTCCAGCGTTCCGACACCCACCGCGTCCGGGTGGTTGTCCAGCGGCCGGACCACCGGGCGCTTCGGTTTGGTGGCGCTGTCCGGGTGGTTATCCAAAGTGGTGACGACGTTGGACTCGGTGGTGCTCATGTTCTGTTCTCCCCGTTGGTGGTGATTTGTTCTGAGCGGTGTGGTCGAAATACCGCCCGGCGGCTCCCCCGTGGGCCGCCGGACGGATATCGTAGGCCGCTTTTCGCGCTGTGGCGCGGCCATATCCCCCCCGACCCGCTGCCCCCGGTGAGGCCGGTTGACGATACGAGAGTGACAGGCGGCGATAAACGATTGATGAACGCTCGACAGAGCGCTAGGCGGCAGCTGTCGGCGCCAGCAGCAGACGTACTTCCTCAGCCTCCACGGCGTGCAGCCGCTCGTGAATGGCGAGCGCCTCGGCCCAGCAGGCGCGGGCCCGGTCGACCTGACCGAGTCCCTGCAGGGCCTTGCCGAGCACCGTGAGTACGGTGCCGCGCCGCCACTCGCCGCCCACCAGGCGCAGTGCGAGGGCGCGCTCGGCGTTGGTGGCGGCCTCGGCCGGCCGCTGGGCCGCCAGGTGCACCTCGGCCAGCCGCGCGTGCGTGGAACCCTCCCAGAGCCGCTGCCGGTTGTCGCGGAACAGCGCGAGCGCCTCGGTGAGCTGCTCCAGCGCCTCCACGTACCGCTTGCCCTGGAACAGCGCCAGCCCCATGGCGTAGCGGCCGTTCGCCACGCGGAGGCCAAGACCCAGGCTGCTGTAGACGGCGACGCCCTCGGCGGCGAGTTCGATGGCGCTCTCGATGTGCCCCATGGCGGCGTGCGCGCGGGAGATGTTGCTCAGCGCTCCGGCGACGCCTGGCAGGTTGTCGTCGGCGCGGAAGGCGTCGAGGGCCTGGCGGAAGTACTTCTCGGAGTCCTCGTGGCGCTTTTGGTAGAGCGCGATGATGCCCCGGTCGTTGAGCGCCTCACAGGCCGGGACCGGGTCGTTGACGGAATGCGCGAGCTCTATGGCCCGTTGCGCCTCGGCATCCGCCTGGTTGAACCGGCTCGCCAGCCGGTGGGTGTGCGTGACCATCATCCGGGCCCGGCCCTCGGCGCGGGCGTCCGTGGCCGCCTGAGCCGCCTCGCGGACCACCAGGGCCGCCGTCTCGTACTGCCGGGAGTTGGCGCCGGACTCGGCCAGGTCCTTGCAGGCGAGCAGGAGGTCGGTCGCGCGGCGCAGGGTGCCCCCGGAGGCGAACTGCTGGATGCTCGCCAGCAGGCAGCCCGCCTCGACGAACAGCCAGTCGATGGCCGCCGTGCGGTCGAGGAACGCCAGCCCGGGATGACTGGTCTTCTCCAGGTGCTCGATCAGCCGGTCGCCGGGGCGCGCGTGCGCGAACACCTGTGACGCGCTGGCGAGGTAGAAGTCGAGCAGCCGGGACAGGGCCGCGTCCCGCTCGGCGGGCGGCAGTTCGTCCCGCTCGGCACATGCCCGCGCGTAGAGCCGTACGAGGTCGTGGAAGCGGTAGCGCCCCGGCGCCGCCGACTCCAGCAGGCTGGTGTCGACGATGCTCTCCAGCAGCGTCTCGGTCGCGTACGTGTCCAGGTCCAGCATGGCCGCCGCGGCGGCCAGGGAGATGTCGGGGCCGTCGGCGAGACCGAGGAGACGGAAGGCGCGGGCCTGCTGGGGCTCCAACTGGTCGTAGCCGAGTTCGAAGGTCGCCTTGACGGCGAGGTCGCCGGCCTGGAGCTCGTCGAGCCGATGGCGCTGGTCGGCCAGCTTGCGCGCCAGGACGGAGACCGTCCAGGTGCGTCGGGCGGCCAGCCGTGACGCCGCGATGCGGATGGCCAGTGGGAGGAACCCGCACGCGGCCACCACGTCCATGACCGCGTCGCGTTCCCCGGCGGTGCGGTCCTCGCCCACGATGCGCGTGAACAGGATGAGCGCCTCCTCGGGGCTCATCACGTCGAGGTCGACCAGATGGGCGCTTTCCAGGTCCACCATCCGCGACCTGCTGGTGATCAGGGCGGCACAACCCTCGGTGCCCGGCAGCAGCGGGCGTACCTGCGCGGCGTCGTGCGCATTGTCCAGCAGGGTCAGTATCCGGCGACCGGCCAGGGTCGAGCGGTAGAGCGCGGCGCGGTCCTCCAACGTGTCCGGAATGGCCTCGTCGGGCGTGCCCAGGGCGCGCAGGAACGAGCCCAGCACGGCGCCGGGTTCGGAGACGACGGGGCCGGCGCCCTGGAGGTCGACGTAGAGCTGGCCGTCGGGAAAGTGGTGGCGGGCCGCGTGGGCGACGTGGACGGCGAGCGTGGTCTTGCCGACGCCGCCGATGCCCGCGACCGCGGACACGGCCATCACGCTGCCCTCAGCCGTGTTGAGCTGGTTGCTCAGCTCGATCACGAAGCCAGCCCGGCCGGTGAAGTCGGCTACCGAGGCGGGTAGTTGGGCCGGGCGCACGAAGGTCGGCTGTACCTTGGCCTGCCCGCCTGGCGCCTGCGCGCTGAGGCTTGAGTCGCCCTGCAGAATGCGCTGCTGGAGCGCGGCCAACTCGGGACGTGGCTCGACCCCGAGTTCGTCGGCGAGCAGACGGCGCGTGTCCGCGTAGACGGCCAGAGCCTCCGCCTGGCGTCCGCTGCGATAGAGCCCGAGCATGAGCAGTTCCCGCAGCCGTTCGCGCAGCGGGTGAACAGCGGTCAGGGCCGTCAATTCGGAAATGGTCTCGGTGTGGTGCCCGAGTTCCATTTCCAGGTCCAGTCGCGTCTCGACGAGACTGATGCGCCACTCCAGCAGTCGGGCGCGCTGGTTTTCGACATAGGGGCCGGGTAGGCCCGCGAGCGGCTCGCCGTCCCACAGGTCGAGCGCCTCGGTGATGAGGTCGCACGCCACGGCCCGCTCTCCCGCGGCGCGTGCCTTCTCCGCCTCCGTGGCGAGGCGTTCGGCGCGATCGAGGTCGAGGGCCTCGGCGCGCACGCGCAGCGCGTAGCCGCCGGACTCGCTGACCAGCGACGCCGAATCCGCGCCGAAGGACTTCCGTAGCCGGGAGGCGTAGGTGCGAAGGGTGGCGATGGCCGCTTCCGGAGGCTCGTCGCCCCACAGGCCGTCGACCAGCTCGGCGGCGGTGGCGGTTCGCCCGTCGCGCAGGAGCAGGGCGGCCAGGAGCGCGCGTTGTTGCGGCGAGCCGGTGCTGAGCTGCTCGTCGCCGCGCCAGGCCCGCACGGGCCCGAGCACGGTGAAGCGCAGTTGGTGCGCCTGCCCCTGATCGTCGCCCATGGTCTCCCCTTGCCGTGTGTCTCCGCTTCGCTCGGGTCAGTTTGCCTTGTCGGCACCCTCCGCGTCAGTAGGGGCCGAGCCTCTCCACAAGGCCCGCAAGAGTTGGCCGATTCGCAATATCCGTGGCATCGACAGGGCGGTGGCGCATTGTGTGCCGGCGAGCGGAGGCCCGATGACTAACCCGGTGATGAACTCCGTAGTTGACACCGCGCTTGCCGGTATCCATGCCCCGATGGGGATATATCTCTACTTCCCATTGCATAGCCGATCTTCGTCGCCCGCGCTGACGGGGCGGCACTCGTCAGCGGAGGGGCGTTCTTTGGCCAGCCAGCCGCGGTCGCGACGTCTCGGATCTCCGGTGGACGTGCCGGTATCGGGATTTCGCTCGCGTGGGCACCGTAGGGCGTGGGCGGCGTCGGCGCCAGTGTCGATACCCGAGTTGACGCGGTCCGGACTTCGGGGAGCGGCGGCCGGCGGGTGCCTCGACGGGGCACCCCGACGGAACGGCTCGCCATCGCGCATTCGGGGCGCCAGCGGGTGTGCTCGGCGGACCCGTACGGAAGCAAACCGCGTACAAGATCACGCGGATGGGTGGCGGCGTTCGCGAATGTGACCTCCGGCGGAGCGCTGTCAGGGACCGCTCTCGACGGGGTGCCGGCATATGCCCATACGGTGTAAATGCGTAGCTCGTCGTGCCATTCGGCGGTGAAAAGAGACGCCTGGTCGCCGTGTCCGCTAAGTGCCCGTCCCCTTGCTGAGGGGTGAAGCGCGTGGACGCGTCACCGACAGCCCTGGCACGCTCACTTCCGTAGCGTCCGAAGGATCGCGGGGATAACGAATCCAGCGGACGCGGGGCCGGCGTTTCCACCGGCTCTCGGCGAACGGGGGACCCGCTCGCGCTCACCGTCGCGGAGATGGGCGCGACGCGGGGTCGCCGTTCCTGGAAAGGCGAGGCGGGGGCGCCTACTGGATTTCACCGTTGTATGCATTGATTGAGGACGGTTGATGAGGCCCGTCGCCTGTCGCGGCGCGGACGCGTCGCCGCCGACGGGGCACCGCCTTCCCGGCGAGCTCCTCGAAGTGAGGCCCGCCGGGCCGTCCCTCGCGACCGCCGTCCCCCACCGGACCGCGAAACCGGGGCACCGGCGCGACGGGCGGCCCTCTGGGTAGGCGACATCGCGTACGCGCGGTACACGGAAAGCGACTGGGCCAGTGGGCAGGCCCGGCGGGAATGAGGCCCGCGCGAGCGGGAGGGACGCGGCGAGCGCGGCGACACGGCGGGCGGCGTACCCCGGGGCCGACCTGCTGGACGTGCCTGTCGGTACGGCCGTCACACACGCTCGCCGCGTCCTGAAACCGCGCCGCCCGCACGGCTGGGTCCACACCCAGCCGACCGCCCCTGGCGCCGCCGCACGCGGCCGGATTCGCGCGGGGGCGGCCGCTCCACGGAGCTGCTGATACGAGGGGGCCGACGTGGATCGGCGGCCTGGGAAAGGGGCGCCGGTGGCTGAACCCACGCCGTTGGCACCCGTCGACGGCGTACGCCGGTCGCGGCCTACGCCCGACAGCGGCCGGGAGTTTCTCGGGCTCGATTCACTGTCCCAAAACGATCAGTGGCTGCTGAATCGACCGTTCACCATGTATGTGGCGTTGTACGTGACCGAGTGCGTTGTCGTGGTCGGCGCGTGCCCCGTTCCGCCAATCCATGCCAGTGGCATGTCGCGGTGTCACCACGCGACGCGTCGGCGCCGCGCGCATTGCTCTCCCTATCGCGCTCGACCACTCACGCCACCGCGTTCACGATGATCCTGAGCGTCTACGACACGGGGCGTTCCGTACCACGTACCTGCGGATTCCGGAAAAGGGGTGTTCCGCGCGGCCACGTGTTCCGAGCCCGGGGTCTGGCGGGGTGTCGGTGTCCACTACGTCGAGGAAGGCGATCCACGGCCGTACGCCCCCTTCCCGGTCGGCACCTGGCGCCACCAGACCGGAACGCGAGCCTCATTCCGAGCCGTCTGTCGGGCGCACGTCCCCTGTCCCGGTTCCTCCGTGGTCGTCGGCGCCCCGCGTGGTGCATTCGCTTATCGGACGGTTAGCGTCGTGCGCCACCCTGGGAGCGACGACGAGGGCTGACGCGGAGGGGAGTCATGAGCGCGAGCGAGCCGGACGTGACCCACAGCACGACGATGATGCGGCTCTACCAACACGCGGTGCGGGAGGGGGGAATCGAGCCCGGCTCCGCCGCGGGACTGCTTCGGGTGCCCGAGGACGAGGCCGGCTGGGCGGTGGCCCAGCTGCGGGAACTGGGGCTGCTGCGCCCGATGTCCATCGCGCACCCACGCCTTGTGGCCATCAACCCGCAGACCGCCGCCGCGGAGCGGGTGGGGCCGCGCGAACACGCGTTACGCGCCCAGCAGTCCGCACTGGCCCTCCAGCGCGCGGCGATCGAGGCGTTCACGCCCGTCCATCTGGAGGCCGCCATGGGGCAGGATCCGGCGGAGGGCGTGGAGGTGGTGGACGACCCGGAGCTCCTGCACAAGATGATCACCGAGCTGGCCGAGGTGTGTCAGACCGAGGCACGCGTCATCCAGCCGTTCGGTCTCCGTACGCAGGAGGAAGCGGACCGGGGCCTGCCCACGTACCTCGAACTCCTGGGCCGTGGGGTGCGACAGCGCACCCTGTGTCAGCACTCGACGCGCTACAGCGGCACCACCAAGCGGGGGGTGGCCGCGATGTCCGCCGCGGGAGCCGAGGTCAGGACGCTCGACGTGCTGCCGCCCCGGCTCATCGTGTTCGACCGTTCCCAGGCCATCCTTCCCGGTCCCGACGACGGGGAGCTGGCCGTGATCGTGCGCAACGCGGCCGTCGCCCGCTACGCCGCGGCCGTCTTCGACCTCTTCTGGATGACCGCGGCGCCGTTCCACGGCGTAGGCCAGGGCGTGCCGGACCGGGAGATCTCCCGCGACATCGACTCGGCGATCACCAGACTCCTCGCGACGGGAGCGAAGGACGAGGTCATCGCCCGCCGGCTGGGCGTCTCGCTGCGTACCTGCCGCCGGCGCATCGCGCACCTCATGGACGACATCGGCGCCGACAGCCGCTTCCAGGCGGGCTACCTGGCCCGCAAGTACGAGGAAGAGGAAGCCGCTGCCCGCGCGACCGAGACCGCGGCCTCTCCCGGCCCGGGCGGGGTGCTGCAAGGGGCGGTGCGGGCCGGCTAGCCCGGACACGTACGGGGTCAGGACGTCAGCCCGGGCTGGGCACGCGAGGAGAAGGGCGCGGCGAACTGGGCGAGCAACTGGCGGACCTCGGCGACCTCGTGGGCATCCACGCGCTCGTGGACGGCGAGCGCCTCGTGCCAGCAGACACGAGCGCGATCGAGTTGTCCGAGGCCGGCCAGGGCCCTGCCCAGCGCGGTGAGCACGGTGGCGCGGCGCCAGTCGCCGCCCGCGTACCGCAAATGGTCCAGTGCCTGTTCGGCGTGGGCCGCCGCCAGGGCCGGCTCGTCGCTCGCCAGGTGGACTTCCGCCATGCGGTACCGCGTCATGCCCAGCCACAGCGCCTGCCGGTTGCTCGCGAACACGGCGAGCGCGCCCGTGAACTGCTCCAGCGCCTCGTCACGCCGCCCGCTCTTGCCCAGCGCGAGCCCGTACGCGTACAGCGCGTTGCCCAGCCGCAGCGAGGTGCCGTGCTGTCGGTAGATGGCGAGGGACCGCGCGGCGTGCTCGACCGCCTGGTCCACCCGTCCGAGGGCCGCGTGGACGTGGGAGAGGTTGGCGAGGGCGCTCGCCTCGCCGGGCAGGTTGCCGTCGGCCCGAAAGGCGGCCAGCGCCTGCGTGAGATACCGCTCGGCCACGCTCCACTGCCGCAGGTAGATCGGTACGATGCCGCGCTCGTTCGCCGCCTGGCCGCAGGCAACCGGGTCGTTCTCGACGGCGCCGATACGCATGGCACGCTCGGCCTCGGCCACGGCCTGGTCGAACCGGCCGGCCAGACTGTGAGTGAACGCCAGCACGGTGCGCGCCCGCCCCTCGGCGCGCGTGTCCCCGGCCCGCACGGCCGATCGCAGCACCTCGCTGGCAGCCTGTAGATACGAGGGGGAGTGCGCACCCGACTCGGCCAGGTCGCGACAGGACTGCAACAGGTCGACAGAGCGTCGCAGGGTCTCACCGACCGCCAGCTGTCGCGCGGTGGCCAACAGGGCCGTCGCCTCGGTGTGCTGCCAGTCGATGCCGGGACCGCTCTCGGCGAAGGTGAGACCGGGGTACGTGGTCGGCCCCAGGTGGTCCACCACCCGGTCGCCCGGCCGGCTCAGCGCGTACACGTGCATCGCCGTCGCCAGGTAGAAGTCCAGGAGGCGGGAGAGGGCGGCCTCGCGGTGGGGTGGGGGGTGGTCCGTTTCGGCGCGGGCGCGGGCGTAGAGGCGGACCAGGTCGTGGAAGCGGTAGCGGCCGGGTGTGGTGGCCTCCAGCAGGGACGCGTCGACGAGGGACTCGACGAGGTCCTCCGCGGTGGGGGCGGGCAGGTCCAGGAGGGCGGCGGCGGCCGGCAGGGCGATGTCGGGGGCCTCGGGCAGGCCCAGCAGGCAGAACGCGCGGGCCTGGGCGGGATCGAGCTGGGCGTAGCCGAGTTCGAAGCTGGCCGCGACGGCCAGGTCACCCACGCGTAACTCGTCCAACCGGTGGCGCTCGTCGGCGAGTTTGGCCGCGAGCGTGGCCACGCTCCAGCGGCGCCGGGTGGCCAGCCGGGAGGCGGCGATCCGGATGGCCAGCGGCAGATGACCGCAGGCGGCCACGACCGTGGCGGCGGCCTGGGGCTCGTCGCCGATGCGCTCGCGGCCCACGATGCGGGTGAACAGCGCGCGGGACTCCGCGGGCGTGGTCACGTCCAGATCGACGAGCAGAGCCCCGTCCAACGCGAGGTGGGTACGGCTGGTGACCAGCGCGGCGCAGCCTTCCGCGCCGGGCAGGAGGGGCCTGACCTGGCTGGCGTCGCGTGCGTTGTCCAACAGGGCCAGGACGCGACGGCCGGCGAGCGTGCTGCGGTACAGGGCGGCCCGCTCCTCCGCGCCGTCGGGAATGGCCTCGTACGGGATGCCGAGGGCGCGCAGGAAGGAGCCCAGGACGACCTCGGGCTCGACGGGGTCGGGGCCGGCGCCCTGGAGGTTGACGTAGAGCTGCCCGTCGGGGAAGTGGTGCCGGGCGTGGTGCGCGACGTGGACGGCGAGTGTGGTCTTGCCGACGCCGCCGATGCCGGCCACCGCCGCCACCGCCATGGCCGACCCGTCGGCCGCGCCCAGGTGGTGCGTCAGCCGCGCCACGACCTCGGCGCGGCCCGTGAAGTCGGCCACCGAGGCGGGCAACTGCGCGGGCCGCACCTCGGGGCCCGGCCGCGCGGCGCCGCGCGGGGCGGTGGGTGGGTTGAGCGACCGGTCCGCGCGCAGAATCCGCTGCTGCAACGCGGACAGCTCCGGACGCGGATCCACGCCCAACTCCTCGGCCAGCAGCCGCCGCGTGTCGGCGTACACCGCCAGCGCCTCCGCCTGCCGGCCGCAGCGGTACAGGGCCAGCATCAGCAGTTCCCGCAGCCGCTCGCGCAACGGGTGGGCGGCGGTGAGCGCCGTCAGCTCGGCCACGCACTCGGCGGGGCGGCCCGTCATCAGGTCCAGCTCCAGGCGGCTCTCCAGCAACCCCACGCGCCACTCCTCCAGGCGCCCGCGCTCCGACTCCGCGTACGGCCCCGGCACGCCCGCCAGCGTCTCCCCGTCCCACAGCTCCAGCGCCCGCTGGAGCAACTCCTTGGCGCGCCGGTGGTCACCACCGGCGCTCGCCGCGTCGGCCCGCGTGCGCAACTCCTGTGCTCGCCCCAGGTCCAGGGCCCGCGCCGGCACCCGCATCGCGTACCCGCCCGACTCGCTGACCAGCAGGTCCGCGTCCGCTCCGAAGCTCTTTCGCAGCCGGGAGGCGTGGTTGCGCAACGCGGCGACGGCGGCGTCCGGCGGCTGCGTGCCCCACAGGTCCTCGATCAACTCGGGCGCGGTCGCCGTACGCCCACGGCGCAAGAGCAACGCGGCCAGCAGGGCCCGCCGTTGCGGCGACCCCACGTCGAGCGGCTGCCCGTCCCGACACACTCGCACCGGCCCCAGCACGTGGAACCCCAGCCCGGGGTGGGCCGTGGCACCTTGCCGGTCCACGGGGTCGGGGCGGTCGCCCTTGGCCGGCTCTGTGGGGCGGCCCGTCGCTTCCTGGTGGTTCCCCTTCTCCGGGTGGCCCGTCGGTTCCCGGCGGTCCACGGGGGCGGGGGCGGGGGCGTTGGCGGTCTCCGGGTGGTCCGTCGTTTCCGGGCGGGTGTCGTGGTGCGGGCGGGCGTGGTGGTGGGCGCCCGCCTCGGGCTCCGCGCCCGCCTCGGGCCACGCGCCCGCCCCGGGCCACGCGCCCGGCGCGGGCCTCGGGCGGTCCGCGACCCCCCGGCGGACGGGGGCTTCCGGGCGCTCCGTGACGCCCGCGCGGTCCACGGTCGACGCGCGCTCCACGGACCCCGCGTGCCGCTCCTCCGGCTCCCGTCCCGTCCGCTCCCACGGCCGACCCCCACCCGCCATGGCTTCCCTCCCCAGGCATAGACCAGCGCGGTGCCAGGCCAGTTTGCCGCGTTCCGCACCTTCACAAGGCGGATCACCGGGACTGCCGACGTCACTGTCCGACCATGGCCCGAAGCGGATGGTGACTGCCTCGTTACCGTCGCTCTCGGCGTTGCGGTGGGCGGCCGGGCGGGGGAGTGAGTGTGCCCGTGGTGGCACACACGACGGGAGCGCGCCCCGCCCGCGCGCGGCGGCGGGCGTGCGGAACGCCGTAGCCCACCGCGCCCGGCAGCCCGGCCCACCCAGCGAGCCCCGGCCCCCACTGGGCACCCCGCCCGGCCCGGCGGCACCCCGGTCCCGGCCGGGCGGCAGCCCGCGATCGCGGCACGACAGCCCGCCCCCCCGAAGCCGCCCGCCCTGCCGCACCCCGCCCCGAGGGTGGGCCTCGCCTCGTCCTCAGTGGTCGCCGAGGAAGACGGGGTTGGTCATGGCGGCCATCGGGCCGGGTATGCCCGACGTTCCGCTGTCGGTCGGGGCGTGGCGGACCTCGGCCCGTACGTACGCGGCGTACGAGGGCGTGGTCTGCCATTCGACGGTGCCGGTGCCCGAGGCGGGGGTCGGTGTGGTGAGGAGCTGGCCCTGGTCGGTGAGGAAGCGGACCGTGCCCTTCGCGGGGGCGCCCGTCATCTCCAGACGGACCGTGATCCGCTCGTCCCGGGCAGCTGGGAGGCGGTCCCCGATGCCGGCGTGGCGTCCGCGTCCGTCCAGGGCCGTGAATGTCAGGTCGATCGCGGCGGACTCGGCGATCCAACTGTGCCCGGCCTTGATGCCGGCGAGGACGGCGTGTCGGGAGAGGTCGTCGGCCAACACCACCGTCTGGGGGAGGCCCACCGTCTGGCCCTCGCGGTGGGCGTCGCTGTTGCCCATCGCCGGCAGCCACGGCCTGCCCCCGCGCACGGCCGCCACCAGGGCGTTGTCCCACTCGGCGATCGAGACGTCGTCCTCCAGCGTGAACGGGCCGTTCCACACCTCGACCGCGTCCGCGTCGTTGAAGCCGAACTTCCAGTTGCAGCCGACGCAGGACGCGTGCGGATGGGCCGGTACGACCAGGCCGTCGGCCTGGCGGATCCTGCGGGCGAAGCGGCCGAAGGCGTTGTCCCGGGCCCGGTAGCGCCAGTCCACGAAGGTGCCGGGGTCCAGGCCGAGCGCCAGGACGTGTCCGTTGCGCGTGGTGATCTCCTCGCCGGCGAGGATCAGCAGATCGTCGCCCCACAGGCCCTCCCACGCGGCGTGCCCCGAACTCGTGTTGTGCTCCGTGGTGGTGAGGAAGTCCAGCCCGGCGGCCCGCGCCGCGTCCGCCACCTCGCGCGGGGTGCGCTTGCCGTCCGAGTGCACCGTGTGCAGGTGGCTGTCGCCCCGGTACCAGGCGCGACCCCGCCCCCTGGCGTGCCGTGGCGGGTAGACCGGGCGGGGGGTGCGCCCGCGCGCCCCGTACCGCAGGGTGATCGTCACCTCGTAGCGCAGGCCCTGGGGCGCGACCGTGTACGGGCCGAGCACCACGTGCCAGGTGCCGGCGCCGACCGGGCCCGGCAGATAGCCCGGCGTCGCGCGCTCCGCGCTGATCGTGAACTCCGTGCGCGCCCCGCCCGACCAGCCACGGAAGCCGCGCCCGCCGAGCTCGGTGCCCCGCTCGTCGAAGATGCCGATGTCACAGGCGTTGCCCTGGGTGCCGGCGGGCACGGCGGGCTTGTCGTAGCCGTAGGCGACGTGGATCTCCCGGACGCCGTCGGGCACCTCGATCGGCAGGTAGACGAAGTCCGGGGCGCCGGGCGGCAGTTCGCCGCTCACGCGCCGGCTCTGCTCGCCACGGCCGTCCGCCGCCTGGGCGAAGGTCACGGGGGTGAGCGTAAGCGCGCCCGCCGCGCCGGTGGCGGCCGACATTCTCAGTACGGACCGACGATCCATTTCCATCCCCCCATCAGCGGCCGACGCCCCGCCCCTACGCGGGTCGCCCGCACCCTCACCCGGCCCGCGGCGCCCGTGCCGGCCAGCGCCGTCGATCGCCGTCGCCCAAACGCGTGGCGATGCCCGCGACGGCGCCGCCACACCGGACGGAACAGCCCCCTCCACGCGCCGCGGAGGGAGACGAACCGCCGTGTGACAACTGTTGTACGCGTCCGTGACAGCGGCGGAAAGCCCTGTGGATAACCCGGTGACGTTGAGAGAACATACGTGCAGCAGCCCAGCTCACCCGGAGGTAGCAGTCGGCCATGCGGCTTTCCATCACCAACTTCCTGACCGATGAGACGGTCGGCCCGGTCCGGCTGGCGCGCGCGCTCGAAGAGCGGGGATTCGCCGGGCTCTACCTACCCGAACACACCCATATCCCGGTGGACGCCGCGTCCCGGATGCCCGGTGGCGGGCGTCCGCCGCGCGTCTACGGCCGCTCCCTGGACCCGTTCGTCGCGCTCAGCCAGGCGGCGGCCGTCACCGAGCGCCTGAGCCTGGGCACCGGCGTCGCCCTGATCGCCCAACACGATCCGATCGCCCTGGCCAAGCAGATCGCCACGCTCGACTTCCTCTCCGGAGGCCGGTTCACCCTGGGGCTGGGCTACGGCTGGCACGTCGAGGAGGCCGCCGACCACGGTGTCGTTTGGTCCACCCGGCGTGCGCTGGTGCGCGATCAGATGGCCGTCATGCGGGCGCTGTGGGCGGCGGAGCCGACCGGCCACGAGGGCACGTTCGTCTCCGTGCGGGCCAGCCACGCCCACCCCAAGCCGTCGCTCGCGCCGCGCGAGCGCGCCGACGCGCCCCTGACCGGGCCGCGCACGCTGATCGGGGGCTCGGCCGGGCCCAAGCTCTTCGCCCACATCGCCGAGTACGCGGACGGCTGGCTGCCGCTCGGCGGCCAGGGGCTGCCCGAGTCGCTGCCCGCGCTGCGTCAGGCGTGGTCGGACGCGGGCCGCCCCGGCGAGCCCGAGGTGGTGCCGTACCTGGTGCCGCCCTCCACCGAGACGCTCGCCCGCTTCGCCGACCTGGGCGTCACCGAGGTCGTGTTGCAGACGCCGACGGGCGACGAGACCACGGTGCTGCGGGCGCTCGACGCGTACGCGCAGTACCTGTGAGCCACCGTCGGTCCACCGTCGCTCCGGCCGTACGCGAGAGACACGAGTGGCCCCTGTGACATAGCCCGCAGCGATCTTCGCCGCCACTGTCGGAGGCCGCTCGTATCCTCAAGGAATGACGACGAGCGCACAGGGACAGGACCCCGAAGGACAGCCGCGGCGGTCGCGGCAGGCGCGGCAGTCGGACCCGGCCGCGCCCGATCGAACCCCCACTGACCAGGCCCTGCCGTGTCAGCCCGGGGAGGGATCGACGCGGCCCGGGACGCCGGCCGGCGCCACGTCGACCGTGCCGCTCGGCCTGCCCGGGATCGCCCCGGCCCGGCCCGCCGCCCCCACCGCCAACGCCATGCGCCGCGCGCTGCGCCGGGCGCGCGACGGGGTGGCCCTGGACGTCGACGAGGCCACGGTGTTGCTCCAGGCGCGCGGCGCCGACCTCGACGACCTCAGCGCCTCCGCCGCGCGCGTGCGGGACGCGGGCCTGGCCGCCGCCGGCCGGCCCGGCGTCATCACGTACTCGCGCAGCGTCTTCATCCCGCTCACCCGGCTGTGCCGGGACAAGTGCCACTACTGCACGTTCGCCACCGTCCCCGGCAAGCTGCGCCGCGCCGGCCACGGGATGTACATGTCGCCGGACGAGGTGCTGGCCATCGCCCGGCGCGGCGCCGAAATGGGCTGCAAGGAAGCGCTGATCACCCTCGGCGACAAGCCCGAGGACCGCTGGCCCGAGGCGCGCGCGTGGCTGGAGGCGGAGGGGTACGACGACACGATCTCCTACGTCCGGGCCATGGCCATCCGCGTCCTGGAGGAGACCGGGCTGCTGCCGCACCTCAACCCCGGGGTGCTGACCTGGACGGACTTCCAGCGGCTCAAGCCGGTCGCCCCGTCCATGGGGATGATGCTGGAGACCACGGCCGAGCGGCTGTGGAGCGAGCCGGGCGGACCCCACTACGGCTCGCCCGACAAGGAGCCCGCCGTGCGCCTGCGGGTGCTGGAGGACGCGGGTCGCAGCTCGGTGCCCTTCACCAGCGGACTGCTGATCGGCATCGGCGAGACGCACCAGGAGCGCGCGGAGTCCCTGTTCGCGCTGCGTCGCGTCGCGCGTGCCTACCACGGCATCCAGGAACTCATCATCCAGAACTTCCGCGCCAAACCGGACACCGCGATGCGCGCCGCCCCGGACGCGGAGCTGGACGACCTGGTGGCCACCGTCGCCGTGGCCCGCCACATCCTCGGCCCCTCCGTCAATCTCCAGGCCCCGCCCAACCTGGTCGACGGCGACGTGAACCAGCCAGCGGCCGGGGGCGCGTACGCGCGGCTGATCGGCGCGGGCATCGACGACTGGGGCGGCGTCTCACCGCTGACCCCCGACCACGTCAACCCCGAGCGCCCCTGGCCGCAGATCGACGCGCTCGCCGCGCACAGCGCCGCCGCCGGCTTCGAACTGCGTGAACGCCTGGCCGTCTACCCGGAGTTCGTCCAGCGCGGCGAACCCTGGCTCGACCCCCGGCTGCTCCCGCACGTCGGCGCGCTCGCCGACCCGCGGACCGGCCTGGCCGCGCCCCAGGCCATGCCGAAGGGCCTGCCCTGGCAGGAGCCCGACGAGGGCTTCGCGCTGCCCGCCTCCGGCACCGGCCGCACCGACCTGCACCACACCATCGACACCGAGGGCCGCACCGGCGACCGGCGCCAGGACTTCGACCACGTCTACGGCGACTGGGAGGCGCTGCGCGAGGCGGCGGCGCCCGGCATGGTGCCCTCGCGGATCGACGGTGACGTACGCGCCGCGCTGGCCGTGGCCGCCGACGACCCGACCCGGCTCACCGACGACGAGGCGTTGGCCCTGCTGCACGCCGACGGGGACGCGCTGGACGCGCTGTGCCGCGTCGCGGACGACCTGCGCCGCTCCGTGGTCGGCGACGACGTCACGTACATCGTCACCCGCAACATCAACTTCACCAACGTCTGCTACACCGGCTGCCGCTTCTGCGCCTTCGCCCAACGCCGCACCGACGCCGACGCGTACACCCTCTCCCTGTCCCAGGTCGCCGACCGCGCCGAGCAGGCGTGGGACGTGGGCGCGGTGGAGGTGTGCATGCAGGGTGGCATCCACCCGGACCTGCCCGGCACCGCCTACTTCGACATCGCGCGGGCCGTGAAGGAACGCGTGCCGGGCATGCACGTGCACGCGTTCTCACCGATGGAGGTCGTCAACGGCGCCACGCGCACCGGCCTGTCCATCCGCGAGTGGCTGACCGCCGCGCGCGAGGCGGGCCTCGACTCCCTTCCCGGCACCGCCGCAGAGATCCTCGACGACGAGGTGCGCTGGGTCCTGACCAAGGGCAAGCTGCCCACCGCCACCTGGGTCGAGGTCGTCTCCACCGCGCACGAGCTGGGTCTGCGCACCTCGTCCACGATGATGTACGGCCACGTGGACCAGCCGCGCCACTGGCTCGGCCACTTCCGGCAGCTCGCCAGCATGCAGCGGTCGGCCCTGGAGAAGGGCGTCGCGGGCTTCACGGAGTTCGTGACGCTGCCCTTCATCCACACCAACGCCCCCGTCTACCTCGCCGGCATCGCCCGCCCCGGGCCCACCACCCGGGACAACCGGGCCGTCACGGCGATGGCCCGTCTCCTGCTCCACCCGCACATCCCCAACATCCAGACGAGCTGGGTCAAGCTGGGCGCCGAGGGGGCGGCGGAGATGCTGCGCTCGGGCGCCAACGACCTGGGTGGCACGCTGATGGAGGAGACCATCTCCCGGATGGCCGGATCGGGTTACGGCTCCTACCGCTCTGTTCGCGACCTGGTCGCCATAGCCGAGGCGGCGGGCCGCCCGGCCCGGCCCAGGACGACGACGTACGGCGAGGTCCCGGCGGAGCGGCAGGCCGCCGCGCTGGCCTCCGATGGCCACCTGCCGCAGCTGCTGCCCGTGTTGGGCGACGGCGCCGCGTGAGCGCGCACCCGCCCGGCGGGCGGGGCGGGGCGGCGGCCTGAGCCCGACGTGACGAGCTGACCCGGCCCGGCCCGGCGGCGCGGCGGCGCCCCACGAC
>NZ_JBHVJC010000066.1:0-22323 GCF_042799315.1 Streptomyces sp. NPDC057702 | reverse complement strand
TCACTCCCCAGCGGGGTGAGCACACGATCCCCCAGTGGGAGGCGAATGGGAGATGATCATGAAAAACGCGGGCTAATGTCGGCTAACTGAGGCCGGGATCGGCCCCTAGTCTCCCGACTCGCCGGCGTGCGGGCTCAGGACGTCGAAGCCGACCAGGGCGAAGATGACCAGGCCGAGCAGGACGCGGTAGTAGACGAACGGCATGAAGCTCTTCGTCGAGATGAAGCGCATGAACCACGCGATGACCGCGTATCCCACGACGAACGCGATGAACGTGGCGAAGATCGTCGGGCCCCAGGAGACGTGCCCCTCGCTGGTGTCCTTGACCTCGAACGCGCCGGAGGCCAGCACCGCGGGGATGGCCAGCAGGAAGGAGTAGCGGGCCGCGGCCTCGCGGGTGTAGCCGAGGAAGAGGCCGCCGCTGATGGTCGCGCCCGACCGGGAGACGCCGGGCACCAGGGCCATGGCCTGGCACATGCCGAACAGGAGGCCGTCGCGCGTGGTGAGCTCGTCCAGGCCCTTGCGGTGCTTGACCGCCCGGTGTCGGCCGCCGGTCTCGTCCCGGGCCGCCAGCCGGTCCGCGATCGCGAGGACGATGCCGAGGACCACCAGGGTCGTCGCGATCAGCCGCAGGTCGCGGAACGGGCCGTCGATCGCGTCCTTGAGCGTCAGGCCGAGCACGCCGATCGGGATCGACCCGACGATGACCAGCCAGCCCATCTGGGCGTCGTGGTTGCTGCGCATCTGCTTGTTGAACAGCGACCGCGCCCAGGCGGAGACGATCCGCGCGATGTCCTTGCGGAAGTAGATGATCACCGCGGCCTCGGTGCCGATCTGGGTGATCGCGGTGAAGGCCGGCCCGGGGTCGGCCCACCCGGCGAACGCCGCCGTCAGCCGGAGATGGGCACTGGAGGAGATCGGCAGAAACTCGGTCAAGCCCTGGACGAGTCCGAGGATGAAGGATTCAAACCAAGACATCGATATCTATGCCATCCAAATGCTGATCACGTTCTGACCAGCAAGGATGCGGGTCAAAGGCGGTTTCTGGGCGGGCCTGCGGCGCGCGTGCGCGGTCATACGGGAGGTGGTCTGGCCGGACTCGTACGGGCTTTCGCTGAGTGAGCTGACGGGGGCACGGTGAGCTGCGCGGTGCCAGGGCCACGGCCCGACCACGATCATCCACCAGTCAGGTGGCAGCGTAGCGCCCGTTCGTGAAGCCGTGGACAGAGCCCTGGGCTCTACGCGCCCGGGACGGTCACGCACCCGGTGCGGAGCCGGCCCTCGCCGGCTCCTTCCGCACCTCGGGCGGTGGCGTCGCGGTGGCTCGCAGCTTCGCCCGCTTGCGCCAGGCGACGAGCACGGCGGCCAGGCCGGTGACGACGATGAAGGCCATCGAGAGCAGGAAGGCGGGCGAGGTGGGCGAGGAGGCGCGGCTGCCCGCGACGACGTAGGCCGCCGTGTTCGGCACGCTGCCCAGCCCCGTCGCCAGCAGGAAGGGCAGCCATCCCATCCGGGAGATGGCCGCACAGTAGTTCGCGGCGGCGAAGGGGATGCCGGGGAACAGGCGCACCGCCAGCATCGAGCGGAAGCCGTGTTCGCTCAGCTGCCGGTCGGCCACCACCAGCGGTCGGGCCCGCAGCAGCGGCCGGAGCGCGTCCTGCCCCAGCAGTCGCCCCAGACCGAACGCGATGCCCGCACCGAGCACGGTCCCGGCCACGGCGGCCGGCAGCCCCGCCTGACTGCCGAACAGCGCCCCGGCCGCGAGGTTGAGCAACGGCCGGGGCACCAGGGCTGAGGTGCACACGCCGTACGCGGCGGCGAACACCACCACGGCGAGCGCGCCCGACATCTGCGCCGGCCAGCCCTCGCGTATCAGTCGCTGGGGCTCGAAGACCAGCACCAGCGTTCCCGCGCCGGCCAGCAGCACCAGGAGCAGGCCGAGCCGGGTGCGCGGGGACAGCAGGGCCTGGGCGCACCACGCGACGCGGCGCGGGGGCCGCACGGCAGGTTCGAACACCGCTGGAGCGTAACCGACGTCGGTGTGCCCCGGGTGGCTCGCGGACGCCTCCGAAGGAAACGCCGGGCCGTCGCGGCGCTCGCGCGTCCGGGCCCAGGCCGGGTCGCGCGGGCCGGCAGGGACGGCTGAGCCCGCCGGGGCACGGGTGGGCCAGACGGGGTAGCGCGGGCGCCACAGGGCCGACCCGCGCGACGGCGGCGGCGGCCGGTGGCCGGGCCGTACGGGGCGCGGGCGGCGGTGGGCCGGGCCGTCGGGCCCCGGGCGACCGAGGGGCCGGCCGGGTGCGCGCCGCGCGTGCTCGGGACGGCGGAGGGCGCTGGGGGCCGGCCGGCGGGCGCGTACGCCGTACGGCGGGGACCGCACGTGGTCGCGCCGCCGGCCGGGCACCGCCACGACGAGCGCGCGGCGCTGGCCGGTGGGCCCCGCGAACAGGGCTCGTCGAGGCCCAGGGGGTCGGTGGGGACGGGCCCACCGGCCGTCGCCGGCCGGTCCGTGCCGTACCGCGAAAACCGCTCGACCGGACACCGGGTGCGGGACATGATCAGGCGCATGGTCCGGAATGCCCCGCTCACGCCCGTGACCGCGGTCGCGGTCGCGGTCGCGACCGGGGCTGCCCTCGTCCCCCTCCCCGCAGCCCCGCCCCTTCCCCCGGGCGTACAAAGCTGACCCTCCCCGACGATCTCGGCGGACCCCACAGCGGGAGGGTCGGTCCGGCACAGGGGTCCGCGCCAGCCGGCTGACCCGCGCCGCCACCCCCGCTCACCCTTCGCGCCGCCGCTCGCCCGTACCCTGCCGCCCCACGCCCGGGGCCGTGGTACGCCCGCGCCGGGCCCGGGGGTGGGCGGGCCGTCTCCCACCCACCCGTCGCTCGTCCTCTCGGGCCCACCATCAGGGCCCGCACCGTGCCAAGGAAGGAACCCCATGTCCCCGCACGCGCACGACGCCACCACACCGCACCTCAACATCGCCACCCTGGGCCACGCCCGTCACGGCAAGACCACGCTGACGGCGGCCATCTCCCGCGTCCTCGGGGCGCGCGCCACCTCCGACGTCGCGCCGCCGGCCCGCAGCGACCGGGCGCTGGACGCCGCCGCGCGCGGCGCGCTCAAGAGCACGCGCGTCGAGTACGAGACCGGCACCCGCCACTACGTCCACCGGGACATGCCCGGCGACCCCGCCGCCATCGAGCACGTCATCGGCGCTGCGGCCCAGCTCGACGGCGCCATCCTGGTCGTCTCCGCACTCGACGGCGTGCGGGCGCAGACCGTCGAGCACGTGCTGATCGCCCGACAGCTGGGCGTCGACCACCTCGTCGTCGCCCTCAGTCAGGTGGACGCCGGCGAGGACGAGGCGATGGAGCACATCGAGCGCGAGATCCGCGACCTGTTGGCCGCGCACGGCTATCCGGGCACCACCACGCCCGTCATCCGCGTCTCGGCGCTGCGGGCGCTGGAGGGCGTGCCCCGCTGGATCGGCACCATCGAGGCGCTCACGGACGCCGTGGACACCTTCGTGCCCACCCCGCGCCGCCAGCCAGGCGAGCCGTTCCTGCTCCCGGTGGACCACGCGCTGCCCCGCGCCGGCCACGGAGCGGTGATCGCCGGCACCATCGAGCGCGGCACGGTACGCAGCGGGGACCGCGTGCAGGTCCTCGGACCCGACATCGAGATGGCCGTGGCGAGCCTGGAGACCTTCGGCCGCCCGCTGGCCAGAGCCGAGGCGGGGGACTGTGTCGCGCTGCTGCTGCGGGGCGTCCCGCACGCCGTCCCGCGCCGTGGCGACCTCGCCGCCGCCCCCGGCAGCCTGACGCCGCGCCGGCGCTTCACCGCGCACGTACGCGTGCTGCCGGGCGCGCGGGAGGGCGCCGCGCCGTTCGCCACCGGCCACCGCTCGCGGTTCTTCCTCCGCACGGCGCACGTCGACGGCGCGATCAACCCGCCCGGGGCCGGCGCCGCCCGCCCCGGCGACACCCTCACACTGGACGTCGAGCTCAGCCGCGCCACCCCCGTCCAACCCGATCTGCGCTTCGTGATCCGCGACGACGGCCGCACGGTCGGCGCGGGCACGGTGCTCGCGACCGAGGGCTGACCGCGCAGCCGCCCCGTGCCCCGCCCCGTGGCCCCTCGGCCCACGGGGCGGGGCACGGGGCGGTACGGGGGGTGGCGCACGGGCCGCACAATGGGGGCGTGGACGACCGGATACCCGTGAGCCGCGCCGTGGACCTCGGCGCCGCCAAGCTGCTGCCCGACGTGGACCGAGCCGAGGGCTGGCTGCTGACCGTGGACGGCGCTCCGCAGTCCTACGTGGATCTCGCCGACCCGCTGCACCTGGAGTTCGAGTACACGCGGCGCCTCGGGCACGTCCTGGACACGGCCGGCCAGGAGCGGGCGGGCCCGGCCGCGCCACTGGACGTCCTGCACCTGGGCGGCGGGGCACTGACCCTGGCCCGCTACGTCGCCGCTACGCGTCCCGGCTCGCGGCAGACGGTCATCGAGGCCGACCGCGCCCTGTGCGGCCTGGTCGCCGAGGTGCTGCCGCCGGCACCGGAGGCCGCGATCGAGGTCGCGACGGCCGACGCGCGCGAGGCCCTCGGGCGGGCCGGCGACGCGTCGGTCGACGTGATCGTCGCCGACGTCTTCGGCGGCTCGCGGGTCCCCGCGCACCTGACCTCCGTGGAGTACGCGCGGCGGGCGGCCCGCGTGCTGCGCCCGGCGGGCCGGTACGCGGCCAACCTGGCCGACGGCGCCCCGTTCGACTTCCTGCGCTCCCAGGTGGCCACGCTCGCCGCGGCCTTCGCGCACGTGTGCCTGATCGCGGAGCCCGCCATGCTGCGGGGCCGCCGGTTCGGCAACGCCGTCCTGGTCGCCGGCCACCAGCCGCTGCCCACCGCCGCGCTCGCCCGGCGGGCCGCCGCCGACCCCTTCCCGGCCCGGGTGACCGACGGGGCGGCCCTGGAGCGCCTGGTGGCGGGGGCCGAACCGGTGTGGGACACCGGGGCGGTGCCCTCGCCCCCGCCGCCGAGCGGCGCGTTCAGCATCAACTGAGGCCGACCGCCGTGACCTGACCGGTCGTCAGTCGACCTGCTCCCGGGGCCGTGCCGGGCCGCCCGCGTCAGCCGGGCCCGCCATGCCCGGGGTGGAGTGGGTGTCGGCGGGGGACGGCGCGACGGGACCCGTGGTGCTCCCGGCCGGCCCACCGCGCCGCGTGAGCCGCCGTACGTCGGGGACCAGGAGCACCGCGGCCGTCAGCAGCACCACCAGCGCCGAGCACCCCCACAGCGCCGCCGAGCGGCCCACGAGGCTCTCGGTCGGCCCCGCGAGCGCGGTGGCCGCCGGGAGCATGGCCACCGACCCGAACCAGTCGTACGCCGAGACCCGGGAGAACTTCTCCTCCGGGATCTCCTGGTGCAGCGTCATCATCCAGCAGACCCCGAAGACCTCCACGGTCACCCCGGACAGGAACATGACCAGCACCAGGCCCGGCATCGGCAGCGGCACGGCGAGCGCGGCCGACGGCAGGGCCAGCGGGAAGACGCACAGCGTGCCCACCAGCAGCAGGCGGTGCGGGCGCCAGCGGGTCATCAGCAGTCCGCCGCCCAGGGTGCCGGCCCCGAACGCGGCCAACGCCAGCCCCCAGGGTCTGGCCCCGCCCAACTGGTCCTCGGCGACCTGCGGGCCGTACACCGACTCGGCCGCCGCGACCACCGCGTTGACCACCGCGAACTGCCCCACGATGCTCCACAGCCACGGCCGGCCCGCCACCTCGCGCCAGCCCTCGGCCAGGTCGCGCAGCAACCCGGCGCCGGGCGCGCGGGTGGGGGTGCCGCTGACGTCGAGGAACGCGCGCAGGGCGCCGGCCAGGGCGAACGCGGCGGCGTCGATGGCCAGTACCCAGCCCGGCCCGACGGCGGCGATCAACGCCCCGCCCAGCGCGGCGCCACCGATGTTCGCGCCGTTGACGCCCATCCGGAAGAACGCGAAGGCCCGACTGGCCCCGTCGCCGCTGACCGAGCTCAGCACCATCCCCTCGGCCGCCGGCGCGAAGAACGCCTGCCCGGTGCCGCCGATACCGGCGAGCAGGGCCATCTGCCACAGCGCCGCGTCGCCAGCCAGCACCAGGGCCGCGAAGACGGCCTGCGAGAGGCAGTTGAGGGTGTTGGCGGCCACCATCACCCGGTGCCGGGGCACGCGGTCCGCGACCGCCCCGCCGATCAGCAGGAACAGCACCAGGGGCGCGGTGCGGGCGGCGGCGACCAGGCCGACGTCGGTGCCGTCGCCTCCCGCGTCCAGTACGGCGAACGCCGCCGCGATGAGGGCCCCGGAGTTACCGAGTCCCGTCACCACGGCGGCGGCCGTGAGGAGCGTGTAGTTGCGGCCGGCCCAGGCCGGGCGGCGGCGGTGCGGTGCAGCCGGGGGAGTGGTCACAGACGGACTATTCCCGGGGGTGGGCCCCCCGCGCCACACCGTTTCCTCGCCACCGCGTGCCCGAGCCGGCGGGTCGTCGGCCCGGGAGGCCCCGCGCGTGTCGCTCCCTCGCGCGGAGTTCGGCACCTGGCCCACCCGGCGGCCGGGGCGGTGACCCCCGCCGCCGGGTGCGGCTAACTGCCCGACCGGAGCGGGCGCAGGGTGCTCTTGATCTTCTCGATGGTCTCGTTCGCCAACTCGTCCTTGACGCCGGCGGCGGCGTGCAGCACCCACAGCGCGTAGTCACCGTTGACGTCGGTGTACGCCACCGTGAAGGCCTTGCCGTCACTGGAGCACTTGCCGGACTTCTTCACGCCGGTGACCGTCGCGGAGGCGGCGTACCCCTTGAGCCCGTGGTCGCTCTGGAACGGCTTGGCCTTGGTGACCTTGCGCTGCCCGGTCTGCTTCTGGTCGTAGCCGGCGAACACCCAGTTCTCGGCCTCGACCTCCGCCGCGTTCGCCTCGCTCTTGGCGCCCAGCGCCCCCTTGGTGCCCACGCCACCCAGGTCGCTGGTGTCCGGCCGGGTGCTGCCCTCGACCTTGACCGAGCAGGCGTCCTGCTTGTACTTGGCGGGGCTGGACATGATGACCAGCGGCTTGCCCTTGTCGCTCTCGAAGCCGACCGACAGGCCCGCGGACTCGACCTTCCAGTCCGCGGTGTCCGGGACGTCGAAGGCCACGTGCCGCTTGGCGCTGACGACCGTCTTCCACCCCGGGATGACCGGCTTGGCGGCGGGATCGGCCGAGCGCGGGTTGTCCGAGCCGCCGCGCGGGTTCTCGCTCGCGCCGCCGGACTCCTGACCGTCGGGCTGCTGACCGTCACCCGAGGCCGGGGTGGACGCCGAGGCGGACGGCTTCGGCGACTCCTTGGCGGTGTCCTTCTTGTCGTCGCCGTCGTCGCCGGTGAAGAGCACCACGCCGACCACGGCCGCGGCGGCGACCACGGCCGTCGCCGTGACGATCGCGATCGTCTTCTTCCGCTTGTCACCCCCGCTGCCGGACGGCGGCTGCGGGGCACCCGGCGCGGCCGGCGCCTGCCACGACTGGGTCGGCTGGTGGTGCTGCTGATAACCCGGCTGCTGGTACGTGCCCTGCTGCGGGGCGCCCTGCTGGGGCGCGCCGGGCTGTGCGCCCGGCGGAGGCGTCGGCACGGGCTGCTGGTACGGGTTGGGCTGCCCCGGCGCCGGCGTCTGGTAGGGGCCCTGCCCCGGTGCCGGGGTCTGGTAGGGGCCCTGTTGCCCCGTCCCCGGCGGTGGGTACTGCGGCTGTTGGTACGGATTCTGGTCGTGCGGGTTTTGCTCGCCCCCGGGCGGCTGCTGTCCTGGCCACATGGCGAGTAACCATAGAGGGGCCGCCCGGGAGCTGCTACGGCCGCCCTTCCCACAGGTTCCTACCCGCTGGTAACTTTCGGGCATGTCAGAGACCCTGCCGTCGATCGGCGAGATGCTCACGGCCAGCGTGCCGATGGTGCGCACCCTCCACCTCGAATTCCTCGAGACGAGCGTGGAGCGCGCCGTCCTGCGCCTGCCGGACCAGCCCGACTACCACAACCACATCCAGGGGCCGCACGCCGGTGCCATGTTCACCCTGGCCGAGTCCGCCAGCGGGGCGATCGTGATGGCCGCCTTCGGGGACCAGCTCTCGCGTGCGGTGCCGCTCGCCGTGAGTGCCGAGATCGGCTACAGGAAGGTCGCCAAGGGCCCGGTCACCGCGACCGCCGAGCTCGGTCGCCCGGTCGCCGAGGTGGTGGCGGAACTGGACGCCGGCGGCCGGCCCGAGTTCCCGGTGCGCATCGTGATCACCCGCGAGGACGGGGCCGTCACCGGCGAGATGTCCGTCATCTGGACGCTGCGCCCGAACGCCTGACGCGCCCGGGTTCGCGCCGGCGGACCGCCCCGCCTCCTCCGACGGCGGGCCGGTCCGCCGAGCCGGCGCCGCGCCCCCGGTGACGCGACCCCCTGGGCGGGGCCGCCGCCCGGGGCCCGGCCGGCGCGGGCCCTGGCCGGCGTGGCCGGGCCCGGCCTCAGCCCTCGGCCCGGCTCCCGGCCTCACGACCGACCGTGCCGCGCGCGGTGAGCAGCAGGAAGGCGAGGGCCAGGACGGCTGTCGCGCTGGCGAGGGCGCACACGGTGGCCATGCCGGCGGGCAGGGCGGTGCCGCCGAGCAGGGTGCCGAGGCCGATGCCCAGGTAGATGCAGGAGGAGTTGAGCGAGACGACCAGCGGGGCCTCTCGCGGGGCGAGCGCGATGAGACGGTGTTGCTGCGCCGGCGTCTGGCACCACGTGCTCGCGCCCCAGCCGGCCACCACGACGCCGACCACGGCGAGCGGCGAGGCGTCGACCGCCGCGAGCCAGCCGAACGCGCCCAGTGAGAGGGCCATGACGAGATAGCCGACGCCCAGCACGCGCGTCGAGCCCCACCGGTCGGTGCCGAACCCGGAGAGGAAGGTGCCGACGACCGCGCCGAGCCCGTACAGGAACAGCAGCCACACGTGTCGCGCGTCGGGCACCCCCACCGCGTCCAACGCCTCGACGCTGTAGGCGTACACGGTGTAGCTGGCGCCCATGCCGAGCACCGTCAGCGGGAGCACGCTCGCCACGGCGGGCCGGCGCAGCACCCCGAGGCGGGTGCGCAGCGGGACCCGGGGGCCGCCGGGCAGATACGGCATGATCCCCGCGACGCAGGCCGCGACGACCAGGCACAGGCCACCGACCAGGCCGAGCGCGGTCCGCCAGCCGAGCAGTTCGCTGACCACCTGGCCCAGGGGCACCCCCAGCGCGGTGGCGACGGTGAGCCCGCCGACCACCACGGCCAGCGAGCGGGCCCGCAGTTCGGGTCGTACCAGCGCGGCGCTCACCGCGCCGGCACCCGGCGTGTACGCGGCGGCTCCCGCGGCGGCCAGGACGCGGGAGAGGAGCAGCACGGGAAAGGTGGGGGCGAGCGCGGAGCCCAGGTTGGCCAGGCCGAGCACGATCAGCGCGCCGACCAGCAGGGCGCGGCGTGACAGCGGAGCGGTGAGTGTGGCCAGTACGGGTGACAGGACGGCGTAGGCGGCGGCGAACACCGTGATCGACTGGCCGGCCGTGGCCGTGGAGACACGCAGGGCGTCGGCCATGTCCGGCAGGAAGCCGGCGACCACGAAGGCGTCCGTGCCGACGGCGAAGGTGCCGAGGGCGAGCACGAAGGTGGGGGTCAGCCCCCCACCGGAGTCGGCCTCCCGGGCCGGCGGCGCGTCCGCGGCCGAAATCGGGACCTTGGACATCCAGATTCTCCCTCTGATCTCGCGCCGTCTGCCACGCGTCCTCGGCTGACGGCTGGGTGATGGGCTGGGCGGAGGCTGTGCGCGCGGGGTGGGCGCGCGGGGTGGGCGCCTGGTCCGGGCGGGCCCGGCCTCGGTGGGGGCGCGGGTGGGGTGCGGGGTGCTGGCGGGTCGGGGCGGGGCGTCCCGTAGTGCGGTAGGGGGTGGGGAGTTGGCGCGCGGCGCGCACCGACGGGTTGCGGGCGCGGGCGGCGGTGCCGCTCGCCGGGCGCGCCGTGCTGACGCTTAACCTGGATACTACACATCCAGAATCAGGTGCCGGCGTCCACGCCGGGAACCGGACGCCGTGCGGGCCGGGTGTCGCTGGTGTCGAGCGGGTCGGGCGGAAGGGCCTGGCGTCTTCGCGGGCCGGGCCGGCGGTGGGGTCGGGCGGGGCTGTGGGGGCCGAGCCTGGACCGGTGGCTGGCCCTGGCCTGTCGGGCTCAGGGCGCGCGGAAGAGTCGGTCGAGGACGCGTCGCGCCAGGGCCTCGGGGTCGCCGCCCGAGGCGTGGGGGAGCGCGCCGCTCAGCCACAGGCCGGCGAAGCCGTGCGCCAGGGACCAGGCGGCGAGTTCGGCCGCCTCGCCGTCCTCGTCGCTCGGGCGGTCGGGGCGGGTGGCGAGCGCTGCGGTCAGGGCGCGGTCCGCCCGCTCGCGCGCGGCGGCGACCCCTGGATCGTCGGGGTGGTAGAGGTCTGGCTGGAACATGACCTCGAAGTGGGCCCGGTGCTCGACGGCGAAGCGGACGTAACGCACCCCGCTCTCCAGTAGGTCCCCGCCGGCGGTGGCCAGGGCGTCGGCCAACAGGGCGTACCCCTCGGCGGCGAACGCGGTGAGCAGGCCCGTCTTGTCGCCGAAGTGGTGGGTGGGCGCCGCGTGGGAGACGCCCGCGCGCCGGGCCAGGTCGCGCAGGCTCAGCGCCGCCGGCCCCTTCTCGGCGATCGCCACGGCGGTGGCGGTGAGCAGGGCGCGACGCAGGTCTCCATGGTGGTACGGCCGGGTGGTCATGTCCGACAGCCTATCTTGTCGTTGACAAGATAGGGGTTCGCGAGCGTATCTTGACAGTGGAAAGTTTGACCGAGGAGGCTGTCATGGAACCCCTTGTGGCCCTGGTCGTCGGATTCCTCTCGGCGCGCCTGGCCGGACTGATCGGTGTGGAGGCGCTGGACGCCTGGCATCCCGCGCTCCGCGTGGGGCTGGCGGTGATGTTCCTGTTCACCGCGCTCGCGCACTTCCATCCCAAGCTGCGGGCCGACCTCATCGGGATGGTCCCGCCCCGGCTGCCCCGTCCCGACCTGCTGGTCAGTCTCACCGGTGGGCTCGAAGTGGCCGGCGCCGTCGGCCTGTTGATCCCGGCGCTCGCGTCGTGGGCGGCGAGTGGGCTGGCTCTGCTGATGGTGGGGATGTTCGCGGCCAACGTCTCGGCGGCCCGCCGCCACGTCGCCCAGGGTGATCCACTCGGCAGGCGTACGGCGCTCCAGGCCCTCTACATCGCCGCCGCGACGCTCGTGGCGCTGTGAGAGGGCCCGGGCCACCCCGACGGACGGCGTACGCCCCCACGGAAGGGGAGGGGCGTACGCCGTCCGTCCCTTCGCTGCGCGGGGCCGCCGGCGGGCTGGGCGGCGACGGTGCCCGGGCCTCGTGCCCGAGCGTGTGACCCACCGCCCGCGCTCGCCAGGGCCTACCGGGCGGTGGTCGCGCCCAGGGTGGCGCGGTGCTCGCGCGCGAGGTCCACGTAGAGCGCGGCGTTGGTCGCCATGCCGGCGCGCTCCTCGTCGGTCAGCGGGCGCCTGACCCTGGCCGGCACCCCGGCGACCAGGGAGCCCGGCGGCACTCGCATGCCCTGGGGGACCAGCGCCTGGGCGGCCACGAGCGAACCGGCGCCGATCACCGCCCCGTTGAGCACGGTGGCGCCCATGCCGACCAGACAGTCGTCCTCGACCGCGCAGCCGTGCAGCACGGCGTTGTGGCCGACCGTCACCCGCTCGCCCACCGTCACCGGGAACCCGGGATCCACGTGCACGGTGCAGTTGTCCTGGACGTTGCTGCCCGCGCCCACGGTGATGGGGCCGCAGTCGGCGCGCAGCACGGCGTTGTACCAGACGCTCGAACCGGCCTCCAGCCGCACCTCGCCCAGCACCACCGCCGACGGTGCGACGAACACCTCCGCACCCACCCGCGGCTCCTTGCCGCCGAACGCCGCGATCAGGGCCTGCTGTGCCATCAAGATCTCCTCCACGGGACTCGGAACGCGATCACCGAACGCTATGGCACGGGCCGGTGGCCGCGAGGTCCGCGTGCGGGTCCGGTGGCGGAGGCGGGCGGGTCACGCCGGTGTGACGGGCTCCGCCGGCCGGCCGTGGGCAGTGGTCACGGTGAACAGCCCGCCGTCCGGGTCCCGCAGCGTCGCCTCGTACCCGTGCGCGCCGGCCCGTGGTGACTGGACGACCGCGCCTCCGGCGTCGACCGCGGCCTTCGCCGAGGTGTCCACGTCCGAGCAGGGGAAGTGCACGTGCCAGCGGGGCCTGACGCTCGGGTCGGGCGCCTCCTCGATCGCGCCGCCGCACAGCCCGGCCACCGTGTGCGTCCCGTCGCCGACCAGCACCTGGCCCTGCGCGTAGTCCACGACGCACCCCGCCTCGCCGGGCACGGCCCACCGCAGCACCTCGCCGTAGAAGATGGCGGCGGCGAACGCGTCGCGGGTGCGCAGTTCCAGCCAGGTGGGCGCGCTGCCCCGCCCGATCGACCAGGGCAGCACCGTCCCCTCCCACAGGCCGAAGACCGCCCCGTCCAGGTCGGAGGCGAGCGCCGCCCGGCCGTGTGCGAAGCGCAGCGGCCCCACGGCGACCGTCGCGCCGCGCTCGCGCACGCGGGCGGTGGCCTCGTCGGCGCTGGCGACCGCGAAGTAGGGGGTCCAGGAGACCGGGACGCGCAGCGTGTGGGCGAGCGCCCCGAGCCCCGCGACCGGCCGGCCCTCCAGCAGGGCCACGGAGAACTCGCCGCCCAGTACGCCGGGTTGGAAGGTCCAGCCGAGGACGGCGCCGTAGAAGGCCTGGGCGGCCGTGAGGTCGCGGGCCATCAGACTCACCCAGCACGGGGCGCCCGGCACCGCGTGTCGGGCGGCTGGCTCGTGCGCGGAGACCGACATGAGATTCTCGCCTCGCTCCCGTCCCCGGTGGACCGCCCCGGGGACCCGCTCGCTGTGAACATCGCCCGCCCCGTCGGTCACCTTGCCAGCTACGCCCGGGAGATGCGCGGCGGCTCGCCCGTACGTCCACCGTGGCCGGCCCGCGACGTCGCACCGTCGGCTCCCCACCGGCGCGCGGCCGAGCCCACTGGCCGGGGCTCGGCCCGGGATGGGAGGACGGCGTGGCGGGGGCGCGGCCCGGTCGGCGCGACGGGTAGGCCGGTGACACGGCGGTGGGCGGGACCCGGACGCGGCGACGCTCGGCGGGGGGTGAGCGTGCCGCGCCCGGACCGGCCGAGTGCCCCGCGACAGCGCGTTCAGACAACCACCTGTGGACGGACCGTCCCGGGCGCCGGAGGCCGTTCCGGGTAGCCGCCGCCGTAGCGCGGGGCCGGCCTGGGCCCCGTGGCTACTGGTGAGTACGGTAGGCGGGTGTCCCTCCATCAGAACGTGTTCTCCTCGCTCGACGACTGGCGGCGCCGCATGGCCTCCCGTGCGGTGCACCGTGGCTGGCGCTGGGTGCAGCGGACCGGCGCGGTGACCGCCGAGCGCCCCGGGCCCTACCGGTTCCGCCGCATCGGCCCCGGCACCCGGCTGGCGTTCCCGCTGGGGACGGTCTTCGGCGAGGGGTGGATCGAACTCGGCGACCACTGCGTCATCGGCGAGGGCGTCACACTGGCCGCCGGCATGTTGCCGGGCCTGGACCTGGGCCCGGACCCCGTGCCGCGGGTGGGGCACGGTGTGGTTCTGGGCCGGGGGACGCACGTGGTGGCGTCGGTGCCGGTGGAGTTCGGGCGGGACGTCTTCTGCGGCCCGTACGTCTACGTGACCAGCGACAACCACGCCTACGACGATCCGGAGCAGCCCATCGGCAAGCAGTGGCCGCGCAGCGCGCCGGTCAGCATCGGCGCCGGGAGCTGGCTCGGCGCGGGCGCGGTGATCCTGCCCGGCGCGCGCCTCGGGCGCAACGTGGTGGTCGCGGCCGGCGCGGTCGTCAGGGGCGAGGTGCCCGACCACGCGGTGGTGGCGGGCGCGCCCGCCAAGGTCGTCCGCCGGTGGGACGCGGAGACCGGCTGGCAGCCGCCCCTGCGCACGCCGGCCCCGATGCCGATCCCCGAGGGGGTCACGCACGAGCAGCTTCTGGCGCTCGGTGTCCTGCCACCCCAGCCCGCGTCATCGGGCACCGGGGGCGTTCCGGCCGACCGCTGAGTGTCGCCGCCCGCTGGGCGACCGCGCGTGGCGGGTGCCGGTCGCCGGGCGCGGTGACCGTGCCCCGACGGACCGGCTCCGACCGGCCGACGTCCGGCCGACCGGCCCCTGACCGACTGGCTGGCCCCCCCCGCCCAGGCCGTCCCGGGCCCGACGGCTACGCGCTGGTGAGCAGCACCGTGCCGAGCAGGGCGAGGCCCGCGCCGGTCGTCTGCGCCACGTGCATGCGCTCGCGCAGGACGCCGCGCGCCGCGAGCGCGGTCACCACCGGATACAGCGAGGCCAACACGGCGGCGACGGTGACCGGGCCGTGCTGGGCGGCCACGGCGTAGGTGCCGTTGGCCGCGACGTCGGCCAGCCCGACGAAGGCCAGCGCGGGCAGCGCGGCCAGGACCACCCGCCCGCCGCCGACCGGCAGCGCGGCCCCGCCCCGGCGTACGGAGACGGCCAGTGCCGCCCCGCCGACCGCCACATTGCACACCCGCTGCACGAACAGCGCGAGGAAGAGGCCCGTGACCGTGGTGGACGCCTCGGCGATCAGCGTCATCACCGCGCCGAAGCCGAGCGCGGCCACGAATGTGAGGAGCAGCGTCTCGCGCCGCACGCCCGCCCCGCCCAGCCGTGGGTCGGCGGCGAGCACGACACCGACGACGGCCACCGCGATGCCGACGAACTGGAGCGCCCCGGGCCGCTCGCCGAGCGTGAGGCCCACCCCGACCGGCACCGACACCTGCCCCAGCGCGCCGACCGAGGAGACCACGCCCATCGGGCCCAGGGCCAGCGCGCGGTAGAAGCACAGCATCGCCAGCGGGCCGATGACGCCGGCCGCCACCGCCAGCCACAGCCGTGGCCCGGCGTGCGACCAGGCGCCGGTGGTGACCACGATCGCGCCCAGGACGCCGACCGCGAGCGCCTGCGAGAGGACGACGACGGTCAACGCGGGCAGGCGTCGGGTCAGCAGCCCGCCACCGAAGTCGGCCAGGCCCCACAGGAGGCTGGTGGCAAGGGCGAACAAGGCGGTCATGGCGGACCTCGCAGTACCGTGCGGTGAACAGTGGAGTGCGGTGCACGGTAGTTCAGCACAGTGGACTACGTCATTCAAAATACTAGACGGTGGGATGGGTAGTGACGGACCTCGACCAGTTCACGCAGGCGTTGGCGAGCAACCTCAGGCGCTGCCGGGGGGAGCGCGGCTTCACCCTCGACGCCCTGGCGGCCCGCGCCGGCGTCAGTCGCGGCATGATCATCCAGATCGAGCAGGCCCGTACCAATCCCAGCGTCGGCACCACGGTCAAGCTCGCGGACGCGCTCGGGGTCAGCATCGCCACCCTGCTCGACCACGACCAGGGGCCCCAGGTGCGCGTCGTGCCCGCGCGGCAGACGGTGCGCATGTGGTCCACCGACGGCGGCAGCTCCAGCCGGCTCCTGGTGGGCACCGAGCGGCGCGGCCCGCTGGAGCTGTGGAGCTGGCGACTGATGCCGGGTGAGAGCAGCGCCTCCGACCCGCACCTCGCGGGCACGGTGGAACTGCTGCACGTGAGCGCCGGCGAGCTGACGCTGGAGGTGGACGGCGAGCGACACCCGGTGCCCGCCGGCGCCTCCGCGACCTTCGAGGCCAACGTGGCCCACGCGTACCGCAACGAGGGCACCGAACCGGTCGAGATGCTGATGACGGTGGCGATCCCACCGGTGAGCTGACCCGGGTCGCCGGGCGCCGGCACACCCGGGCGCGGGCTCGGCACCGGCCATCTGCCCCCGTCCGACCGGCTGTTAGCGTGAGGCGCATGAGCATCCGCGCGCCCCACGAAGCCTTCGCCGACGTCCGCCCCGCGACCGAGTGCCTGGACCTGCTGGTGCCGCCGGTCGCCGCCGCGGTGCGCGACTGGAGCGGTCCGGTGCCCGCCGACGAGCTGCGCTACGTCGACACCGACCCGGCCCACGCCGACACGGCCGTGCTCGTGGAGACCCACGGGGCCTGGCTGCTCGACCTCTCCGCGACCTGCGTCATCGTGGCGGCCAAGCGTGGGGGTGTGACCACGCTCGCCGCCTGCGTCGTGCTCTCGACCACCCGCGTGGACGTCAACGGCGTCGCCCGCCGCGAGCTCGGGGCCCGCAAGGCCTCGTTCGCCGCCCGGGAGACGGCGATCGAGGCGACCGGCATGGAGTACGGCGGCGTCACCCCGCTGGGCCTGCCCGCCGACTGGCCGCTCCTGGTGGACGCCGCCGTCGTCGACACCCCGTACGTGCTGCTGGGCAGCGGCGGCCGGCGCGGCAAGCTCATCGCGCCGGGCAAGACGCTGGCCACCCTGCCCGGGGCGCGGGTGCTGGAGGGGCTCGGCGGCTGAACCCGGGCCCGGCCCGCCGGCGGCCGAAGGGGGCGCGGCGGCCCGGGGCCGGCGAGCCGCCGCGCGACGGGTCAGCCCAGGCGGGGGATCTCGATGGCCGGGCAGCGGTCCATGACCATGGCCAGGCCCGCCGCGCGCGTGCGCGCGTACGCCTGCGGGTCGATGACGCCGAGCTGGAACCAGACCGCCTTGGCGCCGATCGCCACCGCCTCGTCGGCGACCGGGCCCGCGAGCCGGGAGTTGACGAAGACGTCCACGACGTCGACCGGGAAGGGGACGTCGGCCAGCGTCGCGTACCCCCGCTCGCCGTGCACCGTCTCCGCCTTCGGGTGGACCGGCACCACGCGCTTGCCGTACCGCTGCAACACCTGGGCCACGCCGAAGGCCGCTCGGTCCTCGTTGGCGGAGAGTCCGACCACGGCCCAGGTGTCGCCGGCGTCCCGCAGGATCGCGCGCACCGTCTCATCGTCTGCGTACATGTCCGCTCAACCACCCCCGCGCACCCGCCATTCCCCGGGCTCCCGCCGCCCCGTACCCGGCTCGGCGCGCGGTGGGCGCGCGGGCCCCGGCCGGGGCGGGCGGCGGGCGCGGCATAGGCTGGCGAGATGGCAGAGCAGTACCGCACGGTGGCCCGCGAGGGCGTGCACGAGATCGAGATCAACAAGTCCCGCTTCCGCTGCGCGCTGGCGCCCGTGGCCAGCGAGGAGGAGGCCCAGGAGTTCATCGCGCGCGTCCGCCGCGAGCACTCCACCGCCACCCACAACTGCTTCGCCTACGTCATCGGCGCCGACGGTGGCGTCCAGCGGGCCAGCGACGACGGGGAGCCGGGTGGCACCGCCGGCGTGCCCATGCTCCAGATGCTGGTGCGACGCGAGGTGCGGTACGTCGCCGCCGTCGTCACCCGCTACTACGGCGGGGTCAAGCTGGGCGCCGGCGGGCTGATCCGGGCGTACGGCGGCGTGGTGGGGGAGTCCCTGGACGCGCTCGGCACGGTCGTACGCCAACGGTTCCGGCTGGTCACGATCGCCACCGACCACCAGCGGGCCGGGAAGCTGGAGAACGACCTGCGGGCCATGGGGCGCACCGTGCGCGAGGTGCGCTACGGCGAGGGCGTCACCATCGAGATCGGGCTGCCGGGCGCGGAGGTCGAGACCTTTCGCGCCTGGCTCGCCGACAGCACGGCCGGCACCGCCCGCCTGGAGATCGGCGGCGAGGCGTTCGGCGAGGCCCGCGACGCCTGACCCACCCGCCCCCGACACCACCCGCCCCACCCGCCCCCGACACCACCCGCCCCACCCGCCCACACGGTCCCGCGCCCGACTCCCGCCCCCGGGGCGCCACCAGGCCGTACGCTTGCGCCTGCCCTCCCGTCACCGGCGGGGGGCGCGGATGAAAGGCTGGGGCCCGTACAGGGCCGGTCACACGGCGCCACGGGTCACCACCGACGGGCCCGGGGCGCGGGACGGGGGAACGAGATGCGGGGCGGGGCGATCACGTGAGGATGCTGCACACGTCGGACTGGCACCTGGGGCGCTCCTTCCACCGCGTGAGCATGCTCCAGGCGCAGCGCGACTTCATCCAGCACCTGGTCCGCACCGTCCACGAACGGCGGGTGGAGGCGGTCCTGGTCGCCGGCGACGTCTACGACCGCGCCGTGCCACCGCTGGCCGCGATCGAGCTGTTCGACGACGCCCTGCACCAGCTCGCCCACTGCGGCGTGCCCGTCATCCTGATCTCCGGCAACCACGACTCCGCGCGCCGCCTCGGCGTCGCCTCCGGACTGCTCGGCCGGGCCGGCATCCACCTGCGTACCGACCCGGCGCGGTGCGGCACGCCGATCGTGGTCCCCGACACCCACGGCGACGTCGCCTTCTACGGACTGCCCTACCTGGAGCCCCACCTCGCCCGCGCCGCCGTGGGCGCCGACCGCGCCCGGCACACGGCCGTCCTCGGCGCGGCCATGGACCGGGTACGCGCAGACCTGGCCGCCCGCCCACCGGGCACCCGGTCCGTCGTCCTCGCGCACGCCTTCGTCGCCGGCGGTACCGGCAGCGACAGCGAGCGCGACATCACCGTCGGCGGCGTCGCGGCCGTACCCGTCGCGGTCTTCGACGGCGTGGACTACGTGGCACTCGGCCACCTGCACGGCTGCCAGCGGATCTCCGACCGGGTGCGCTACTCGGGCTCCCCGCTCGCCTACTCCTTCTCCGAGGCCAACCACCGCAAGTCCATGTGGCTGATCGACCTGGACGCCGCCGGCACCGTAGCGGCCGAGCGCCTGCCCTGCCCGGTGCCCCGCCCGCTGGCCCGCCTCGCCGGCCGCCTGGACGACCTGCTCACCGACCCGCGACACGAGCCCCACGAGGAGTCCTGGGTGGAGGCGACCCTCACCGACCCGACCCGCCCCCGCGAGCCGATGGCCCGCCTCGCCCGCCGCTTCCCGCACGTCCTCAGCCTGGCCTTCGCGCCCGAGCGGGCCGAGGAGGCCACCCACGCCTCGTACGCCCAGCGGTTGCGCGGCCGAAGCGACCAGCAGATCGCGGAGGACTTCGTCACCCACGTGCGGGCGGGGCGAGCGGCCGACGCGGCCGAGCGCGCCGTGCTCAGCGACACCTTCGACCAGGTGCGCGCGGCGGCGGACGGCGAGGACGAGCCTGACCGGACCGTGAGCGCGAACACCCCGACCAGCCGGCGCCCCCGGGTGCCCGGCACGCGCGCGGCCGACGCCGGTGGCGCCCGCTCCCAGACCGGCGGACCCACCGAGGTCGCCCGATGAGACTGCACCGACTGGCGGTCACCGCCTTCGGCCCCTTCGGCGGCACCCACGAGATCGACTTCGACGCCCTCTCGGCCGCCGGCCTGTTCCTGCTGCACGGGCCGACCGGCGCGGGCAAGACCTCGGTCCTGGACGCCGTCTGCTACGCGCTCTACGGAGCCGTCCCCGGCGCCCGCCAGGGCAGCGCGCTCAACCTGCGCAGCCACCACGCCGACCCGCACACCGCCACCCACGTCGTCCTCGAACTGACCGTCGCCGGCCGCCGCCTGGAGATCACCCGCCAGCCCGAGCAACTGCGCCCCAAGAAGCGTGGCGACGGCATGACCCGGGACAAGGCGCAGACCCTGCTGCGCGAGGAGACCACCGACGGGCCAGGGGGGACGGAGTGGAAGCCGCTGAGCCGCTCCCACCAGGAGGTCGGCGAGGAGATCGGCCAGTTGCTCGGCATGAGTCGCGAGCAGTTCTGCCAGGTGGTGCTGTTGCCCCAGGGTGACTTCGCGCGCTTCCTGCGCGCCGACGACCAGGCCCGCGCCCAACTCCTCGGCAAGCTCTTCGACACCGGCCGCTTCGCCGCGGTCGAGGACCGGCTCGCCGAACAGCGGCGTGCCGCCCAGCGGCGCGTCGCCAGCGGCGACGAGGAACTCCTGCGCCTGGCCCACCGCATCGCCCAGGAGGCCGGCGACAACACCGACACGCGCGCGCACCCGCTGCCCGACCTGCCCCCCGGCGAACCCGGCCTGGCCGCCCGCGTGCTGGAGTGGGCCGCCATCGCCCGCAGCGGCGCCCGCGAGCGGCGGGACGTGGCGGTGGCCGCCGTACACGCCGCCGAGAGCGCCCACCAGGAGGCGGGCCACCGCGCCGAGGAAGCCGCCGAACTCGACCGCCGCCAGCGCCGCCACGCCGACGCCCGCGCCAGGGCCGGCGAGCTGGCCGAGCGCGCGCCCGAGCGCGAGCGGGTACGCGAGCGACTGCGGCGCGCCCGGGACGCCGAGGCCGTGGCCCCCGCCCTCGACCTGTGTCAGGGCGCCGACCGCGACCTGCGCGCGGCCCGCGCCGCCGAGGAACGCTGCCGCGCCCCCCTGCCGCCCCAGCTGGCCACCGCGGAGCGCGCGCGACTGGCCGCCCTGGAACGCGAACTACGCCAGGAACTAGGCCAGTTGGCCGCCGCCCGGCGCCTCGAACACCGAGCCCGGGACCTCGAAGGCGAGCTCGCCACGCTCGACCGGGACGCCCGCGCCGACGAGGAGACCATCGCCGAGGCGGCCGACTGGCTCGCCGGCTGGAGCGAGCGCCGCCAGGCCCACCAGCACCGCGTCGACGCCTGTCAGGACGCCGCGGCCCGCGCCGAGCAGCTCGCCGCGCGGATCGAGCCCGCCGTACGCGCCCGCGACGCGGCCGAGCAGCGCGACCGGCTCGGCGGGCGGGTGGCGACCCTGCGCGACCAGCGGCTGCGTGCCGCCGAGCGCTCCACCGCCGCCCGGGACCACTGGCTGGACCTCAAGGAGCGCCGACTGCGCGGCATCGCCGCCGAACTGGCCGCCGCGCTGCGACCGGGCCACTCCTGCGCGGTGTGCGGCTCCACCGACCACCCCAGCCCAGCCCGGGCCGGCGCCGACCACGTGGACCGGGCCGCCGAGGAGGCGGCCCAGGCCGCCCACCAGGAGGCCCAGACGCTGCGCGAACAGGTGGAAGGCCAACTGGGAGCCGCCCAGGCCGAGTTGGCCGCCGCGACCGCCGGGGCCGGCGACGCCCCGGCCGCCGAGCTCGCCGCCACCGTGGGCGACCTCCAGCGCGAGCACGCCACCGCGCGGACCCTCGGCGCCCACACCCACGCCGCGCGCGAGGAGCTGGCGCACGCCGAGCGCGAGTACGAG
This sequence comes from Streptomyces sp. NPDC057702, assembly GCF_042799315.1. Classification (NCBI taxonomy): domain Bacteria; kingdom Bacillati; phylum Actinomycetota; class Actinomycetes; order Kitasatosporales; family Streptomycetaceae; genus Streptomyces; species Streptomyces sp. NPDC057702. Next base: position 1,155 of record NZ_JBHVJC010000066.1, on the reverse strand, counting down.
CGCCGCCGCGCCCAGCGCGAGGGCGCCGAACGCCGCTTCGCGGCCCGCACCTCCCGCCGCGAGGCCCTGACCGGCGAACTCGACGCCCTCACGGCGGAGCTGGACCAGGCCACGCGCGGCGCGGCCTCGGTCTCCGCCCGTGTGGACCGACTGGAGCGCCAGGTGACGCTGCTCGCCGAGGCGAGCGAGGCGGCAGCCGCCAGCGAGGCCGCCGCCCAGCGGCTGCGTGAGGCGCGGGAACGCCTGGCCGAGGCTGCCCACCGCGCGGGCTTCCCCGACCCGCGAGCCGCCGCCGAGGCCGTCCTGGACGAGCCCCGCCGCGAGGCCCTGCAACACACCCTCGACCAGTGGCAGGCCGAGGAGGCCGCCCTCGCCGCCGAACTGGCCGACCCGGCCGGCCAGGCCGCGGCCCGGCGGGCCCCCGCCGACCTGGCGGGCGCCGAGGCCGCCGTCGAGGCGGCCACCCACGCGCTGCGCGGCGCCTCCGCGCGCGAGGCCGCCGCCCGCGAACGGTGCGCCCAGCTCGACCGGCTCTCCACCCAGGCGACCCGCGCGGCCCGGGCCCTTGGACCGCTGCGCGCCGCGTACGAACGGGTGGCCTCACTGGCCTCGCTGACCGCCGGCACCTCCGCCGAGAACGAACGCAAGATGCGACTGGAGTCCTACGTCCTGGCCGCCCGCCTGGAACAGGTCGCCGCCGCCGCGAGCGCGCGCCTGGAACACATGTCCACCGGGCGCTACACCCTGGTCCACTCCGACGTCCGCACCAGCGGGCGCGGCCGGGCCGGCCTCGGCCTGCACGTCATCGACGCCTGGACCGGCCTCGCCCGGGACACCGCCACCCTCTCGGGCGGCGAGACCTTCTTCGCCTCGCTCGCCCTGGCCCTCGGCCTGGCCGACGTGGTCACCGACGAGGCCGGCGGGGTACGCCTGGACACGCTCTTCATCGACGAGGGCTTCGGCAGCCTCGACGAGCAGACGCTGGACGAGGTGCTGGACGTGCTGGACTCGCTGCGCGAACGGGACCGCACGGTCGGCATCGTCAGCCACGTCGCCGACCTGCGCCAGCGCATCCCGGCCCAACTGGAGGTCGTCAAGGGCCGAGCCGGCTCGGCCGTACGCCACCGCCTGCGTCCCTAGCGCACCGGGTCGGCC
>NZ_JBHVJC010000065.1:11361-22731 GCF_042799315.1 Streptomyces sp. NPDC057702 | reverse complement strand
TCCCCCGGGCGGCCGCCCCCCGCGCATTACCCTGGGGGTCCACGGGGCCCGACCGGTGCGACCGGTCGGGCGCGGACGGCACGGTCACCCGAAGGTGAAGGCGTACGCCTCGATGCCCGGGGCGGGGCGCACCTCGAGGCGGGCCCGGTGCGCGTCGTCCTCGTCGACGAGGGTGTGCAGCGTGGGGGTGCCGTCGACCTGGAGGGTCCGCACGGGCCCGCCGTTCACGCGGATCTCCACCGGCCCCTTGCCGGCGAGGACCAGGTGGACCTTCCTGGCCCGGTAGTCCAGGGCGATCCGCGCCCCCTGGCCCGCCGTGAAGTGCTCGTAGCCGGCGGTCCAGGTGCCGCCCAGGGCGACCGCGTCACGCGGCAGGTCGGCGGGGAGGCGGTAGCGCTTGGCGGTGTCCGCCGCCAGGGGGTCGCCGACGTAGCGGTCGACGCGGTGGGTGCTCAGATACGTCTCGGGGGTGCGGTCCTCCGTGAGCGCGTCGGAGCGGCCCGTCGTCGCGTCGGGCAGGCGCACCCCGGGGTCGGCCTGCCGAAGCAGGTCGCGGATCAGGCCCTCGGTCCGCTCGTACTTCCCTTCCCCGAAGCGGAAGTAGCGCACGGTGCCGGCCGAGTCGATGAGGTACTTCGCGGGCCAGTACCGGTTGCGGTAGTTGTCCCAGGTGGCAAGCTCGTTGTCGAGGGCGACCGGGTAGGTGATGCCCATCTTCCGCGTCTGGTCGGCCACGTTCGAGGCGCTCTTCTCGAACGCGAACTCGGGCGAGTGCACCCCGATCACGCGCAGCCCCGCGTCACGGTAGGCACGGTCCCACGCCTTGATGTGCGGCAGGCTGCGCTGGCAGTTGACGCAGGAGTAGGTCCAGAAGTCGATCAGGACGACCTTGCCGCGCAGCGCTTCCAGCTTCACCGGCCGCCCCTGCGGGGTGTTGAGCCACCGGGTGATGCCCTTGATGCCGGGCGCCTTGCCGCAGGAACGCAGCTCGTCGGCCCCGTCCTCGCAGCGGGACAGTTCCTTGTTCTCCTTGCCGTAGAGGCCGGAGAGCTTCTGGCGGGCGGTGTCACTGTCCTCGATACCGCGCCGCGCGGACGCCGTGTAGTCGGGCAGGGCGCGCTGGACGGCGGCGGTGACGTCGAAGGCCAGCGCCACGGCCAGCACGATCATCACGGTGCCGGCGGCGATCCGCAGGCCGCGGGCCCGGGTACGGAAGGCCGCGACGCGCTCGGCGACCCGGCGCCCGGCGAGCGCGAAGGCCAGCAGCGGGATGGCGGTGCCCACGGCGAAGGAGACGGTCAGCGCGACGATGTCGGCGCTGATCCGGCCGCGCGCCCCGGCGACGGTGATCGCCGCGAGGACCGGGCCCGCGCAGGGCACGTACAGCAGCCCGAGGCCGACCCCGAGCGCGAACGCGCCGCCCTGCCGGCCCACCTGACGCTGCGGGATGCGCGCGAACGGCCGCTCCAGCAGGCTCTCCACCTGGGGGAAGACCAGCCCGAGACCGATGAGGACGAGCAGCGTCAGGCCGACGTAGCGCAGGATGTCGTCGGGCAGCCCCAGCGCGGAGATCAGCGTCACGCCGAGCAGGGCGAAGAAGCTGAAGCTGACGACGAGGCCGGCGACCACGACGTACGGTCGCCGCCTGCCGGCTCGCCGGGCCGCCACGGCGCCGGGCTCCGGACCGGTGTCGGCGCCCGCCTCGGGGGCGCCGCCCGCCTCGGTGCCGGTGGCCGCCTCGGTGGCCGTGGCCACCGCGCCACCCGCACGGCCGCTCGCGACCGCTGACCGCTCGCGCGCCGCCGGGCGCCCGGCGCCGCCCGGTGGCGCCTGCTGGTCACCCCCTCCGCCTGGCCCGCCCGCCAGGAAGACGACGGGCAGGACCGGCAGGATGCACGGCGAGACCGCCGTGATCAGACCGCCCAGCAGTCCGATGAGGATCAAGGTGAGCACGGGGTCCGCCCTTCGGCCGGGAGGCCGGCCGCCCCGGCCTCCTCACCCGTACTTCGCGGCCGACGGGCCACCGGATTGGCGCGGGCGGCCCCGCGCCCGCCCCGCCGTCCTTCCCCCGACGACCCGGAAACGGGCCGGGCGCCTCCCCGTGGGGTGGCGCCCGGCCTTCTCGTCGTGCCCGTCGCGGAGCGACCCGGCTAGCTCGCCTCGTCCAGGCCCGCCAGGACCAGCGGCAGCCGGTCGGCGCCGGTGGGGGTGACGCGGACCGGGACGCCCCAGTCCTGCTGGTGGACGTGGCAGGCCGGGTACGCGATGTCGGGGGCGTCGTCGCAGGAGGCGGCCATCGCCGAGACGTGCAGCACGCCTTCGCCGACACCGTCGGCCAGCCGCAGCTCGCGGCTGAGGTCGGTGCCCGCGCCCGCGCCGTCGGCCAGCAGCTCGGGCGGGGTGGCGCTGACCAGCAGCCGGGTGGACGGGCCGTACCGGGTGTCCAGCTTCTGGCCGCTGGGCGCCTGGAAGACCACGTCCAGGCGCAGCGCCCCGGGGGCGATCTCGGTGGCCGCGCGCTGGGTGCGGTGGGCCACCGACTCGACGCGGACGGCCTCCTCGGGCAGCCGCAGCCGGGTCAGCCGGTGCCGGGCCGACTCGACCACCACGATCTCGTCGCCGACGAGCACCGCGCCCGAGGGCTCGCGCAGGTCCGTGGCGAGCGTGCTGACCTCGCCGGTGGCCGGGTCGTACCGGCGCAGCGCCTGGTTGTAGGTGTCGCAGACGGCGACGCTGCCGTCGCGCAGCGCCGTCACGCCCAGCGGGTGCTGGAACAGGGCCTGCTCGGCCGGGCCGTCGCGGTGTCCGAAGTCGAAGAGACCGGTGCCGACGGCGGTGCGCACCACGAACGCGTCGGCCTCCTCGGCCCGCGGGTCGCGCTCGACGTAGCGCAGGGCCGAGGTCTCCGAGTCGGCGACCCACAGCCGGTCGGCGGTGGCGGCCAGCCCGGACGGCTGGGCGAACCACGCCTGTCGCGCGGGCCCGTCGACCAGGCCCTCGTTGGTGGTGCCGGCGGCGACCTCGACGGTGCCGGTGGCCGGGTCGTAGGTCCACAGCTGGTGCACGCCGGCCATGGCGATCCACAGCCGGTCGGCGAAGTAGGCCACGTCCCACGGCGAGGACAGGGCCACCTCGCGGGCCGGGCCGGCGGTCGGCGCGCCCTGCCACCACTGGTGGCCGGTGCCGGCGAGGGTGCTGACCTCGCCGGTGGTCGGGTCGTAGACGCGCAGGGCGTGGTTGACGGTGTCGGCGACGACGACGCGCCGGGTGCCGTCGGCCTCGGGCGGCAGCAGGGCCAGGCCCTGCGGCTCGTTGAACCGCGCGCTGTGCGCGTCGCCGTCGGCCAGGCCGCGCTCGCCGGAGCCGATCCGGCGTACGACGCTCTCGCCGTCGGGGGCCAGCTCGACCAGGGCGTGCCGGGTGGAGTCGGAGACCAGCAGGTTGCCGCCGGGGAGCTGGACGGCCTTGCCGGGGAAGCGCAGGTCGCTGGGGACGGGCTCGGGCTCGACGTAGGGTCCGTCGCCGCGCCGCAGGGTGCCCTTCGCCTCGTGGGTGGCCTCCAGCTCCTCCACGAGCTTGGCGATCGCGTGGGCGTGGCCCTCGCCCGCGTGCTGCGCCACCACGTACCCCTCGGGGTCGATGACGACGAGGGTGGGCCAGGCGCGGACGGCGTACTGCTTCCAGGTGGCCAGGTCGGGGTCGTCCAGTACGGCGTGCCGGACCTCGTACCGCTCGGTGGCGTCCACGACCGACTGGTGCTCGGCCTCGTGCACGAACTTGGGCGAGTGGACGCCGACGATCACGACGGTGTCGCGGTGCTTCTCCTCAAGCTCGCGCAGCTCGTCGAGCACGTGCAGGCAGTTGACACAACAGAAGGTCCAGAAGTCGAGGATGACGATGCGTCCCCGCAGGTCAGCGAGGGAAAGGTCGGTACCGCCTGTGTTGAGCCAGCCGCCCGCACCGATCAGCTCGGGGGCTCTTACGCGCGCACGTGAAGCCATGTCCCCATCCAACAGCACCCGCCCCGCCCGCATTCCCCGTCCTCACCCTCCCCAGCCGTTCCCCCGCCGTTCCCGCGCGGGGCACCTCGCGGACGCCGCGCCGGAGCGCCGGGTACCGGTGTGTCCGACGGGTGATCGTCCGGGGCGTTGTCCGTGGGGGGCGCCGGGGCCGGGCCGGCTCAGCCGCGCAGCACGCGGCCGGTGGCGTCGGTCCGGTCCCGGCTGGTGAGCAGCAGGATGCCGTCGACCAGGGACCAGACCAGGAGCCCGCCGCAGGTCAGGAGCTGGGCGAAGGCCATGCCGAGGTGGCCGGTGTAGAAGCGGCCGATGCCCAGCGGGCCGAGGACCAGTTGCAGCACGCCCGCGGCGACCCGCGACCGGTCCGAGTAGGGGCGGCCGTACGGGTCGTAGCCGTAGGGCGCGTCGGGCGCGGGCAGGTGCCCGCCGAGCTGCGGGGCGTAGGCGGCGTAGACCGGCGGGGCGACGTTCAGCGGCGGATAGCCGTAGCTGGGCTGGCCCTGGGCGCTGTGCGGATAGCCGTATCCGGGCTGGCCCTGCGGCGTCGCGTACGGGTTGGGGCCGCTGGGCACGGCGTACGCCGGGTTCGGCGACGGCTGCCCGTCGGGGCCGTCCGGGCCGTCGTGGGGCGCGCCGTACGGATGCGCGTGCGACATGGCGCGGCCCCCGGGGTCGTGGTGGTGGCGCCCGGTCCGGGCCGTGCGCCGTATGGGCCTCAATCCTGCCAGCCGGCGCGGGCGGCCGACCGCCCGTCGGCCGACCCGGGCCGCGCCCCGGCGCCCGGCCCGACGCACGCGCCGCCGGCCGGGGCGGGCCCGGTCGGCGGCGGAGGTGTGCGCGCAAGGGGCGGGCGCGCGGGTCAGCGGGCGCCCAGCACCCGATCCCGAAGTGCGGGGAAGTCCGCGCGGGTGGTCGCCACCCGGGACAGGTCCAGGTCGGCGGTGAGCACCGTCTCCTCGGGGCCCGCCTCGGCCAGCACCTCGCCCCACGGGTCGACCACGATGCTGTGCCCCGCCTGCGGGACGCCGCCGTTGGTACCGGCGGAGCCGCAGGCCAGGACGTACGCCTGGTTCTCCACCGCGCGGGCGCGGGCCAGCAGCGTCCAGTGCTCGCGGCGCCGCTCGGGCCAGCCGGCGGGGATCACCAGGGCCTGCGCGCCGGCGTCCACCAGCAGCCGGAACAGCTCGGGGAAGCGCAGGTCGTAACAGGTCGCCAGGCCGATGGTGGCTTCCGGCAGCGGCGCCGTGACCACCTCGGTGCCGGCGCCCATCAACACCGCCTCGCCCTTGTCGAAGCCGAACCGGTGGATCTTGCGGTAGGTGCGGACCAGCTCGCCCGACGGGTCGAAGACCAGCGAGGTGTTGAAGAGCGTCGCCCCGTCCTCGGTGGTGGGCTGGCCCTCGGCGGCGGGCGCCCGCTCCACGATCGACCCGGCGTGCAGCCAGACGCCGGCGTCGCGCGCGGCGGCCGACATGGCCTTGGCCGTCGGCCCGTCCAACGCCTCGGCGCCGGGCCCGAACTCCTGGTAGGCGAAGGCGCCCACGGTCCACAACTCGGGCAGAACAACGAGGTCCGCACCGGTTTGCCGCTGTGTGTCTCGTACGAGGGTGGCCGCACGCTCGCGCCGGTAATCAACCGGCTCGTCCGGGTCCACACCCATCTGGATCAGTGAAGCGCGCACATTACCACCGCTCTCGACGATCGAGCTCTCCAACCGGGCCTACGATCAGTCTGGAAAGCACTGCCGGGGTGCCCGTGCGCAGCGTAACTTAACTGCCAAACAGCACCCAGCCCGCGTACGAACCGCCCGAGGGGTCCCGTGACCGTCCATCCCAGCCTGCAACCCGCCATCGACGCATGGACGCACTCCATCGAAGCGATATCCGAGTTGGTCACCCCACTCGTCGAGGGGGAGTGGAACCGGGCCACCGAGTGCCCGGGATGGTCGGTGCGTGACGTCGTCTCGCACATCATCGGCTTCGAGTGCGAAATGCTCGGCGACCCGCGCCCGATACACAGCCTGCCGCGCGATCTCTACCACGTGAACAGCGAGTTCGCGCGTTACGCGGAGGTCCAGGTCGACGTGCGGCGCTGCCACACCGCGCCCGAGATGACCTCCGAACTGGAGTACACGATCATCCGCCGCTCGCGGCAGTTGCGAAACGAGAAGCGCGATCCGGAGACCCTCGTGCGCAGCCCGGTCGGCGAGGTCACCCTCTCCCGGGCGCTGACCACCCGCGCCCTGGACGTGTGGGTGCATGAGCAGGACCTGCGCCGCGCCCTGGACAAGCCGGCCAACCTGGACTCCCCGGGCGCCTCCATCACCCGGGACGTGCTGCTCAAGGCGCTGCCCGGGGTGGTCGCCAAGCGCGCGAAGGCGCCGGCCAACTCCGCCGTGGTCTTCGACGTCAGCGGCCCGCTGGAGTTCATGCGCACGGTCCGGGTGGACGCGGAGGGCAACGGCAAGCTGGACGCCAGCGTCTCGCTCGGCCCGGCGGTCACGGTCAGCCTCGACTGGGAGACCTATCTGCGCCTCGCGGCCGGTCGGGTGCGTCTCGCGGCGGTGGCCGACAAGGTGAAGATCGACGGAGACCAGCCGTTGGCAGAGGCGATCCTGGCCAACTTCGCGGTCACGCCGTAGGACTTTCGGCGCGTGCCGCCGGGCCCGCCCCGTGGGTCCGCCACCGCTCGCCCCGGCCCGCCGCCGGCTCCGGGCGGCCCCGCACGCTCCGCCGTTCCCGCCGTAACGTTTCGCGGCTCCGGTCCGCGCACCGGTGGTCCGCGCGCACGGGGTGTCCCCCGCCCCCGTGCGCGGCGACGCGGGAGCGGCGCCGGACGGCCCACCGCACGCGCGCCGCGCGCTGACCGACCGACTGACCGCTGACCGCTGACCGCTGACCGCTGACCGTCGCGCGCCGCCCCGCACGCCGGTCCTACGCCGGGACGTGCACCGCCTCCACCCGGCTGGCGATGACGTGCTCGCGCTCGCGCCGGTCCGCCCTGCCGCGCAGCCGCAGCATCTGGGACAGGCCCAGCGCCTGGAGGAAGAAGACCGAGGCGAAGGCGACGCGGTAGTTGTCGCCGGTCGCGTCGAGCAGCACGCCGATGGCGAACAGGGTGGCCATCGACGCCATGAAGCCGCCCATGTTGACGATCCCGGACGCGGTGCCCAGCCGTTCGGGCGGGTTGGCGGGTCGGGCGAAGTCGAAGCCGATCATCGAGGCCGGGCCGCACGCGCCGAGCACCACGCACAGCACGATCAGCAGCGCGGTCGGCGCGTGCCGCTCGGGCCAGGCCAACACGCTGGCCCACACCAGGGTGGTGGCCGCGACGGTGCCCAGCGCGAGGGGGGCGCGCGCGGCGTGGTGGCGGGCGATGACCTGCCCGTAGACCAGTCCGACCGCCATGTTGGAGAGCACCACCAGGGTCAGCAGCTCACCCGCCTCGGAGCGCGACCGGCCCTGCGCCTCGACGAGGAACGGCATCCCCCACAGCAGCAGGAAGACCATCGCGGGGAACTGCGTGGTGAAGTGCGTCCACATGCCGAGCCGGGTGCCCGGCTCGCGCCAGGCCGCCGCGATCTGGTGGCGGACGAAGCCCTTGCCGATGTGTGCGTTCGGCTCGGGCTCGTGGCCCGCCGGGTGGTCGCGCAGGAACAGCAGCACCAGGACCAGCACGAGCAGCCCGCCCACCGCGCTGCCCGCGAACGTCGGCGTCCACCCCAGGTCGTGCAGGAGGCGCGCCAACAGCAGCGTCGAGATCAGGTTGCCGGCCATCCCGATCAGGGCGGCGACCTGCGCGACGAGCGGCCCACGGCGGGCCGGGAACCAGCGCGAGCCCAGCCGCAGCACGCTGATGAAGGTCATCGCGTCGCCGCAGCCCAGCAGCGCGCGCGAGGCCAGCGCCATGCCGTACGAGTGCGAGAGGGCGAAGCCGAACTGTCCGACGGTGAACAGCACGACGCCCAGGACCAGCACCTTCTTGGTGCCCAGCCGGTCCACCATGAGGCCGACCGGGATCTGCATGCCGGCGTAGACGAGGAGTTGGAGGATGGAGAAGGTGGACAGGGCCGAGGCGTTGATGTGGAAGCGGTCGGCCGCGTCGATGCCCGCGACGCCGAGGCTGGTGCGGAAGGTGATGGCGACGAAGTAGACGGCGACGCCCAGGCCCCAGACGGCGACGGCGCGGCGCCCGCCGGGCGGGTCGCCCGGCAGTCCCTTCGTGTCACTGGTCCGTATGTCCCCCGGAGCGCTCACCTGACCTCACCCCGGGCCAGGTGGCGCACCCAGCTCACGTGCTGGTGGACGGCGCGGGCCGCCGCGTCCGGGTCGCCGGCGCGCAGCGCCGCCAGGATCTCGGCGTGCTCGGTGATGTTCTTGGCCACCCGGTCCGGGTGGGCGTGCATGACGGCGGCGCCCATCCGGAGCTGGCGGTCGCGCAACTGGTCGTAGAGGCGGTCCAGGATCTGGTTGCCCGCGCTGCGGACGATCTCGGCGTGGAAGCAGCGGTCGCTGACCGCGAGGGCCGCCAGGTCGCCGGCCGCCGCCTCCGCGCGCTGTCGCTCCAGCAACTCCTCCAGCCGCTCCAGCAGCTCGGCGCGGGCCGGCACCGCCTTGCGCGCGGCGTGCTCCTCGACCAGCAGCCGGGTCTCCACGACGTCGGCGATCTCCTGCGCGGAGACCGGCAGCACCAGGGCGCCCTTCTTCGGATAGAGCTTGATCAGCCCCTCCACCTCAAGCCGCAACAGCGCCTCGCGGACCGGCGTGCGCGAGACGCCCACGGCCTCGGCGAGATCGCCCTCGGTGAGCAGCGTGCCGCCCTCGTAGTGGCGCTCCAGCACGGCCTGTTTGACGTACGCGTACACCCGGTCCGCGGCCGAACCGCCGGCCGGGCCGCGCACGGCGGCACACCCGGCGCCGGAGTCGGCGCCGGCGGACGCGCCGCCGGCGGGTCGCGGGACGGCCGTATCCGCCGCGCTCGCGGAGCCCGCGGCGGCGCGCCGGGGCGGGGCGGTGGGGGGAGTCGAAGCCGGCGGGGAAGCCGTGGTGGGCGGGGAGGTCCGGGAGGTCGACGGCAGGGCGGGAACGGTGGGGGCGGGAGCCATGCGCACAGGATAGATACAACAGGGATACGCGCGAAGGGCGCGTCCGGCATGCGGACGCGCCCGGTCCGGATGGGGGCCTGGCGGGGGCGGACCGGGGCGGTCCCGACTGGCCCTGTGGAGCGGACCGGGGCGGTCCCGGCCGGCCTTGGCGGGGCGCCGCTGGCGGGGCGGGCGGGGAGCGTGAGGTGGGGGGCCTCGCCCGGCGGGGCTCGGGGTGCGGGCTCGTGGTGCGCGGCTGGGTGCGGGCTGGGTGCGGGCTGGGCATCGGTTCGCGGGGCGGGCTGGCGCCGGCCGGGTGGCGGGTCACGGCGCGGGCCGGGTGCGGGGGCGCGACGTGGGCCGGGACGCGGCGGGGCCGGGGGTACGCGGCGGGGTCGCGGCCGTGGGCTCACGTGTCGGGGGGGCGGGTCCGGGACGCGGCGGCGGGGTCGGCGGCGGGCTTGTGGCGGCCGGGGCGCTTACCTGTCGGTTAGCGCGCACCTGCAAGTCGGTACTTGGCAACCGCGACGGCCCGCGAAACGATGAACGCGCACCCGGGGAATTCCGATGGGCCCACCGCCCGGGTACGGGAACGCACCGTCCTTTTCGGCGTTCGCCGCGCACCGGAACGCGGCATCGCGAACGCGGAGAGGCGCTAGCCCGACAGGTCCGCACCCTCGGCCACGGGATACCACCGCACGGCGAAAACAGCCGCCCCCGAGCCATTCCCGGCATTCCACACCCCGCCTGTTCTCCCTTTCCTGCCCTTTCACTCCGCCCCTTTCTCACCATGCCTGGAGCACAATTCATGAACGCCACACCCACCTCCCCCGCCCCCGTCACCGTGCTCGGTCTGGGCACCATGGGCCGGGCCCTGGCCGGGGCCTTCGTCACCGGCGGGCACCCGACCACCGTGTGGAACCGCACCCCCGGCAAGGCGGGCGAACTGGTCGCCGCCGGCGCGGTCGAGGCCCCCGACCTGGCCGCCGCGATCGAGGCCAGCCCGCTGGTCGTGGTCTGCCTCTTCGACAAGAACTCGGTCCGCGAGGCGCTCACCCCCGTCACGTCGTCGCTGGCCGGACGCACCATCGCGATGCTCACCACGTTCACGCCAAGGGACGCGCGGGAGATCTCGGCCTGGGTCGGCGAGCACCGGGCCGACTACCTCGGCGGCGCGCTCATGGCCATCCCGCCCATGATCGGCTCGCGCGAGTCGCAGCTCTTCTACAGCGGCCCGGCCGACCTCTTCGACACCCACCACGCCACGCTCGACCGGCTGGGCACCAGCCGGCACGTCGGCGACGAGGTCGGCACGTCCGCGTTGTACGAGACGGCACTGCTCTCGGGCATGTACGCCCTGTTCGCCGGCTTCTACCACGGGGCCGCGCTGATCGGCACCGGCGGCGTTTCGGCGAAGGAATTCGCGGCGTACTCGATCCCGTTCATCCAGGCCATGGCCCATTCGGCGACGGGCGCGGCGGAATTCATCGACTCGGGCGACTACACCACCGACGTACAGAGCCTGCACTTCAACCGTTCGGCGCTTGACCACATCGTGCACGTCAGCGCGGACCAGGGCATCAGCACCGAGGTGCCGGCCCTGATACGGGAACTGATGGATCGCCAGATCCGGGCCGGCCACGGTGCGGACAGCGCGAACCGCGTGTACGAGAGCATCGCCCACCCCCAGGGCTGACCACCTCGCGCCGCCCCCTCCCGGGCAGGGCGACCGACCCCCTCGGGCGCCCCGCCCCGCCACCGGCCCACGTCGTCCGGTGGCGCGGGCCGACGCGGGCGGCCCCCGCCACCGGACCCACCCCGCCCCGGTCGCCGCACACCGCCTCGACCCGCCACGATCCCCCGCGCCCGGACCGGCCGCCCGCCCCGCGCCGGCGCGCACCCCCTCTGCCCACGTGCCTCCGACCGCCCCCGCCAGCGGCGTACACGCCACCCAACCTCCGGACGGCGTACGCCCCCTGGCCGAGTCACCCGCGCCCCGTACGCATCACCGGCCCCCGCCTCGACCCGGTCGCCGGGCCGGCGGCCCGCCCGGCCCCGGCACCGGTCCCCACGCCCCCCGGTCACAGTGAGGGTCGCCGGGCCGGGCCGCGAACGGCATCTCACTCGTGGCCCGGGACGGCCGTGCCCGGCGGCGCGGGGGGGGGGGGGGGGGGGGGGCCCCCCCCCCCCGGGGGGGGCGGCGCCCGCCCCCGCCCCCCCCCCCGCGGGGGGGGGGGGGGGGGCGCGCCGGACGCCCCCGCGCCGCCC
>NZ_JBHVJC010000065.1:0-11351 GCF_042799315.1 Streptomyces sp. NPDC057702 | reverse complement strand
GGGCTACAGGGGTGCCCGCCCGCGCGACGCCGGGTCCGGCCCGGCCGGCCGACGCCGGAACCGGGGGGTCCGGGGGCGGTGACGCCGGTCAGGCCCCGGTGCCCGGCAGCACGCGCAGGGCGCGGTCGAAGGCCGAGTCGCGCCGGTGCGTGAACTCTTCCTCCGTGAAGACAGGTTCGACGAGGTGCGGCGGGATGCCGGGGCCGTCGAAGGACTGTCCCGCGCGGGTGCGGAATTCCTCGTTCGGCACGCTGATCCGCCAACCGCCCGGCAGGACGCGGTCCATCGTGTCCGAGAAGACGCCCTGGGTGTGCGCGCCGACGCGGACGGTCCTGGCCGGCCTCTCCATCAGGGCCTGGGTGAACGTCTCCCCCGCGCTGATCGTGGAGCCGCCGGTGAGCAGCGCGATCGGCCCGGTGTAGCGGGGTGCCCGGGCGGGCGTGACGTACTGCGGCTGCGGGGTGGTGAACCGGGTCGGGTCGGCCGGGTCGTTGCGGGCGCGCTTGGCGTACGCGAAGTAGGGCCGGTCGGTGAGCCGGGAGGCGAGTTGGAGGCCGAAGGAGTCGGCGCCGCCGCCGTTGACCCGCAGGTCGACGACGAGCCCGCGCAGCCGCCGGGTGCGCTCGGCGGTCAGGATGGCGTCCAGGGCCTGGTCCAGAGCCGCCTTGTTGGCGTCGTAGGTCGGCGTCTCGGAGTAGCCGATGAACGCCGAGATCCGCAGGTAGCCCCGGTCGCCGGGCAGGTCCGCGTAGCCGATCCGGCCGCCCGCGTACCGGGTGAGCGGCCGGCCGCCCAGGTCGCGGTCCTCGATGTAGGAGGTCACGCGGGCGTCCATCGCCTCGTCCGGCATGGTGGTGCCGGGCCGCACGTCGAAGAATTGGCCGGTGGCGCCGGCGTCGACGAGGACGTGCGCGTCGTGCAGCGGGCGCGCCATCTCGCGGAAGATGCCGAAGAGTTCGTCGTGGGTCGTCCGCGCGCTCACCCGTGGCCGGTAGCGGTCCCGCACCGCCGTCCAGTCGATGCCCTTGGCGGCGAAGAACGGGTAGTTCTCCGCGAAGGTGTGCCAGAACACGTCGAAGGTGCGCAGCGGGTCGAAGGGTCCGCCCGAGCCGTCGTCCCCGTCCGGGTCACAGCCGGCGGGCAACTCGCCGATCCGCCGCAGCTCCCGGTCCCCGGGCGAGCCGTCGACGTGCAGGGTGATCCGCCGTACGCCGCCGGTCGGCCGCAGCGCGAAGGTGCGCCCGTTGTCCTTGGCGTACCGGTACGCCCCGTCGCCCTGCCCCGTGCGCCGCGCGGACTCGCCTTTGAGGCAGCTCACGGCCGTCGTCTGGTACTCCTGGTACGCGCCGCCCCGGACCGTGACGACCGTGCCGTACCCGTCCATCCGCCACACGCCCTCCAGCGACCGCGGCTCCTCCCGCACCCCGCTCCCACCACGGGCCCGCGCCGCGTCATCGCTGGCCGAGGCCACCGTGGGCGACATCAGCCCCGCCCCCACGGCGACCGCCGCACCCACCGCGACCGCCCTGCCCAACCCGCCCGTCGCCCTGCCGCCTCGCATGCGCCTGCCCCTTTCCCACCCTGGTTCGGACCCCCATGCTGGCTCCGCCGACCAGGGCCGGGCCATCGCCCTAGCAACCCTGACGAGGGTGGTGCTGGCCCTACTCCGGGGCCGCCGCGCGCTCGCGCGCGGCGCGGCGGGCGGGTCACCACCGCCGTGTCACCACCGCCGTGTCGGACACCCGCCCGCCGCGCCTCCGGGGCGCCCCTACGACGCGGCCGGGGCCTGGTCGGCGAGCATCGGGGGGCGGGGCTCGTACTCAAGGCCCTTGCGGACCGCCTCCGCGCGTTCGGGCGAGACCAGGCGGCTGACCAGGTGCAGGGACATGTCCATACCGGCCGAGATGCCGGCGGAGGTGAGCAGGTCACCGTCGTCGACGAAGCGTTCGCCGGCGCGTACGTCGATGGTGGGGTCGAGTTCACGGAGCCGGTCGAGGGAGGCCCAGTGGGTGGTGGCGGGGCGGCCGGCGAGCAGGCCCGCCGCCGCGTACACCAGGGAGCCCGTGCAGACGCCGGCCATCAGCGGCACCCGCTCGCGCTGGCGGGCCACCCAGTCCAGGTGGGCCCGGTCGGTGAGCATGGGGCGGGTGCCCCGGCCGCCGGGGTGGATGAGCACGTCCAGATCGGGCAGTTCGGCCGCGCTCCGGTGGGCTTCGACGGTCAGCCCCTTCGCGCAGGTCACGGGCGCTCCGTCGGCGGAGAAGCAGAACACGCGCCAGCCGTCGTCGGGGTAGTGGTAGGTCCAGTACGACAGGACCTCCCAGGGCCCGATCGCGTCCAACTCCTCCACGGCGGGGAAGAGAAGGATTCCGATGGTGCGGGTCGGCCTCGCGCCGCTGTCCTCGGTCACACGTCCATCGAGACTCATGCGCCCATGGAAGCAGCACCCGCCCCAGCCGGCCCGATGATTTCAGCACTCAAGACGCCGCAGCCGCTCCGCGTCGCCCGTCCGGGGGCAGGTCCCGCAGGCTTCGGCGGGCCGGATCGCGTAGTACAGGCAGCAGCCGGTACGGGTGCGGGTCAGGTGACCGCGCCCCGAACCGCCTTCCAGGCGGCGGAAGTCCGCGCCGGCGGGAAAGGGCTCGACGGCGTACGGCAGGACGTCGCCGGCCTGGCGCGCCGCCCGCTCCTCCTCGCCGAGCGCGCGGCCCAGCGACCAGATGCCGGAGACCAGGTCGTCGCCGGCCATCCCCCACAGCGCGCGCGGGCCGCGCCGGAACCACGGGCCGATCGCCGCGAGCAACGGCCGGACCAGCGCGGCGAACCCGTCGCGCAGCTCCGTGCGCAACGCTTCCTCGTCCGACACGGTCACCACGCCCGGCACATGGGCGGCCGGGTCGCCGGGCAGGCAGACGAATCCGCCCGGGGTGACCTCGTACCGGTTGCCCGCCAGGTCGAGCCGCACCGCGCCCGGGCCGAGCAGCGGCACCCGGCGGTCGAGGTACCACGGGCCGCTGAGCAGCAGCGATACCGACCACAGACAGCCGTGCAGGGCACGCGCGGCCACCACGTGGCGACGCGGGGCCGCATCGCCGCCGGCAGCGATGCGCGCCTCCTCCGCGTCCAGGAACGCGGCCAGCAACGCGGGCTCCGCCGCCAGCTCCTCAAGGCTGTGTCGAGCGTCGCGCTGAATTGACGGCACGTCAGAAGAGTTACTGTCGTGGGGTCGTGCCGTAGCCGGGGGCCGGCTGCCGGGAGTTGGATCGGGCGACGGTTCGGGGGCCCGTCGGACGTCCAGGCGCAGCGGCTCGCAGAGCGCGGTCAGGCGTTCGTATCCACGGGCGAGCAGGTGCGCGCCGTCGGTGGCGGTGGCGTCGTCGGGCGGGCAGGCCGGGGCAAGGGCCAGCGTCATCGGCAGTTCCTCAGCACCAAGTTCAGAAGCAAGGCTAGCCTTACCTTAACCGCTTCCGAGGGTGTTTTTGATCATCCGCGCCCACCTCGTGGACACGGTCGAAGCGTCCCGCTCGCGGCGCGCCCGCGACGGAAGCGGCCACCCGTACCGGCCACCCTGTCCGCTGAACGCGCCCCGTACGCGCCCCCGATGGGGGGACGCGGCGTCGTGACGGGTGGGAGGGGCCACGTCCGGCGTGGCGGGGCCGACCGGGTGGGGCCGGCGTGGCGTGCGGAACGGTCGCCTCCGGCGTGGCGGACGCGGCCGGCCGAGTCCGTGGCGGCGGCGGAGGGTGGCCGGGCCCTTGCGGCGGGTGTGGCGGGCAGGGTGGGTGTGGCGGATGAGCCCGTCGCCCCCGTCGCCCCCGTCACCCCGGTCGTGGCGGGCGAGTGCGGCGCGGCCCCCGATGGTCTCGCGTCGGGTGCGCGCCACGCGGCCGTCGCCGCCCCCGGTCGTCGTGGGGCCGACCGGGTGGTTGGGCGGGGCCCGGTAGGACGAACGCCCCGGCCCCTGCCCCGCCCCTCGCCGCCGGGCCCACCCCGGGCGCCCCCGCCCCCGCCAGCCCCTGACTCCGCGCACGCGACGGCCCCGCGTCGCGAGGGCCCCGCGCCCGCGGAAACCCCGCGTACGCGAAAGGCCCGGACGCGTGGTGACGCGTCCGGGCCCCGGTGGTCGCCGCCGTTACGCCCCGGCCCCGGCGGCGCAGGGGCGGCGAGCCCCGGTGGTGGTTCGCGGGCTGGTCGGCCCCAGGCGGTCGACTCCAGGCGGCCAGCCCTGGGTGACCAGCCCCAGGCGGTCAGCTCAAGGCGGTCAGCCCCAGGTGATCAGGCGCTTGCCCGGGTGCTCCAGGACCGCCGCCACGTCGGCCAGCACCTTCGAGCCCAACTCGCCGTCCACCAGGCGGTGGTCGAAGGAGAGCGCGAGGGTGGTGACCTGGCGGGGCTTGACCTTGCCCTTGTGGACCCACGGCTGGAGCTTGATGGTGCCGATCGCCAGGATCGCGGACTCGCCCGGGTTGAGGATGGGCGTGCCGGTGTCGACGCCGAAGATGCCGACGTTGGTGATGGTGACCGTGCCGCCGGACATGCCGGCCGGCGTGGTCTTGCCCTCGCGGGCCGTGGCGACCAGGTCGGACAGCGCGGTGGCCAGCTCCGGCAGGGACTTGCGGCCGGCGTCCTTGATGTTCGGGACGATCAGGCCGCGCGGGGTGGCCGCGGCGATGCCCAGGTTGACGTAGTCCTTGTGGACGATCTCCTGGTTCGCCTCGTCCCAGGCGGCGTTGATCTCCGGGTTGCGCCGGATGGCGACCAGGAACGCCTTGGCGATCAGCAGCAGCGGGTTGATCCGCAGCCCCGCCATCTCCGGGTCCTGCTTGAGCTCCTGGACCAGCTTCATCGTGCGCGTGACGTCCACCGTGACGAACTCGGTGACGTGCGGCGCGGTGAAGGCGCTGGCCACCATCGCCTGCGCGGTGGCCTTCCGGACGCCCTTGATCGGCACCCGGACCTCACCACCGGTGGTGACGACCTCGCCCCCGGTCGCGGCGGCCACCGGCTCGGGGGCGGTGGTCGCGGCTGCCGGAGCCGGGGCACTGGCGGCGCCGGCCGCCGCGTGCACGTCCTCGCGGGTGATGACGCCACCGTCGCCGGTGGGTGTGACGCTCGCCAGGTCGATGCCGAGGTCCTTGGCCAGCTTGCGGACCGGCGGCTTGGCCAGCGGGCGGGCGCCGTTCGGGGCCTGCGCCGGCGCGGGGACCACCGGCGCGGGCGCCGGTGCGGGAGCGGCCGGGGCGGCGGGCGCGGCGGGGGCCGCCGCGTGCCCGTTGAGCTCCGCCTGGAGCCCGGCGGCCACCGTGGACGGGCCCGCCGGCCGCGCCTTGCGGGGCCGGCGCTTGGTGGAGGAGGGCGCCGCGCCGTACCCGACGAGCACGGCCTGGCGGCCCTGCTGCTCGGGCTCGGGCTCCTCGACCGGCCCGCCGTTGGCCTCGGCCTGGCCGGCGGCGGGCGCGGCCGGTTCGGCGGGGCCCGCGCCCGGCTGGGTGTCCACGGAGATGATCACGGTGCCGACGTCGACGGTCACACCCTCCGCGAAACGCAGCTCGTGCACCACGCCGTCGAAGGGAATGGGCAGTTCGACGGCCGCCTTGGCCGTCTCGACCTCACACACGGACTGCCCGTCGGTGACGGTGTCGCCGACCTGGACGTACCACTTGAGGATCTCCGCCTCGGTGAGTCCCTCGCCCACGTCGGGCATCTTGAACTCGCGGAAGCGCTGTGCGGTGTTGCTCATCGTCACTGCTCCTTGGACCCTCAGTACGCCAACGCTCGGTCAACGGCGTCGAGTACCCGGTCCAGTCCGGGCAGGTACTCGTCCTCCAGCCGGGACGGCGGGTACGGGGCGTGGAACCCGCCCACCCGCAGCACCGGGGCCTCCAGGTGGTAGAAGCACCGCTCGGTGATCCGCGCGGCGATCTCCGCGCCGGAGCCGAAGAAGACCGGCGCCTCGTGCACGATGACCAGCCGGCCCGTGCGGCGCACCGACGCCTCGATGCCGTCGAAGTCGATCGGCGAGATCGACCGCAGGTCGAGCACCTCGATCGACTTGCCCTCCTCGGCCGCCGCCGCGGCGGCGTCCCGACACACCTTCACCATCGGCCCGTACGCCGCCAGCGTCAGGTCCGTGCCGGGGCGCTCCACCAGCGAGGTGTGCAGCGGGCCGGGGATCGCGGCCGTGTTGACCTCGGAGCGGTCGTGGTAGCGCCGCTTGGGCTCGAAGTAGATGACCGGGTCGTCGCTGGCGATGGCCTGCTGCATCATCCAGTACGCGTCGGAGGCGTTCGAGGGCGAGACGCACTTCAACCCCGCGACGTGCGCGAACAGCGCCTCGGGCGACTCGCTGTGGTGCTCGACGGCGCCGATGCCACCGCCGTAGGGGATGCGGATGACGACCGGCATCTTGACCTTGCCGAGCGAGCGCGCGTGCATCTTCGCGAGCTGCGTGACGATCTGGTCGTAGGCGGGGAAGACGAAGCCGTCGAACTGGATCTCCACGACCGGGCGGTAGCCGCGCAGCGCCAGGCCGATGGCGGTGCCGACGATGCCGGACTCGGCCAGCGGCGTGTCGATCACCCGCTCCTCGCCGAAGTCCTTCTGCAACCCGTCGGTGACCCGGAAGACGCCGCCGAGCTTGCCGACGTCCTCGCCCATGATGACGACCTTGTTGTCGGTCTCCAGGGACTTGCGCAGGGAAGCGTTGATCGCCTTGACGATCGACAGCTTCTCGGTGGTACCGGCAGCCATGTCAGTGACCCTCCTCGGCGAACGAAGCCTGGTACGCGGCGAACTGGGCGCGCTCCTCGTCGACGAGGGCGTGCCCGTCGGCGTAGATGTTCTCGAAGATCGCCATGTCGTCGGGGTCGGGCATGGAACGCACCACGTCCCGCACCCGCTTGGCCAGCGCGTCCGACTCCTCCTCCAGGGCGGTGAAGAAGTCCTCATCCGCGAACTTCTCGCGGGTCAGGTAGGACCGCAGGCGCAGGATCGGGTCCTTGGCCTCCCACAGCTCCCGCTCCTCGTCCGCGCGGTAGCGCGTCGGGTCGTCGGAGGTGGTGTGGGCGCCCATCCGGTAGGTGAACGCCTCGACCAGCATCGGGCCCTGCCCGCTGCGGGCCCGGTCCAGGGCGGCGCGGGTGACCGCGAGGCAGGCCAGCACGTCGTTGCCGTCCACGCGTACGCCGGGGAAGCCGTAGCCCTGCGCCCGCTGGTAGAGCGGGACGCGGGTCTGGCGCTCGGTGGGCTCGGAGATGGCCCACTGGTTGTTCTGACAGAAGAAGACGACCGGCGCGTTGTAGACCGCCGAGAAGGTGAACGCCTCGGCGACGTCGCCCTGGCTGGAGGCGCCGTCCCCGAAGTACGCGATCACGGCCGAGTCCGCGCCGTCCTTGGCCACGCCCATCGCGTAACCGGTGGCGTGCAGCGTCTGCGAGCCGATGACGATCGTGTACAGGTGGAAGTTGTTGCTGTTGGGGTCCCAGCCACCGTTGTTCACGCCACGGAACATGCCGAGCAGGTTCGTCGGGTCGACGTCCCGGCACCAGGCGACGCCGTGCTCGCGGTAGGTGGGAAAGACGTAGTCGTCGTCGCGCAGCGCGCGGCCCGAGCCGATCTGCGCGGCCTCCTGCCCGAGCAGCGAGGCCCACAGGCCCAGCTCGCCCTGGCGCTGGAGGGTCGTCGCCTCGGCGTCGAAGCGTCGCGTCAGCACCATGTCCCGGTACAGCCCGCGCAACTCTTCGGGGGTCAAGTCGATGGAGTAGTCGGGATGCTCGACCCGCTCGCCCTCGGGCGTCAGCAACTGTACGAGCTGGGGTTGATCAGCCGTCGGCTGCTTGGCCCTGGTGCGCTTGGTGCTGCTGCTGCGTGACTTGCGCGCGGCAGTGCTGTCCACGGTCACGTGTGCTCCTCCGTCTGTCCGGCCCCCGGGGTCCGCCGGCGGCTGGTGGTCCTCTCGCACGGGGCGAGAGGGCGGCTCCGCCCGGCGGTCCCCGGCGCACGGGGTGGGTGCGCCGATGCCCCGACCGGGCGTGACAGGTGCTCCGGCGGGTGGCCCGCGAAAACTCACGTTACCCAGTGTGTCGCAGGTCTGCGAAACCCCATCTGACCTGCGATTTTGCTTGGATTTCCAAGTAAATCGAGAAAGCGGGGAACAAGCACTGGTCACAGCCTCGCAGGCCGCCGGAACAACGGCACGTTATCCCGGAGGACAAGAGCACGGGAAGAGTTCGTATGTGAGACTGGGATGGTGCGCGAAGAAGGAAAAATCACGGTATTCCTGCTCGATGACCATGAAGTCGTGCGTCGGGGTGTGCACGAGCTGCTCTCCGTCGAGGAGGACATCGAGGTCGTGGGCGAGGCCGGCACGGCCGCCGACGCGCTGATCCGCATCCCCGCCACCAGGCCCGACGTCGCCGTGCTGGACGTCCGACTGCCGGACGGCAGCGGCGTCGAGGTGTGCCGCGAGGTCCGCTCCCGCGACGAGGACATCAAGTGCCTGATGCTCACCTCCTTCGCGGACGACGAGGCCCTGTTCGACGCGATCATGGCCGGGGCGTCCGGTTATGTCCTCAAAGCTATCCGTGGCAATGAATTGCTATCCGCCGTCCGCGACGTCGCCGCCGGGAAATCCCTGCTCGACCCGGTCGCCACGGCCCGCGTCCTGGAACGCCTCCGCGACGGGAACACCCCGAAGGGTGACGAGCGGCTGGCCAACCTCACGGAACAGGAACGCCGCATTCTCGACCTCATCGGCGAGGGCCTGACCAATCGCGTCATCGGCGAACGACTGCACCTCGCCGAAAAGACGATCAAGAACTACGTGTCCAGCCTGCTGTCCAAGCTCGGGATGGAGCGCCGCTCCCAGGCCGCCGCGTACGTCGCCCGCCTCCAGGCGGAACGGCACTGAGGCTCGCGGGCCCCGGCTCCGGCGCGCCCCCGCGCGGGGCGGTGCCCACCTCGGGACCAACGTCCCGTCCCGGCGGGGCGGGTGCCCCTATAGGGGGCGTGTGAAAGCGGGCAGGGTGGTGACATGCCCACCGACACGCCCACGGACGACGACCACGCGACGGACGACGAGCACGCGATCGCACTCCTCGGCAGGGCCCGCTACGGCAGGGTCTCCGTGAGCATGCGGGCGCTGCCCTTCGTGACGGTCGCCCGGCACATCGTGGTCGACGGCCACGCCCTGCTGCGGCTGCATCGCGGCTTCGGCTACCACCGCGCCTGCGACGGCGGCGTCGTCGCCTACGGCGCGGACAACATCGAGGACGACACCAGCGAGGTGTGGTCCGTGCAGTTCGTGGGCACCGCCCGGCTCGTCACGCCGAGCGAGGCGGAACTGGCCCTGTTCGGCCCGGCCCCGACCACCGCCGACGGCGCCCCGTACGACCCCGTGTACCTGCGCGTCGAGCCGCAGTTCGTGACCGTGCACCGGCTCGATGGTGTCCCTGCGCGTCGGAACGCACACGCTGTGTGATCTACCATCTGGCGGGTGCCGCGCTCACCCGATACCGCCGTCGCCGCCCGCGCCCCCGACGACTGTGCCGCGTCCCTGAGCCCGGGGACCCTCGCCGCCCTCCTGGAGCGTTACGGGGGCCTGGGCGAACCCGTCTCCTGCCGGCAGCTCACCCAGGGGTTGCTGAACCGTGGCTACCGCCTCACCACCACCCGGGGCCGGTACTTCCTCAAACACCACCTCGACGGTGACCTGGCGGCCATCGCCCGCCAGCACCGGGCCACGCTGCGGCTGGCCGCGCTCGGCGTCCCCGTCGCCCCACCGGTGGCCGCCGCCGACGGCACCACCGTCACCGTCGTCGGCGGGCGCTGCTACGCCCTGCACCCCTGGGTCGACGGCGTGCACCGCGACGGCGGCGACCTCACCGCCCCGCAGAGCCGGCGGCTCGGCACCCTGCTCGGCCTCGTCCACGTTTGCCTCGACCGCGTGATGCGCGCCGAGCCGGCCACCCTCCCGACCGACCCCCTCGCGCCCCGGCCCGGCCCCGCCGTCCTTCCGGCCCGCCCCATCGCCCCACCGGCGAGCCCCGCCAGCCTCCTGACCAGCCCCCTCGCGCTGCCGGCCGGTCCCGTCGCGCTGCCGGCCGGTCCCGCCTGGCCCACCTGTCCGCTGGCCGGTCCCGCCTGTCCCGCTCAGCTCCCGGCCGGCCCCGTGGCGTCGCTGGCCGACCCCGCCGGGGCCGGCCCCGCCACCGGTCCGGGCGGCCCCGGGCCCGAGCCCGCCGCGCCCCGCGCCACGGACCGCGCCAGCGCTCGCGCCCTGAGCGTCCCGCAGCCCCGCCCGGAGCCCGCCGGCCCACGACTGCCCGCCCCCCGCTCCGCGGCCCTTCCCAGGCCCCTCACAGCGCCCTCAGCGGCCCACCAGGCCCCTGGCACGCACCCGCCCCACCCACCTCACACATCTCGTACGCCCCGTGCGCCTGGTCCCACCCAGGCGGCGGCCTCCCCGCCGCTCGCGGTCCCGGCCCAGCCGGGCATCCCCGCCCAGGGCGCCGACCCGCCGCGCCGGCCGGTCCCGCCGAGGGCCCCCGCGCCCCCGGAGTCCCGGCTCGCGGCGCGACCCGTGGAGCGCGCGGCAGCCGGGCCCGAGTCGCCGTCGCCGGCCGCTCCGTGGAGCCGGGCCCGGCCCGGGACGCTGGCGGCGGCCGACCCGGTGGAGACCTTCGCGCTCATCGACGACCTGCTGGCGCTGGCCCGCCGCAGGCGCCCGCGCGACGCGTTCGACGCACTCGCCGAGCACCGTCTCCTCGAACGCCGCGCGCTCATCGAGCGGCACGCCCACCGCCGCCCGACCCCCGCCACCATTCCCGCCTCGGGCTGGGTGCACGGCGACTTCCACCCGTTGAACCTGCTCTACCGGGGCACCGAACCGGCCGCGATCGTGGACTGGGACCGGCTGGACGTCCAGCCGCGCGCCGAGGAGGCCGTGCGCGCCGCCGCGATCTTCTTCGTCCGCCCCGCCGGCACCCTCGCGCTGGCCAAGGTCCGCCCGTACGCCCGTGGCTACCGCGCCGCGACCGGCGCCAGCCCGCAGGAGCTGTCGGCGGCCGTGCACCGGGTGTGGTGGGAGCGGCTCAACGACTTCTGGATACTGCGCTGGCGCTACCAGCGCGGCGACTGCCGGGCCGACCCGCAGTTCCCCGCCGTGGCCGCGCTCGCCGTGTGGTGGACCAGCCGCTACGAGGCCGTGCGCGAGGCGTTCTGCGACTGAGGGCCGGCGGCGGAACGCGCCGCAGACCGGCGCGCCGTCCGGCTCGCCAGCCGCGCCCCGACCGGCTCCGACCAGCGACAACGCGGCGCGGCCCGTACGCCCCCGCTGGGGGTCGTACGGGCCG
>NZ_JBHVJC010000064.1:0-22820 GCF_042799315.1 Streptomyces sp. NPDC057702 | reverse complement strand
AACGTCGCGTACACCGCCACCACCGGATGCACCCCACCCAACGCCAACCCCGCCGCCGACGTCACCGCATGCTGCTCCGCGATCCCCACATCAAAGACCCGATCCGGAAACGCCTTCGCGAACGCCTCCAACCCCACGGGCTGCAGCATGGCCGCGGTAATACCCACCACGTCCTCACGCTCGCGCCCCAACCGGACCATCTCGTCGGAGAAGACGGAGGTCCACGACGGGCCGGCGGGCTTCTTCTTCGCGGAGACCGCGCCGATGGCGTGGAACTGGTCCAACTCGTGCTGTTCGGCCGGGGCGTGGCCCTTGCCCTTCTGGGTGATGCAGTGCACGATGACCGGCCCGCCGAAGGAGCGCGCCCGGCGCAGGGCCGACTCGACCTGTGCGGTGTCGTGGCCGTCGACGGGTCCGATGTACTTCAGGCCCAGGTCCTCGAAGAGGCCCTGGGGGGCGACGACGTCCTTGAGGCCCTTCTTCGCGCCGTGCAGGGTGTCCAGCAGCGGGCCGCCGATGACGGGGGTGCCGCGCAGCCGGTCCTTGCCCCACTCCAGGAAGCGCTCGTACCCCTGGGTGGTGCGCAGGGTGGTGAGGTGTTCGGCGAGTCCGCCCCGGGTGGGCGCGTAGGAGCGGCCGTTGTCGTTGACGACGATGACCAGCGGCAGGTCCTTGGAGGCGGAGATGTTGTTGAGCGCCTCCCAGGCCATGCCGCCGGTGAGGGCGCCGTCCCCGATGACGGCGACGACGTGCCGGTCGGTGAAGCCGCGCAGTCGGTGCGCCTTGGCGAAGCCGTCGGCGTAGGAGAGGGCGGTCGAGGCGTGGGAGTTCTCGATCACGTCGTGGTCGGACTCCTCCTGCGAGGGGTAGCCGGAGAGGCCGCCACGGCTGCGCAGCCGGTCGAAGTCCTTGCGACCGGTGAGGAGTTTGTGCACGTACGACTGGTGACCGGTGTCCCACAGGAGCCGGTCGCGGGGCGAGTCGAAGACCCGGTGCAGTGCGATGGTCAGCTCCACCACGCCCAGGTTGGGCCCGAGGTGTCCGCCGGTCCTGGACACGGCCTCCACCAGGAACTCCCTGATCTCGCTGGCCAGGGCGGGCAGCTCGTGGGGCGCGAGGCCGCGGACGTCCGCGGGGCCGCTGATCCGGTCGAGGAGCGGCGTGCCGCTTGCCCCGGACTGCGAGCGAGAAGTCAAAATGCACCTCCATTACTGGCGCGCGGGCGGCGCTGCCCGCGCGGAATTCCGTGGAACGGCGACCACGGTCAGGGAGTTCGTCGTGTGCTTGAGGAGGAGAGGGTACGGTGAGACCCTGGTGCGGCGTCCACGCTACGGCCGTCGGGGGACGTAGGCGTATGGCAATTGATTGCCTGTGGCGCCACTTCCGTGCGCACTGAATTGCTATGGCCAGCAGGTTCCTGCACTTCCTAGCGTGACAATCCCTTGGAATCTGGACGAGCGGCCGTGGCCGCGACGGAACCCAGAAGGTGCGCGCGCCGCCAGGTCGGCCATGGGAGAGCCCCCGCATCTTCGATACGGGGGGACACTTCTGATGGCGGTAGACACCACTAATCCCGTGCGGCGCAACGGGCGTTTTCACGCCTACGTCAAACTGGGTAAGTTCGCCTTTTTCGACTATGACCTGTGCGTACTGATCGTCTGGTGCGCGCTGCCCGGCCCGCTGCTGTGGGAGGCGTCGACCGGGGCGACCCTGCTGTTCTTCCTCGTCGGCCAGGTGGCGATCTTCGCCGCCACGGTCACCTTCGACGACCTGACCGGGCTGCGGGACGGCAGTGACGCGCAGAACTACACGCCCGAGACCGGACAGCTGCGCGACCTGGCCCGCAAGCCGCTGCTGTCCGGGGCGCTGACTGTGCGTCAGGCACAGGTGTTCGGCTGGGGCGCGGTCCTGGTCGGCACCGGCTGCTGGGGCGCCGCCGCGCTGGTCGCGCCGCACCGGCCCGGGTGGCTGCTGGTGCTGCTGCTGGTGGTCGCGGCCAGCGCGGTGCAGTACTCCTACGGCCTCAAGCTCAGCTACCGGGGCGGCCAGGAGGTGCTGATGATCGGCACCACCGGCATGGTCGTCCTGATGCCGTACGCCCTGCTGACCGGAGAGGTCAGCGGACTGATCGGGTGGGAGACGATTCTGTTCGGCGCGTGGGCTCTCCAGGTCGCCGCGTATTCGAACATGAACGACCTGGAGGGCGATCGCAAGGTCGGCCGGGTCAACGTGGCCACCATGACCAGCGCCAAGGGTTACCACGCCTTCCTCGTCGCGGTCAGCCTGATCGGGCTGGTGTCCACGGTGGTCGCGATCGCCGTGGACGCGGTGCCCGGCTGGTTCCTGCTGCTGCTCGCACCGGTGTTCGTGCTGCGCGGCGCCCAGCTGCGCGCCGGCGTCGTACGCGGCAACCCGCTGGCTGCCCGCATGCTGGGCATCCAGATCCACCGTCTGGGCGCGGTCCTGCTATGTGTGGGGAACCTGCTGTACGTCCACGCGAGCTGACCCACCCCCGCCCGCGTCGCGCCGCTCCGCCCGGAGGCCGTGACGCGGGCCGGGCGGCGTCGGGTGTCGCCCGTCGGCCGTCGGGCATAAAACACTGTTGACCTGCGCGGCAATTGTTTGTGACAGGAGTCTGCTATATCGCTCGCGTACACCGGACACCAAGAATTGAGAACGTCAGATCTTTCTGGCCGCTCGATGTACTCGATGCCTGCAGGGAGCAGTCGATGCCTTCGGTAAGTGACACCACGCTCACGTCCCCGCAGCAGCGGGGGAAGCGAATCATCATGGCCGAGCCCCGGGGATTCTGTGCCGGTGTCGATCGCGCGATCGGCATGGTGGAGAAGGCCCTGGAACTGTACGGGGCTCCGGTTTACGTACGTAAGCAGATCGTGCACAACCAGCATGTTGTAAGTGAACTGGAGAAGCAGGGCGCGCGATTCGTCGATTCCGAGGACGAGGTGCCCGAGGGCGCGATCTGCGTGTTTTCCGCACACGGCGTGTCGCCGGCGGTCCGGGGAAATGCGGAGCACCGCGACCTCAAGGTGATCGACGCGACGTGCCCGCTGGTGTCCAAGGTGCACCAGGAAGCCCGGCGCTCGGCGGAATCGGGCAAGAAGATCCTCCTGATCGGTCACGCCAACCACGAGGAGGTCGAGGGCACGGTGGGCGAGGCGCCCGACGACACGATCGTGGTCGAGACCGTCGAGGACGCGAGCCGCCTGGAGTTCGCCCCCGGAACCGTCCTGTCCTACCTCACCCAGACCACGCTGTCGCTGGACGAGACCAGGGACATCATCGACGAGCTCACCCGCCGCTTCCCCGACATCAAGGGGCCCGGCAGCGACGACATCTGCTACGCCAGTCAGAACCGGCAGAACGCGGTCAAGGACATCGCCGCCCAGTCCGACCTGGTGCTCGTCGTCGGCTCCGACAACTCCAGCAACTCGGTCCGCATGGTCGAGGTCGCCATCCGTCAGGGCACTCAGTCCTATCTGGTCAACGACGTCTCCAAGCTGGACGAGCGGTGGCTGGAGGGCGTGAGCGCCGTCGGCGTCACCGCCGGAGCCAGCGCACCGGAGGTGTTGGTGCAGGAACTGGTGGACAGGTTGAAGGAGTTGGGTTACGGGGACGTCGGCAGCGTGACCACCACCACCGAGGACGTGGTCTTCTCCATCCCCGGCAGCCTCTTCGCTCACACCGGCCCGCAGCGCGGGCAGTAGGTCGCCGACCCGCCCGACGAGCCAGCCCCGTTCGCCCCGTTACCAGGGAGACGCCGTGACCGGAACCGTGTCCAAGACCTCCGCGGCCACGGCCGAGGACCCGACCGCAGCCCGCGCCGGACTGGAGCTGTTACTCGGCGGGGTGCAGGTCAGACTGGAGGCGCTGCTCGCGGCCGAGCGCCGCGAGTGGCACGCCGCCAACCCCGACTCGGTCGCCCTGGTGGACGCCATCGCCGAGGTCGTCTTCAGCGGCGGCAAGCGGCTGCGGCCCGCCTTCTGCGCGGCCGGTTACCTCGCGGCGGGCGGCGACCCGAGCGCGCCCGAGGTCGTGGACGTGGCCGCCGCCCTGGAGGCCCTGCACACCTTCGCGCTGCTGCACGACGACGTGATGGACGCCTCCGAGCTGCGCCGCAACAAGCCCACCGCCCACGTGGCCCACGCCGAACTGCACCGCAGCCAGGGCTGGCGCGGCGAGCCCCGCCGCTACGGCGAGGGCGTCGCCGTGCTCGCCGGCGACCTGGCCCTGACCTACGCCAACCGGCTCGCCGCCGGGGCGCCGCCACGGGTCGTGGGGGTGTGGGGCGAGCTGTGCACGGAGCTGATGGCCGGGCAGTACCTGGACATCAGGGCTGCGGCCCGCTTCCACCCCGACCCCGAACTGGCCCGCCACATCGCCCTGTTCAAGTCCGGCCGCTACACCATCTCCCGCCCGCTGGCCCTGGGCGGGCTGCTCGCCGGCGGCGACCCGGGGACGCTGGCGGCGTTCGAGGAGTACGGCCTGGCGGTCGGCGAGGCGTTCCAGTTCCGGGACGACCTGCTGGACGCCTTCGGGGACAGCGACTCCACGGGCAAGCCCAGCCAACTCGACTTCCGCCAGCACAAGATGACGCTGCTGATGTCCTTCGCGCTGCGCGACGAGCCCGCCGTCAGCCACCTGGTCGGCGACGACCTGGCCGGCACCGACCCGGACGAGCTGTACGCGACGCTGGTCGCCACCGGCATCAGGGACCGGGTCGAGTCCGTCATCGAGGAGCGGGTGAAGGTCGCCTGTGAGGCGGTCCGGGCCGCGGACATCGCCCCCGGGTGGGCCGGCGAACTCTCCACCATGGCCCACCAGGCCGCCTACCGCGACCACTGACCCACCCCCGCCCCACCCCGCCGTCACCTCGGCCCGCGCCCGGAAGCCGCCACCCCACCCCGACCGCTGGCCCGTGACCCGCCACGGCCGACGCGCCCACCCCGCCCGCCGGGGTCGGTCCGCCCGGTCGTGGCCCGCGTGTGTCGGCGTTCGTGCGCGAGGTGGTGGCGGTGCGCGGGCGGTCGCGGGGCGTTGGCGCGGGGGCGGTCGCGGCGGGAGCGGGTGGGGTCGGCGATGGCGTACGGGCGGGCGTGCGCGGGGCTCGCCTAGCGGAAACGTATGGTCGCGGTCCATTCCTGACCAGCAATGCATCACATCGGGTGATTCATAGCCCAAAGCTTGCCGGTGTTCGCGGAGGGTTGCCAAGCTGATGCGGTCTGTTAACCCCCTGGGACCTGTTGGGAGGGGCCGTGGCCTTTGGCGAGCAGCCCGCATATCTCCGCGTGGCGGGTGACCTCCGGCAGAAGATCGTCGCCGGTGACCTGCCGCCCCACACCCGCCTGCCCTCGCAGGCCCGCATCCGCGAGGAGTACGGGGTCTCCGACACGGTCGCCCTGGAGGCGCGCAAGGTACTCATGGCCGAGGGCCTGGTCGAAGGCCGCTCCGGCTCCGGCACGTACGTGCGCGAGCGGCCCGTCCCGCGCCGCCTGATCCGCACGGGATACCGCACCGTCGCCGACTGCACCCCCTTCCGGCAGGAGCAGGCCGACGAGACCGTGCCCGGCACCTGGGAGTCCAGCAGCGTCCAGGAGGAGGCCACCTCGGACATCGCCGCCCGCCTGCTCATCGAGCCGGGCGAGCGCGTGATGCGCACCAAGTACCTGTTCCGGGCCGCCACCGAGCCCGCCATGCTCTCCACCTCCTGGGAGCCGCTGGCCGTCACGGCGCGCACGCCGGTGCTGCTGCCGGAGGAGGGCCCGCTGGCGGGGCGTGGCGTGGTGGACCGGATGGCGGCCATCGACCTGGTGGTGGACAACGTCGTGGAGGAGGTCGGCGCGCGTCCCGGTCTGGCCGAGGAGATGCACTCCCTCGGTGGTGTCCCCGGGCACGCGGTTCTGGTCATCTCCCGTACGTACTACGCGGGCGGACGGCCCGTGGAGACCGCCGACGTGGTCACCTCGGCCGACCGTTACCGCATCGCCTACCACCTGCCGGTCCGCTGACCCGGGCCCCTCCCGCCGCCCGCCGCGCGGCCCACCCGATCCGCCCGCCGGACCGCGTCCCGACCCCGCTATCGCATCGGATGTGGCGATGTGTGCCGGGGCGGACGGTGGGCCGCCGACCCGGTGCCGGGCCCGCCCGGTGGGGCTCGCCGTGGCCGGATGCGTACCTCTTGGTGAGAATCCGTATCCGCTGCGTAAGGGTCGGGCGTAGGCTCGGGCATATGCGGACTGTGGTTTCCCAGAATGAGTTCCGAGGGCGCGCGCCGGGGGACGACCGGCCGAGCGAGGGGGTGCGGGATGACTGAGAGCGGCCCCGGGCCGACGCTGCCGTGGCTGGTCGTCCGCCAGGACGACAACGGCAACCGCTACCGCGTCGGGCGGTACGCCACCAGGACCGAGGCCGAGCAGGTGGCCGACCGACTGCACGCACGCGGCACCAGCCAGCTCTACGTGGTGGAGCGCACCGGCACCCCACGCCGCACCGCCTAGCGCGCCCGAGCCATCCGACGCGCCAGAGCCCCGAGCGCGCGACCCGAAGCACGGCGCGACCCGCATCACCGCGACATCCCAAGCACCGCGAGGTTCCAGGCGCCGCGACCCCTGGACACCGAGCGCGGGGCCGCACGGAACGACCGCATCACCCTCCCCGCACCGCGCGACTCCCCGAGCGCGCAGGTCAGTAGCGGGAACCCCACCCCAGCGCACCCCCGCCCCAGCGAGCCGGCACGCCCCGAGGGCGACGGCCCCCACGCGCCGCGACCGCGCGGCGGGTCGGCCGCCCCGGGGCGGCTAGGGTGCCGGCGTGAGCGAACGCGTGGTGGTGGCCGGTGCCGTGTACGACCGTGGGCGGCTGTTGGCCGCGCGCCGCAGCGCCCCACCCGAACTCGCCGGGCGCTGGGAGTTGCCCGGCGGCAAGGTCGAGCCCGGCGAGGCACCGCCGTGCGCCCTGGTGCGCGAGTTGCGCGAAGAACTGGGCGTGCCGGTCGAGCCGCTGGAGCGCGTCCCCGGCGCGTGGCCCCTGAAGCCGGGATACGTGCTGTGGGTGTGGCTGGTCCGGCTGCGTTCGGGAGAGCCGCGCCCCCTCCAGGACCACGACGCGCTGCGCTGGCTGGACCCGGCCGACCCGGCCGACGTCGCCTCCGTGGACTGGCTCGACCAGGATCGCCCCGCGGTCGCCGCGGTGCTGCGCCGTCTGGCGGAGCTCCCCGTACGCCCGTCTCCGGACGCCGACCGCGAGCCGCGCTCGACGGGCTGAGCTCGCGCGCCCGACCGTCGTGGGCCATCTGTCGTACGCCGGCGCACGCGGTGACGGCAGTCGGCGGACCCGCGTCCCGCCCGGCCCACCGAGCGCGGCGAGGGCCTCAACGGCCCGCCGTACGCCGATCGTGGCACCCCGTCGACATGCGGACGATAGGTCCACCCGAATATCGGGTATGTGGTGACTAACCCCGTCTAACGCGGACAAATCGATGGGGTTCTTCGGCGTCGAGGGGAAGTGGCGGGCGTGAACGACAGCGCAGGGGCCGTGGCGTCCACGCCCGGGTTCGCCGAGTGGAGCTTTCCCGCGGCGCCCGACTCCGTGCGCCAGGCCCGGGAGCTGGTGCGCGACGCGCTGGCGGAGTGGGGCCTCGCGGCGATCACCGACGTGACGGTCCTGCTGGTCAGCGAGCTGGTGACCAACGCGCTGCGGTACGCGAGCGGCCCGATCGGCGTCCGCATGTACTTCCGCCCGCTGCCCGACGCCGGGGGGCGGGCGTTGCTGGTCGAGGTGTCGGACCCGCTGGAGGACCCGCCCCGGGAGCGCGACGCCGCCCCCGAGGACGAGGGCGGGCGCGGGTTGCAGCTGGTGGCCTGCGCGTCCCGGCGCTGGGGCACGCGCCGTGGCACGGTCGGCAAGACGGTCTGGTTCGAACTCACCCTCCCCGGCGCCCCCTGAGCCCACCTCACCCGCGCCACCCCTCGCCGCCTCCCGTCACCACACCTCTCCGCCACCGGGCCCCGCGCCGGCCCTCTCCGCCGCATCCCCGCATCGGGCCCGCGCCACGTTCCGTACGCCGCGCGCGACCCCGCCACCGACCTCCGCTGGTCACCGCGTCCGACCGCCGCCGCCGGCCACCGTCGGCCCCCTCCGGCCACTGCCACCCCCCGCCGGCCGCGCCACCCCGCTGTCGGCGAGGGCCACCCCTACCGGGGCCCCACACCGCGTCGCCGGGCGCCCCGCCACCTGGCCGGCCGCGCCACCCCGCTGTCGGCCAGGGCCACCACCACCGGCGCCCCGCCTCCCGTCGCCGGGCACCCGCATCCCGCAGGCCGCGCCACCACGCCAGCCGCCACACCGGGTCAGCCGCCCCGCCGCCGCGACCGCGCGCCGCCCCGGCCGCCCTGCCGTCCCCGCTCCACCCACACCCGCCAGCCCCACCGCCCCGCCAGCGCTCGCCGTACCGCCCCACCTCCTGTTCCCGTCGCCGGCCGCCCGTCTCCGCGTTCGCTCGCGCCGCGCCCGTCGGCGCGACCCCTTTACCCGCCCGCCGCGACCGCGCCCGCCCGCCCGGCCCGCGCCGCGACCGTGCGCCCGCCGTCGGGCCCCGCCCCCGTCGCCACGGGCGGCGAGGGGCGCGTGACGTCCCGCGCGGGTGGGCCGCGTGGCCGTGGCGTTCCGGCCGGGTGACGGCACCGGACCGCATGCCGGTGCGGTGGGGTGGGGAGGCATGCGAGGGGGTGGTGTGGCGTGCGGGGAGGCGGGTGAACGGTGCCGGGCGGGTGGGCGACGGGCCGGCGGCGGGGGCGGTCGCGGGGTGGGCCGGCCGGTGCGAGGCGGTGGCGGGAAGGGCGCGTACGGGGAGCGGGGAGTGCGGGCGCGGGCGCAACGTGTGGGGCGCGTGCGCCGGTAGGTGAACCCACCGGGCTGGTCACGTCCCCGAACTGTCTGGTTAGAGTCGGGTCTGCCTGGTGAGGAGTCAGGCAGCAGCGGTCTGCGAAACGGCCTGGCCTGCCGCGATGAGCGGTCGGCGGGACGCGTCGCGGCGACGGGGAGCCTGGCCGACACGCCATGCCCCTCGGGGGCCGATGTGGGTCCGATGGGGGGCCACTGAAGCCCGAACGGGCCCGTGCTGGACCCGTGGACGGCTGGTCGAGCGTTCGCGATCGCCACGTCGCACGAGAGTGCGTCGAGACCGTGCTGTGATCGTGAAGGCCGTGCAGGGATTGGCTGGAGTGCTGGATACTCGGCCTTCTGGGCCGGTCCTAGCACCTGAGCCGGAGGAGACGGGCAGTGAGCGACATGCCAGCGGGGGCGGGAACGCCCGACGGAACGGAGATCGCACCGATTTCGGCACCGATGTGGCAGAGCGGCCCGCCGGGCTCCCTTTACGACCATGTCCAGGTCGCCTCCTTCTCGATCGGCCCCGACGGACGCGTGGAGCAGTGGAGCGAGCGCGCCGCCGAACTCCTGGGCGTATCGGCCCAGGAGGCGATCGGCCGCGACCCGGTGGAGGTCTTCGTCCCGCGCGAACTGCGCGAACAGGGCCACCGCAAGATCGCCGAACTGCTCGACGGCCGGGAGTGGACCGGCCTCGTGCCCTATCTGCGCCCGGAGCGCGCCCCCGCGCCCGACGCCGCCCGCCCGCACGCGACCGCCCCGACCCCCGCGCCCCCGCCCCCCGACCGGCCCGTCGCCGGCGCGCCCGCGCCGCCCCCCGCCGCGCGCCCGCCGGCCGCCGACGTACCGCCCGCCGCCCCCGAGGTGCCCGCCCTGCCCGGCCAGCGGGGCGCGGGCGACGACGACTGCCCGCACTTCGGGACACCCGGGGCCACGGCCACCGGCCGCACGGGAGACCGCGACCCGCGCTACGGGAGCGGCGACGAACCGTACGGGCTCGCCGAGATCTACCTGATGCCCGCCCGCAACGAACTGGGCGAGCGCTCCGCGCTGTGTATCGCGGTGGACGTCGGCGCGCTGCGTCAGATCGAGACCGACCTCGCGGCCTCGCAGGCCGTTTTCGGTCAATCTCCGCTGGGCTTCTTCTTCACCGACACCCGGCTGCGGCTGGTGCGGGTCAACGAGTCCTTCGCCCGCGCCTTCGGCCGTCCCGTCGCCTGGCACCGTGGCCGCAACCCGTACGACTTCCTGCCGCGCGGCGAGGCCGACCGGTTCAGCGCCTCGCTGCGCCGCGTCATCGAGACCGGCACGCCGGTCACCGGAATGCAGATCGTCGGCACGCGGTACGGCGAGAGCGAGCGACACCGCTGGCAGGTCTCCTTCTACCGGCTGCACGCCGGCTCCGGGCGGCCGATCGGCGTCGCCGGGCTGGTCATCGACATCACCGGCCGTCGCCGCGCCGAGCAGGAGGCGGCGGGCGTACGGCGCAACCTCGCGCTGCTGAACGAGGCCGGCGCCCGCATCGGCACCTCGCTCGACCTGGAGACCACCGCCCGCGAACTGCTGGCCGTGGCCGTGCCGCAGTTCTGCGACCTGGCCTCCGTCGACCTCTACCAGGGCCTGTTGGTCGGCGACGAGGCGGCGCCCGAGCTGTGGGCCGCCACCCGTGGTTCGGGTTCGGGTCGCGGACGGGCCGGCGGCAGCGCCAACGGCAGCGCGCCGCTGCGCCGGGTCGCCTTCGCCAGCGCCGTCTCCGACGGTCCGGTCGCGCTCTCCGGCTACCCCGTGCCCGAGCCCGACGACCTGGCCGGCCCCATCGGCCTCGGCATCCCCGGCGCCGCCAGCCACGCCACGGCCCCGGGCCCGGCCGGACCGGGCCCCGACGCGGCCCGCTTCACCGGCGCGGAGGCCACCGACGACGGCCCGCCGCCCGGCGCCCGCATATCCGGCGGCCCGCTCCCCGCCCGGACCCCCGGCGCGAGCGGGCCCGGCCCGCGCGCGTACCCCGGCTACGCGCGCGCCACCGACGACGCGCACGACGCGAACAGCCCGCTCGGCCCGCGCGACAAGAGCGACGACGGCGAGCCGAACGGCCAGGCCGGCCCGTACGGACCCGGCGACGCCCGCTCGCGCGCGACCTACCCGAGCCGGGCGCGGCGCGCGGCCGGCCGGCGGCCGGTGCAGGTCGGCGAGGTCCACCGGTACGCGCCGCACTCGCCCTGCGCCACCGCCCTGAGCACCGCGCAGGTGCGGGTCATCCCCGGCCGGGACGGTGGCGGCGACCCCGACGCCGGACCCGAGCTCGGCGCGGTCGTCCAGTCCACGCTCGCGGTGCCGATGGTGGCCCGGGACACCGTGGTGGGGCTGGCCCAGTTCTCCCGGACGAAGGGCAGCGAGCCGTTCGGGGAGCGGGACACCGCGCTGGCGGTCGAACTCGCCGCCCGCGCCGCCGTCAGCATCGACAACGCCCGCCTCTACCGCCGCGAGCACGAGCGCGCGCTCATCCTCCAACACAGCCTGCTGCCCCCCGGCGCCCCGGAGGCGGCCGGCCTCGACATCGCCTGTCGCTACCTGCCCGGCAGTGAGGCCACCGAGGTCGGCGGCGACTGGTACGACGTCATCGAACTGCCCGGACACCGCACCGCGCTGGTTGTCGGCGACGTGATGGGGCGCGGCCTGCGCGCGGCCGTGGCCATGGGCGAACTGCGCACCGCCGTACGCACGTTGGCGATGCTCGACCTGGAGCCGGCCGAGGTGATGACCGCGCTCGACGAGATCGCGCACGGCCTCGGCGCGCCCGGCACCAGCCGCTCGGCCGGCTCCCGGGGCGCCGCCGGCGACTCCGACCTGTCCGAGATATACCTGGCTACCTGCGTGTACGCGGTGTACGACCCGGTCACCCGGCGCTGCACCATCGCCAACGCCGGGCACCTGCCGCCGGTGCTCGTGCCGCGTGGCGGCCCGCCGCGCCTGGTGGAGCTGCCACCGGGGATGCCGCTCGGTGTGGGCGGCGAGCCCTTCGAGGAGAAGGAGTTCGAGCTACCGGACGGGGCGCTGCTCGCGCTGTACACGGACGGGCTCGTCGAGTCGCGCGACCACTCCCTGGACGTCGGCCTGGACGCGCTGCGCGCCGCCCTGACCGACCCGCCGGTCACGCCGGAGGACGTCAACCCGCTGGAGAGTCTCTGCGACCACGTGCTGAACGCCCTCGACACCCACCACGGCGAGGACGACACGGCCCTGCTGATGGCGCGGACGCAGGGGCTGCCCGCCGCCTCGGTCGGTGACTGGCGGCTGCCGCGCGAGCCCAGGTCGGTGGGCCTGGCCCGCGAACTGGCCTGCCACCAGTTGCGCGAATGGGGCCTGGAACCGCTGGTGGACACGGCGGAGTTGCTGGTCAGCGAGCTGGTGACGAACGCGCTGCGGTACGGCGAGATGGGCGTACCGCCGGCCAAGCAGGGCGGCGAGATCCGGGTCCGGCTGCTGCTCGACCGGAACCTGGTGTGCGAGGTGTGGGACAGCGGGCTGGTGCAACCGCGCCGCCGCCGGGCCCGCGACACCGACGAGGGCGGGCGCGGCCTGCAACTGGTCGGCCTGCTCAGCGCGGCCTGGGGCAGCCGGCGCACGCCACGCGGCAAGACGGTCTGGTTCGAACTGCCGCTACCCAGCGGCGAGGCGAGCGGCGTGGACGCCTCCGAGGCGCTGCTCAGCATGTTCTGACCCCCGCGCGCCCGCCCCAAGTACCCCTATCACAAAGGGAGTTGGGGCGGGCGCGGTGGCGTGTGAGGCGTACGCCGCAGACGAGGGGATCGGCGCGCGGGCCCGCGTACGGCGCGGTGGATGGCGGGGCGCCACGGCGCGGGATGGGCCCGCGCCGTGGGCGGGCTCACTGGCCGCGGCGCCTGATCTTGCTGCCCAGCCACACCAGCGGGTCGTACTTGCGGTCCACCGCCCGCTCCTTGAGCGGGATCAGCGCGTTGTCGGTGATCCGGATGCCCTCCGGGCACACCTCGGTGCAGCACTTGGTGATGTTGCAGTAGCCCAGGCCGTGTTCCTCCACGGCGGTGCGCTTGCGGTCGAGGCCGGCCTCCTCGGCGGCGTCCAGCGGGTGCATGTCCAGCTCGGCGACCCGCATCAGGAAACGCGGCCCGGCGAACGCGGCCTTGTTCTCGTCGAAGTCGCGCACCACGTGGCAGGTGTCCTGGCACAGGAAGCACTCGATGCACTTGCGGAACTCCTGCGAGCGCTCCACGTCCTCCTGGGCCATCCGGTACTCGCCCGGCCCCAGCTCCGCCGGCGGCACGAACGCGGGGACCTCGCGGGCCTTGGCGTAGTTGAACGACACGTCGGTGACCAGGTCCCGCAGCACGGGGAAGGCCCGCATCGGCGTCACCGTGATCGTCTGGCTCGGCTCGAAGACCGACATCCGCGTCATGCACAGCAGCCGGGGCCGGCCGTTGATCTCGGCGCTGCACGAACCGCACTTGCCGGCCTTGCAGTTCCAGCGGACCGCCAGGTCGGGGGCCTGGGTGGCCTGGAGCCGGTGGATGATGTCCAGCACCACCTCGCCCTCGT
The DNA here is from genome assembly GCF_042799315.1 of Streptomyces sp. NPDC057702. Taxonomy (NCBI): domain Bacteria; kingdom Bacillati; phylum Actinomycetota; class Actinomycetes; order Kitasatosporales; family Streptomycetaceae; genus Streptomyces; species Streptomyces sp. NPDC057702. The sequence continues at coordinate 9,341 of NZ_JBHVJC010000064.1, read as the reverse complement.
TGACCTCGACGGTGAAGTCGCGCAGCCCGCCGCCGTCCGCGTCGCCGCGCCACACCCTGAAGTGCGCCTGGTAGCTCACCGGTCCAGCTCCTCATCCGTCAGGTACTTCACCAGTTCGTCCCTCTCGAAGAGCCCCAGCAGGTCCGGCCTGACCGGCGAGGTCGTGTGCCGCCCCAGGTCGATCTGCCCGGCGCCCGGGTCCACCGGGCCGGCCGTGGCCGGGCCCGTCGCGTCCGCCAGCCGGCAGGTCAGGTTCACCCGGCGCCAGTGGCGGTCCATGCCCGGATGGTCGTCGCGGGTGTGCCCGCCACGGCTCTCCGTACGTTCCAGCGCCGCCCGCGCGACGCACTCGCTGACCAGCAGCATGTTCCGCAGGTCGAGTGTCAGGTGCCAGCCCGGGTTGAACTGCCGGTGCCCCTCCACGCCCGCGCGGCGGGCCCGCGCCCGCAGCCCGGCCAGCCGGTTGAGCGCCTCGGCCATCTCCTCGTGCCGACGGATGATGCCCACCAGGTCGTTCATGGCCTGCTGGAGTTCCTGGTGCAGGGTGTACGGGTTCTCCACCGGCCCCTCGGACGCGGTCCCGGCGGCCTCCTCGGCGCTGAAGGGTCGTAGTGCCTCCGCCTCGGCCGCCGCGATCTGCGCGGCGGCGACCACCGGCCGGTCGGTGCCGCTGGCCGTGGCGTGTCGCGCCGCGTGCAGGCCCGCGCGCCGGCCGAAGACCAGCAGGTCGGACAGCGAGTTGCCACCCAGCCGGTTGGAGCCGTGCATGCCGCCGGCGACCTCGCCGGCCGCGAACAGCCCCCGTACGCCGCTGGCCGCCGCCGTGTCCGGGTCGACCTCGACGCCGCCCATGACGTAGTGGCAGGTCGGGCCGACCTCCATGGGCTCGGCGGTGATGTCCACGTCCGCCAGCTCCTTGAACTGGTGGTGCATGGAGGGCAGCCGCCGCTTGATGGTCTCGGCCGGCATCCGGGTGGACACGTCGAGGTAGACCCCGCCGTGCGGCGAGCCGCGACCGGCCTTGACCTCGGCGTTGATGGCGCGGGCCACCTCGTCGCGGGGCAGCAGCTCGGGTGGGCGGCGGTTGTGGTCCGGGTCCTCGTACCAGCGGTCGCCCTCGTCCTCGGTGAGGGCGTACTTGTCCTTGAAGACGTCCGGGATGTAGTCGAACATGAACCGCTTGCCGTCGCTGTTGCGCAACACCCCGCCGTCGCCCCGCACCGACTCGGTGACCAGGATGCCCTTGACCGACGGCGGCCAGACCATGCCCGTCGGGTGGAACTGCACGAACTCCATGTTGATCAGCGGGGCGCCAGCGAGCAGCGCGAGCGCGTGCCCGTCCCCGGTGTACTCCCACGAGTTCGACGTCACCTTGAAGGACTTGCCGATGCCGCCGGTGGCCAGCACCACCGACGGCGCCTCGATGACGAAGAAGCGGCCCGACTCGCGCTCGTACCCGAAGACGCCCGCCACCCGCCGCTCGGCCTCGTCCGCCGGCCCGTCCTCCTTGAGGACGCGGGTGACCGTGCACTCCTGGAAGACCTTGAGCCGCGCCTCGTGGTCGCCGAACTCGCGCTGGTCCTCCTGTTGCAGGGCCACGATCCGCTGCTGGAGGGTGCGGATGAGTTCGAGTCCGGTGCGGTCGCCGACGTGGGCCAGGCGCGGGTACTCGTGACCGCCGAAGTTGCGCTGGGAGATCCGGCCGTCGGGTGTGCGGTCGAACAGCGCGCCCCAGGTCTCCAGCTCCCAGACCCGGTCGGGCGCCTCGCGCGCGTGCAGCTCGGCCATCCGCCAGTGGTTCAGGAACTTCCCGCCGCGCATCGTGTCGCGGAAGTGCACCTGCCAGTTGTCGCCCTCGTTGACGTTGCCCATGCTGGCCGCGATACCGCCCTCGGCCATCACCGTGTGGGCCTTGCCGAACAGGGACTTGCAGATGACGGCCGTGCGCATGCCCTGTTCCCGCGCCTCGATGGCGGCGCGCAGCCCCGCCCCGCCCGCGCCGACCACGACGACGTCCCACGCCTGCCGCTCGACTTGCGTCATGTCTCTTGTTTCCCTCTCGCAGCCTTGGAGTCGCCCGGCTCCCGGGGCGCTGGTCGCCCGGTGCGCGGACGCGTTGCCGCCCGTCCCGTGGGCGGTGATCCTTAGAAGAACGTCGGGTCGTCGAAGGCCCCGCTCGCCAGCAGGTAGACGTACAGGTCCGCGAGCGCGACGCTGACCAGCGAGAACCAGGCGAGCTTGGCGTGCCGCGCGTTCAGCTTCCCGACCAGGCCCCACAGCCGGTAGCGCACCGGGTGCCGGGAGAAGTGCTTGAGCCGTCCGCCGATGACGTGCCGGCACGAGTGGCAGGAGAGGGTGTACGCCCACAGCAGTACGGCGTTGGCGGCGAACACCAGCGTGCCCAGGCCCATGTGGCCCCACGCGTAGTGCTCGTCGCGGAAGGCCAGCACCGTGTCGTAGGTCAGGACGCTGGCGACCAGCACGGCCGCGTAGAAGAAGTACCGGTGGACGTTCTGCATGATCAGCGGGAAGCGGGTCTCACCGGTGTACTTCTGCCGGGGCTCGGGCACGGCGCACGCCGGCGGCGAGGCCCAGAAGCCGCGGTAGTACGCCTTGCGGTAGTAGTAGCAGGTCAGCCGGAAGCCCAGCGGCAGGATCAGGATGATGATCGAGGGTGACAGGCCCCACCAGGAGCCCAGCAGCGCCCAGTTGGGGCCGTCGCGCATCGGCTCGCAGTTCTCGGCCAGGCACGGCGAGTAGAACGGGGAGACGTAGGGCGCGGCGTAGTAGTCGGCGTTGGCGAACGCCCGCCACGTCGAGTACACGATGAAGGCGAGCAGCCCGGCGGCGGACGCCGCCGGCGGCAGCCACCACCGGTCGGTCCGCAGATGGCGTTCCGGGATGGCGGCGCGCGAGGGCCCGTGCACGCCGTGCCCTCCCGTCCGGACGTGGGGATCGGTGCCTGTGGCCAAGGAAGACTCCGCGGTGGCGAGGTAGCGGCGCACCTGCGGTGCGCGGTGCTGGACGGGGTGCCGGTGCTGGGGCGTGCCGGGGGCGGTGCGGGGTGTGCGGTGTGCGGACGTTGGTACGGGGCGACCCGCCGGGCGGCGGGTCGGTGGTGCCGCGCGGGAGATCGGGGTTCGCGTGCGAGGTCGGGGCTCGCGTGCGAGGTGGTGCGCGGGTGCGCGCACGGGGTGGCGTACGCGCCGGGCGGCGGGCAACGGCGTGCGGTCGCGCCCCGGCGTCGGGCCGGTGGCGGTACGCGGCGCCGGCACCCGTCGGGCGGGGTGCCGCCCAGCGCCGCACGCGCCGGGTGCCCGCTGGTCGCGGGCCCGCCACGGGCCGGGGCGCGCGCCGGGGCGGGGCTGTCGTGTGCCGGCGCCGACCCGTGTTCCGGGAGGTGCGCGGCGCGGGCGGTGCGGGGCGGGTCGCGCCACGGGGCGGGGGCCTGCCCGGGGCGTCGGGGCCCGGTGGTGGCGCGGCCCGGAACACGCCGTGTGGCGCGCGCCGCCGCCCCGGGCCCAGACCCGCCGACTGTGCCGCGACGTCACTAGGGGGCGTGGCCCTCCCGGGAGCCGAGGCCCTCGTCCTCGGCGTCCACCCACAGCGAGCGGTCGTACGGGGTGTCGGGTACGGGCACCCGCTCCGGCCTGGCCGCCGCCGCGGGCGACGCCGCGCGCAACAGCGCGACGCTCTCCCGGAGATGGTCCGCGTCGGTACGCACTCTGCGGACGTCCAGACTGTCGGACCCGACGTGCTGTTCCAGGCGCCCGACAGAGCGCACCAGATCGTCGAGACTTCGCTGAACGGCCGTCAAATCATCGTGTACGGACATGACTTGTCCTCACTTCCGCGGTTGCGGACGGCGACACTCATGCGACAGCGAGTGTCGCGCGCCGCGCCCGCTGTTGGGAAGAGATCTGCCGGGATTCTGGGCGCACACCGGTCATATCGCGCCCCTCCCGCCTCAACACTAGCCCCGCGCGTGGGCCCGGTTCGGGCACGCTACGCCGCCCGGGTGGCGGGGGCCGGACGCCACGTCGTCGCTGGTCGGAATGGGCTAGGCCAGCCGGGTGGCGTTGCTGCTCGGCTCGCCGTGTCGGCGGGGTGGGTCCGGCGTCGTCGCCTTCAGTGGGTGGGCAGTCCATCCGATGAGCGGCGAAGCCACCCGGAGGTACCCGCCATGCCCGTCTCCGGCGTCACGAGCGGATCGGCGGCCCGCACCCGCCGCCGCGTCGCACTGCTCGCGGCCGGGGCGCTGTTGCCGCTGCCCGTACTGGCCGGCTGCGGCTCCGGTGGTGGCGGAGCGGACTCGGCGGCGGCCCCCGTCTCGCACGACGTCGCCGGCGCCGCCCGGAGCGAACTGTCCGGCCGGGGCACGGTGCGTTGGGCCGTGGACACCAGGCCCGCCACCCTCAACGCCTTCCACGCCGACGCCGACGCCGGCACCGACCGGGTGGCCGGCGCGGTGTTGCCCACGCTCTTCACCCTGGACGCGCGCGGCCGTGCCCAACGCGACCCGAACTACCTGGAGTCGGCCGAGGTCGTCGACCGCGAGCCCCGCCAGGTCGTGCGCTACCGGCTGCACCCCAAGGCGGCGTGGAGCGACGGCCGGGCGCTGGGGGTGGCCGACTTCCGGGCCCAGTGGCGTGCCCTGCGCGGCCGGGACGGGGCGTACTGGGCGGCCCGCAACGCCGGCTACGAGCGGATCGAGCGCATCGACTCCGGCAGCGAGCCCGGCGAGATCGAGGTCACCTTCCAGCGCCCGTACGCGGACTGGCGCGCCCTGTTCACGCCGCTCTACCCCAAGGGCGTGACGAGTGGCCCGACCGCCTTCAACGAGGGCGCCCGACGTCAACTTGCCGCCACGGCAGGGCCGTTCAAGCTCGCCGCGGGCGAGGGCGGGTGGTCCGGGGCCCGTCGCGAGAAGCCGGGCGAAGCGGACGGGCCGGCCGGGGACGGCCCGGCGGACGAGGCGCGCCAGCCCGGCCGCCACGGGCGCGGCCAGCCGTCGACGCCCCCCGCGAACGAGGCGGCCGAGCGCGGTGAGGGCGGTGAGGACCGGGACCAGCGCGGCGCGGCGGCCCGCGACGGCGGCGCGGCGGACGAGCGACGCGAGGACCACGGTGACGGCGACAAGCCGGGCAGGAGTGGCAAGGGCGGCAAGGGTGATCGGCGGGCCGCCGGGCGCGGGCCCGGCGCGTCGCTGACGCTGGTGCGCGACCCGCGCTGGTGGGGCGAGCCCGCGCGGCTCGACAAGCTGGTGCTGACGCCGGTGCCGCACGCCGAGCGGGCCGCCGCGCTGGCCTCCGGCCGGCTCGACCTGGCCGAGGTGGACGCGGCCACCGCCGACCGGATCACGACGGCGGGCGGCGTCAGCGCGGCGGCCGGCGCCAGGGGAGCCGAGAACGCCAACGGGGCCAGGGGCGCCAGGAACGCCGAGGGCGACGAGCGACCGGCCGACGGGGCTCCGGGCGCCGGGCCGAACGAGGCCGTCGGCGCCGTGCCCGTGCTGGGCGCCGGCCGGGCCGCCATGGCCAGCTCGGCGGGAGCGCTGCGCTCCTGGGTGATCGAGCACGGGCCCCGGCGGGCGCGGGAGGCGGCCTCGCGGGCGCTGGCCGACGAGCGCGCGGCGGCGGCCCAGCGCGCGGCCGAGGCCCGCGCGCTGGGCGCCTTCACCGTCCGCACCTCCCTCGCGCCCTCCTACACCCAGCTCGCCCTGAACGGCACGGCCGGTCCGCTGGCCGACGAGCGGGTACGCCGGGCCGTGGCGCGGGCCATCGACCGCGAGGAGCTGGCCGAGGCGGTCTTCGCCCCGCTGGGCCTGACGGCCAAGCCGCTCGGCAGCCACCTGGCGATGGCGGGCCAGCAGGGGTACCGGGACAACAGCGGCGCCCTGGGCAGCGGGGACGTCGCCGCCGCCCGCTCGCTGCTCATCGACGCGGGCTGGACGCCCAGCGAGGGGCCGGCCCCTCGGCGGTCGGCGGACGCCAAGCGGGACGCGGGCGACCGGGACACCCCGGACCGACGACCGCAACCGAACACCGGCGTGCGCACCGGCGCCCCGGGCGACCTGGACACCCGGGCACAGCCGGGCCCGGGCCCGGACGCCAGCCCGCGCGAGGAGGCGGACGCGGACCGGGAACAGCGCCGGGACGCCAGCGCGGACCCGGCGGGCCGGACCGCCACGGACACGGGCCCGGGCGGCGGCGCGGACCAGGACCGGGGCGCGGGAGACCAGGCGCGGCGGGAGGGTGCCGCCGGCCCGGCGGTGCGGGCCGAGGCGCGGGACCAGCCCGAGCGGGACCGCCCGCGGGGGCGCGGCCCGGCGCCCGACCGGCAGGCGGCCCCCGGCCGGGCGCCCGGGAGCGGGCTGGCCGTACTGCCCGGCGGCGTGCCGGTGCGGGTCAAGGAGGGCCGGCCGCTGCTGCTGCGCTTCGTGGTGCCCAGCGGCCCGCAGACCACCCAGGCGCGCGAGGTGGGGGAGCGCGTCGTGGGGATGCTCGCCCGGATCGGCGTCCAGACCGATGTCGTACGCGTCGCCGACGACCGCTACTTCCGGGACCACGTGGCCAGGGGCGACTTCGACCTGGCGCTCTACTCCTGGCCGGCGACCGCCTTCCCGGCCACCGACGCCCGGCCCATCTTCGCCAAGCCGCGCCCGGCCCCGGACGGCTCGCTGCTGGTGGAGCAGAACTACTCCCGGGTCGGCACCGACCAGATCGACCAGCTCTTCGAGCAGGCGTCCACCGAGCTGGACGAGGCCGCCGCGCGCAAGCTGCTCCAACGGGCCGACGCCCGGATCTGGGCCGCGGCCGGTTCGCTGCCGCTCTACCAGCGCCCGCAGCTGATCGCGGCCCGCTCCGGGCTGGCCAACGTGGGCGCCTTCGGCCTGAGCACCCCGCGCTACCAGGACATCGGCTACGCGAAGGCCGAGGACGCCAAGGCGGAGTAGCCCGGGCCGGGCGCGGGCCTCGGTTCCAGGCCGGGTGCCCGGAAGGCGGCGGCGCGGGGGCGGCGGCCGGGAAGGCGGCGGCCCGCACGCGAAGTGTGGGGAAAGGGCAGGTAAAGCCAGGGTCCGCGCGGCCGCGCTGAGCTGGGCGCCCTCGTCGGCCGGGGAGGGGCGGGGGCGGGCTGGGGCGGCCGGTCCCGCCCTTGCCCCGTACCATGGGGTAAGGCCGAGGCTTCAGGTTTGCCCGGCAGCGCGCGTACCGGACCGTACGTCGCGATCCACGATTCCGGGAGAAGCGCCGCAGTGCCCACGCGCCACGATATTCGTAACGTAGCCATCGTCGCCCATGTCGACCACGGCAAGACGACCCTCGTCGACGCCATGCTCAAGCAGGCCGGAGCCTTCGCGGCCCACGCGGCCGAGAAGCTCGACGACCGGATGATGGACTCCAACGACCTGGAGCGTGAGAAGGGCATCACGATCCTGGCGAAGAACACCGCCGTCAAGTACCACCCCAAGGACGGTGGTGACCCGATCACCATCAACATCATCGACACCCCTGGCCACGCCGACTTCGGTGGCGAGGTCGAGCGCGGCCTGTCGATGGTGGACGCGGTCGTGCTGCTGGTGGACGCCTCCGAGGGCCCGCTGCCGCAGACCCGCTTCGTGCTCCGCAAGGCGCTCTCGGCCCGGATGCCGGTCATCCTGTGCATCAACAAGACCGACCGCCCCGACTCGCGGATCGACGAGGTCGTCAACGAGACGTACGACCTCTTCCTGGACCTGGACGCGGACGAGGAGCAGATCGAGTTCCCGATCGTCTACGCCTGCGCCCGCGACGGTGTCGCCTCGCTGACCAAGCCGGAGGACGGCACCGTCCCGGCCGACAGCGAGGACCTCCAGCCGTTCTTCTCCACCCTCCTGTCGCACATTCCGGCCCCGGAGTACGACGAGGGCGGCCCGCTCCAGGCGCACGTGACCAACCTGGACGCGGACAACTTCCTCGGCCGTATCGCGCTGCTGCGCGTGGAGCAGGGCGAGCTGAAGAAGGGCCAGACCGTCGCGTGGATCAAGCGCGACGGCACGGTGTCCAACGTGCGCATCAGCGAGCTGATGATGACCGAGGCGCTGACCCGCAAGCCCGCCGAGAAGGCCGGCCCCGGCGACATCTGCGCCGTCGCGGGCATCCCCGACATCATGATCGGCGAGACGCTGGCCGACCCGGAGAACCCGGTGGCGCTGCCGCTGATCACCGTGGACGAGCCGGCGATCTCCATGACCATCGGCACCAACACCTCGCCGCTGGTCGGCCGGGGCGGCACCGGCAAGGGCGCCGACGCCAAGGCCGCGGTCAAGGACCGCAAGGTCACCGCCCGCCAGGTCAAGGACCGGCTCGACCGCGAGCTGATCGGTAACGTCTCGCTGCGCGTGCTGGACACCGAGCGCCCGGACGCCTGGGAGGTGCAGGGCCGTGGTGAGCTGGCGCTGGCGATCCTGGTCGAGACCATGCGCCGGGAGGGCTTCGAGCTGACCATCGGCAAGCCGCAGGTGGTCACCAAGGAGGTCGACGGCAAGGTCCACGAGCCGATCGAGCGCATCACCATCGACGTGCCCGAGGAGCACATGGGCGCGGTCACCCAGCTCATGGGCACCCGCAAGGGCCGCATGGACAACATGTCCAACCACGGCTCGGGCTGGGTGCGGATGGAGTTCATCGTCCCCTCCCGTGGCCTGATCGGGTTCCGTACGGAGTTCCTGACCAACACGCGCGGCACGGGTATCGCGCACTCCATCCACGAGGGCCACGAGCCGTGGTTCGGCGAGCTGGTCACGCGGAACAACGGCTCCCTGGTCGCCGACCGCTCGGGTTCGGTCACCGCGTTCGCGATGACCAACCTCCAGGAGCGCGGCGTGCTGTTCACCGAGCCCGGCACCGAGGTGTACGAGGGCATGATCGTCGGCGAGAACTCGCGCTCCGACGACATGGACGTGAACATCACCAAGGAGAAGAAGCTCACGAACATGCGGTCGGCCTCGGCCGACTCCTTCGAGGCGATCGTCCCGCCGCGCAAGCTCTCCCTGGAGCAGTCGCTGGAGTTCTGCCGCGACGACGAGTGCGTCGAGGTCACGCCGGAGGCGGTGCGCATCCGCAAGGTCGTCCTGGACCAGAAGGAGCGCGGCCGGGCCGCCTCGCGCGCCAAGCGCTAGCACGCGCCGCGCGGGCCCGCCACCGACCGGCGGCGGGGCCCACGCGGGAGCGGGCACAGCTCACGGGCGTGGGGGGCGGGGCGGGGCGGGCGCGCCCCGGGGCCCGCCCCCGCGCGCCGGCCGGCGCCGGGCGGACATCTACGGAAAAAACACCAAAACACCAAAACACAACGCCTCAGCC
>NZ_JBHVJC010000063.1:0-24139 GCF_042799315.1 Streptomyces sp. NPDC057702 | reverse complement strand
GGCCCCCGACGCGCGGCCCGCCGTGCCCGTCCGGGGCCGTTCCCGGGGCCCCGGCGCGCGGCCGGGGCGGGTCAGTGACCGCCGGGGCCGAACGCCGGGACCGTCGGCCGCTGTCGCGGGGCGCGTGCCCTGGCGGCCGGAGCCGCGTCGGCGGCGCCGACCCGGTCGGGTCGCCCGGGGTGGAAGGGCATGTCGGTCAGGCCGGGGAAGTAGACGTGCAGGCTGACGGCGGGTTCGAGGGAGTCGTTGACGACGTCGTGCGCGTACCCGGGGGCGATCACGTGCTGCGCGCCGGGGCCCAGGGCCCGCTGGCCGTGCGCGGTGCGCTCGGTCAACCGGCCCCGCAGGACGGTGAAGACGCCGCTGGAGCGGCCGTGGTCGTGCGCCCCGCTGCCCTGCCCCGGAACCCAGCTCAGCAGCCAGACCTCGTACCCGGGGCCGGTGCGCAGTCTGTGGTACCAGCGGCTGGTGGCGTCGTACGCGACCAGGGGTTCCCAGCTCGCGCGGTCGGCGGCGATGGTGCGGGCGAGGTGGGCGAAGCCCGAGACGGTGCTCGGGTGGGCGGGGATCGGCGGCAGCAGGTGGGGAATGTCGAGCCAGTCCCCGGCGATTTGGACATCGCTGTTCATGTACGGAAGTTCCTCGGCATATGTGCGGGTGGCGCGCGGTGCGATCAGCCTCGCGTGCTACGGCCGGTAACCCGACGGGCGCACGGAGGCGGTGGAACGAGGGTGGTACGCGAGAAGCTGGAGCTCGGGGGCATCAACAGCTGGAACAGCTACAGCGAGTCCGCACAGCGCAGCGGAACCCGTGGACACGGGTCGGCCGGGGCAGGGAGCTCACTGACATGCGACCAAGGAGACCGGGTCTGCTCGATCCTGTCAACCTGCTGTCCATTTTGGGGGTAATGTTTCACCTCATCCGGTTACTCCGGCTGGAGAAAGGTTTGTGCAGCCGGGTCACCGGAGAGGTGGCGCACATCCGCAGTCGTTGACGCCGAGGGGTGCCCGCGATCGTTGGTTCCGTGCGTGGGCGGAATGTGATCCGGTTCGCTTCGGCGTGTGGACCGCAACTGGAACCGACGGGCGTGGCGTCTGCTTCGGTGGGGAGACGCCTTGGCGCGCGCCACGGACGGCGGGGCGATGGATGTGTCTGGCTTTATGTCGATTTGAACACTTTCTGCAAGCCCTTGGTTCCGCAGAGTGAATAAGCGGCCCAATAGCAGATCTCGGCTTGACTGGCTCGGATCGGCACACTTGTAATTTCACACGTGTCGTTCACGCTCACGGCGGCGGCACGCGACGCGATGACGGACGAGGGGCGCACATGACCGAGTTGTTCCAGCAACTGCTGGTCGAAGAGGCGGACGAGGAGCTCGGCTGGCAGGAGCGCGCACTGTGCGCTCAGACCGACCCTGAATCGTTCTTCCCGGAAAAGGGCGGGTCCACGCGCGAGGCGAAGAAGGTCTGCCTCGCCTGCGAGGTCCGCTCCGAGTGCCTCGAATACGCCCTCGCGCACGATGAACGCTTTGGAATCTGGGGCGGTCTGTCTGAACGTGAACGCCGACGACTGAAAAAGGCCGCGGTCTGAACGCCAGATCCCCCCACACACGCTTCACCCACGGTCCGCCCCCGGCGCTGCGACGCGCAGGAGGCGGACCGTTGTGCTGGGCGCTCCCATCGCGCCGCACCCCGCGCCGTCCCGGACCCGCGCGCCCACCGCGCCCCGCGCCGCCGTCGGCCCCCCCGCGCCGCGCCCCCTCGTCCGGTCTGTGACCGCCGCCCCGGCACGCGCCGCCCACGGGCCGGGCCCCTCGCGCCGTCCTCGGGCGTCCTTCCGGCCGTTCCCGCCCGGATCGCCCCGCCCCCGTCCGCGTAGCCGGGTGCCCCGTCCGCGCCGGGTTCACGCCCTGACGTACGGGGCGTCCGTCGCCCCCGCCGTGCGGAGCGGTGTGGGCCCCGCTCGCACGGACCGCCACTGCCGCGCCAGGACCCGACCGGGCGCCCGGACTCGCGCGCCCCACCCGTACGGATCGCTGACGCCGCGTCGGCCGCCCGTCGCGTCGGCCGAGCGCGGGGTGAAGGAGTGGTCGGGGCACGGCGCGGGGGCGCGCACATGCGTGCGGGCCGTGGCGCCGGGTGTGTCGGGACAGGGCGGGACGCGCGGGTGTCCGTCGCGGTGCGCGATGTGAACGTATCCGAGCGCCGGGCGGCCGTTTCCCGACCGGGGCGGGCGGGGCGGCGCGGGGGCTCGGGCCGGTAGCGACCTCTGCTCGGGCGCGGCTCTGTGGCCGCACCGGCGGGCGCGCCGGGGCCGCGTGGGAGCCCGAGCGGGCCCGAGCGCCGTGCGCGCGACCGCGCGCGCCCCGCCCCGTGGCCCGCACGCGCAGCCGCCCGCGCGGCCTCGACGGCGCGAGGGGGCCGAGCGGCTGAGCCGTTAGTGTGGGGGCCCGTCCGAGACGCACCGTGCCCCACCGGGGCCCACGCGTCCACCGCAGTCCAGCGAACCGGGGCCCGTACCTCGATGTCCGTGCACAGCCAATCGGCGGCCTCCTACCCGGCCGCACCCGCCGAGTTCGCGCCCACCCACGGTGGCGCCGCGTCCTCCACGCCCGAGTTCCCCCGGCACGTGGTCACCGCCGTGCTCGTCGCCCACGACGGGGCACGCTGGCTGCCGGACGCGCTGGCCGGCCTGTTCGGCCAGGAACGCCCCGTGCAGTACGCCGTCGCCGCCGACACCGGCAGCGCCGACGCGTCCGCCGGACTGCTGACCGAGGCGCTCGGCCCGGAACGGGTCCTGCACCTGGCCCGCCGCAGCGGCTTCGGCACGGCCGTCGACGAAGCGGTGCGCACCGCCCCGCTGCTGACGCCGGACCAGTTGCCCTATCTCAGGCGGCCCAGCGGCTGGGACCCCGCCACGCGCACCTGGCGCGACGAGGCGTACGAGATGCCCGAGCTGCCGCACGGCGAACCCGTGCAGTGGCTGTGGCTGTTGCACGACGACTGCGCCCCCGAGCCGAGCGCCCTGGCCGAGCTGCTGCGCGTCGCCGACGCCAGCCCGCGCGCCGCCATCGTCGGACCCAAGCTGCGCAGTTGGTACGACAAGCGGCAGCTGCTCGAAGTCGGCGTCAGCATCGCCCGCAGCGGGCGCCGCTGGACCGGCCTCGAACGCCGCGAGCAGGACCAGGGCCAGCACGACCAGGTACGTCCCGTGCTCGCCGTCTCCAGCGCCGGCATGCTCGTACGACGCGACGTCTGGGACGAACTCGGCGGCTTCGACGCCCGCCTCCCGCTGATGCGCGACGACGTGGACCTGTGCTGGCGCGCCCAGGCCGCCGGCCACCAGGTGCTCGTCGCCCCGGACGCGGTACTGCGGCACGCCGAGGCCGCGTCCCGCGAGCGGCGACCCATCGACTGCGCGGGCCGCGCGGGCCGCGCCGCCGACGCCGGCGGCAACGACCAGGGCTCGGCGCTGCGCCGCCTGGCGCCCCGTGGCTCCTCGCCGCACCGCGTCGACAAGGCCGGCGCCGTCTACGCGCTGCTGGCCAACACCCGTGGCGCCCTGCTGCCCTACGTCCTGCTGCGCGTCGTGCTCGGCACCCTGGTGCGCACCCTCGGCTATCTGGTGGGCAAGGCGCCGGGCCAGGCCGTGGACGAGTTCGCCGGACTGTGCGCCGTCCTGCTGCGCCCCGAGCGGGTGCTCGCCGCGCGGCGCGCGCGCGGGCGACCCGTGGTGGAGGCCAGCGAGCTGCGCCCGCTGTTCCCGCCGCCGGGCGCGACCGTGCGGGCCACCGTCGAACAGCTCGCCAGCGGCCTCGGCGGGCGTTCCGAACCGGAGTCGGCGGCCGGCGGCCGGCACGGGGCCGTGGAGTCCGGGCCCGGTGGGGACGACGCCGACTTCCTGGAGGTCGAGCAGTTCACCCGGCTCAAGCGCGTCGCCCGCAAGCCGGGCCCGGTGCTGTTCGTGGCGCTGCTGCTGATCTCCCTCCTCGCCTGCCGCGACCTGATCGGCGGCGGCTCGCTGGCCGGCGGCGCCCTGCTGCCCGCCCCCGGCGACGTCGGCGACCTGTGGGCCCGCTACACCGACACCTGGCAGCCCGTCGGCGTCGGCTCGCCCGACGCCGGCCCGCCCTACCTGGCCGCCCTCGCCGCGCTGGCCACCTTCTTCCTCGGCAGCACCGGCTTCACCCTGACCCTGCTGCTGGTCTGCTCGGTGCCGCTGGCCGGCCTCACCGCCTACTTCGCCTCCCGGCCGCTGATCGGCTCCCGGCTGCTGCGGGCCTGGGCCAGCGTCGCGTACGCGTTCCTGCCCGCCACCACGGGCGCGCTGGCCAGCGGCCGGCTGGGCACCGCCGTGCTGGCCGTGCTGCTGCCGCTGATGGCGCGTGCCGCCGTCTCCGCCTCCGGGCTGACCCTCCCGCCTGGCGGCGGCCGGGTCCCCGGCTGGCGCGCGGTGTGGGCGTACGCGCTGCTGCTCACCTTCACCATGGCCTTCACGCCGGTGGTGTGGCCGATCGCGATGGTCGTCGGCGTGGGCGTGCTCGCGCTGCGCGGGGCCCGGGGCGGCACCGGCCAGCTCCTCGCGTACGGGACGCGCTTCGTGGCCGTGGCCCTCACACCACTGCTGATGCTCGCCCCCTGGTCGCTGTCGCTGCTGACGCACCCGGGGCGGCTCCTGGAGGAGGCCGGGCTCGACTACGCGAGCGGCGCGGCCTCCGCCCTGGAACTGCTCACCCTGACCCCCGGCGGGCCGGGCGCGCCGGGCGCGCTGCTCATGGTCGGCGTGCCGCTGGCCGCGCTCGCCGCCCTGCTGCGCTCCCAGCGGCAGCTGGCCGTGCGCGCCGCGTGGGCGGTGGCACTGGTCGGGTTCCTGTTCGCGGCGCTGGCCGGTGGCGATCGCTGGGCCGGTCCGGCGACCCTGGTCTACGGCCTGGCGCTGCTGTGCGCCGCGCTGGTGGGAGCCGAGGGCGCCCGCGCCCGGGTCGCCGAGCAGAGCTTCGGCTGGCGGCAGCCGGTGGCCGCGCTCATCGCGCTCGCGGCGGGCCTGGGCCCGCTGATCGCCGCCTGCACCTGGATGCTGGGCGGCGCGGACGGGCCGCTGGAGCGGCGCGACCCGGTGCAGGTCCCGGCCTTCGTCGCCGAGGAGGCCCGCACCCGCGACCAGGCCCGCACCCTGGTGCTCGACGGCAGCGCGGCGCGTGTCGACTACATCCTGGTCCGTGGCTCGGGCGCGCGGCTCGGTGACGCCGAGGCCGCGGCCGAGGCGGGCGGGGACGCGCGGCTGGACGGCGTGGTGGCCAACCTCGTCGCCGGCTCGGGCGCCGACCAGACCAGCCAGCTCGGCGGGTACGCCGTGCGCTACGTCCTGGTCCGCGACAGCGCCCCGCGCCAGTTCGCCCGCGTGCTGGACACGACGCCGGGCCTGACCCGGCTCAGCCAGCAGGACGGCAGCGCCCTGTGGCGGGTGGACCAGCGCGTCTCGCGGGTGGCCGTCATGCCGCCCACCCCCAGGGGCGAGGGCGCCGGCGCGACCGAGGTCGCCCCGGTGCCGGTCGCGGCCGGCCCGGTCACCGCGCACGACACGTTGCCGGCGGGACCCGAGGGGCGGGTGCTGCGCGTCGCCGACGAGGCCGCGCCCGGCTGGCGGGCCACCCTGGACGGCAAGGAGCTCAAGCGGACCACCGTGGACGGCTGGGCCCAGGGGTTCGAGCTGCCCGCCAGCGGAGGCCGGCTCGCCCTCAGCTACGAGACGCCGACCAGCCACACGCTGTGGGTGTGGGCCCAGGGGCTGCTGACCCTGGTGCTGCTGGTCCTCGCGCTGCCCGGCCGGCGCCGGGAGGTCGATGACGACCTGCCGACGGCCGAGGCCCCGGCCACTCCCGCCGCCGTCCCGGCCGCCGCTTCGGCCTCGGCGCCGGGCGAGCCGGCGGGGGCGCCCGCACCCGCCGTGGCCGGCGAGGGACGGCGGGCGCGACGGCTGCGGGCCGCCGCCGAGGCGGCCCAACCCGGCCTCGGCGACCCGGCGACCCCCGACGCGGCCCCGGCCACCCCGGGCGCGGACCCCGCGCCCGCGACCGGTGGGGACCCCTCGGGCGCGGCCGACCCGCACGACGGCTGGGGCCCGCCCCCGGCCGCCGCCCCGCCGGCGCCGCCCGCCCCGCCCCAGGCGCCCGCACCACCACCCCCGCCCGGCGCCCCCGCGCCCGCCCCGCCCGGCGACCCGTACGGGGCGCCGCGCCCGGGAGCCGTACCCCAGCAGGACTACGCACAACGCTGGGACGACGCGGGCGGCTATCCCACGGGCCAGCCGGGGCAGCAGCCGTACCAGGTGCCCCACCAGGGCACCTACCCCCACGACCCGTACGCCCAGCACCCGTACGCCCAGAGCCAGGGCGGCCAGGGACAGGACATGGGCCAGGGCGCCGGCTACCCGGGCCCGCCCCTCGCCGGCGGTCAGTCGGGCGACGAGGTGGCGGGCGGATATCCGCAGGCTCAGGCCGATCCGTACGCCGGCAGCGGCTACCAGGGCGGCTACGACCCCTACGGCTACGGCCAGCCGTACCCGGGCGCCCCCGAGGCGGGGCAGGCCGGGCAGGACGACACGACGTACGGCGACGGCACCATCCCCGGGCCCCGCCGTGACGGGAGCCAGGCATGAACCGCACCACCCTCTCCCTCATCGCCGCCGCCACCGCCCTGGCCGCCGTCACCGGCGTCGCGTCGATGACCGGGGACTCCGGTTCCGACGCGGACGCCGGCGCGGGCACCACCGTCGCGACCCGCCGGCCCGTCGAACGCTCCTCGCTGGTGTGCCCCGCGCCCACCTCGTCCGAGCTGGGCGAGACGACGTACACCGCGTACACGCCATCGGGTGGGGGCGCGGGCGACAAGGGCACCGCCGCCCTGCTCCCCGCGCACCCGACGGACACCGGCGGCGCCCCGGACGGCGACGACGCGGACCGCGACGAGAAGCGGGACGCGAAGAAGGGCGGCACGGGCGCGAGCGGCCCCGGGGACGTCCTGACGGGCGAGCCCGTGGTGCCGCTGAAGACGCCCGGCACGCCGGTCACCGACACCACCTCGCGCTCCGACGCGCCGGCGCTGGTCGGTGTCGCCGACGGCGCGCTCGCCCCGGGCTGGACCGTGCAGCAGACCACCACCGTCAGCGCGGGCGACGGCCGCGGCCTGCTCGGCGCCTCCTGCGTCGCGCCCGGCACGGACTTCTGGTTCCCCGGCGCGAGCACCGCGGGCGACCGCCAGGACTACGTCCACCTCACCAACCCCGACGCCGGCCAGGCCGTGGTCGACCTGGAACTGTACGGCGAGGACGGCCGGCTGGAGGCGCCCAGCGGCGAGTCCATCAACATCCCGCCGCACTCCACCAAGGCCGTCCTGCTGTCCACCCTGATCAGCAAGCCGACCATCAACGTGACGCTGCACGCCGCCGTGCGCTCGGGCCGCGTCGGCGCCAGCGTGCAGGCCGTGGACGCCAACATCGGCAGCGACTGGCTCCCGGCCGCCGCCCCGCCCGCCACCGCCGCCGTACTCCCCGGCATCCCGAAGGACGCCACCTCGGTACGCCTGGTCGCCTACGCCACCGGTTCCGGCGACGCCGACGTGAAGATCCAGCTCTCCGGCCCGTCCGGCACCCTCACCCCCGCCGGGCACGAGTCGCTGAGCGTCAAGAGCCGCATGACGACCTCGGTCGACCTCGGCGACCTGACGAAGGGCGAGCCGGGCTCGCTGGTCCTCACACCGCAGGGGCGCGCCTCGGCGCCGTTCGTGGCGGCGCTGCGCGTGACGCGTGGCAAGGGCGGCCAGCAGGAGACGGCGTTCATCCCGGCCACCGCGGCCATCGACAGTCGCGGCACGGTGGCCGACAACCGGGCCAAGGGCAGCACGCTGTCACTGACCGCGCCCGGGGAGAGCGCGACGGTGCGGGTCACCTCCTCGGCCGGCAGCGAGGGCGGCACCCCCGCCAGCCAGCAGGTCACGGTCAAGGCCGGCACGACGCTCGCCCTCACCCCGCCCCGCCCGTCCGGCGCGAAGGGCCCGTACGCGGTGACGGTCGAACGCCGGGGCGGCGGGCCCGTCCACGCGTCCCGACAGCTTGAGGTCGAGTCGGACGACGGGCCGATGTTCACCATCCAGGGGCTCCCCGACGACCGGGGCACGGTCGCGGTGCCGCGCGGCCACCAGGACCTGTCGCTGCTCAACGACTGAACGCGGGCGGCCGGGCCGTCCCACCGCCGTGGCCGGGGCTCGCGTCGCGACCCTGGTTCGGCCCGGCCGGTTCCGCCCGGGCGGTGGCCCGGCCGGTTCCGCCCGGGCGGTGTCGGGGCGCGCTGTGGGCGCGTGCCGGTGGCCGGGGCCCGGAGGGTTGGTGGCCGGCCGGTGTGTCGGCCACCGGAAATGGCCGAAAGCACGCGCCCGGGGGTGACTGTCGGGCGACCTGACGGGACGCGATTCCACGGCGGGCCCGGACCAGTTCGGGAGAAAACCGCCCGGTCAGTCCTGCCCGTAGCGCGGGTCGACCGACTCGGGAGCCAGCCCCAGCAACTCGGCGACCTGCTCGACGACCACCTCGTGGACCAGGAGCGCGCGCTCGTCGCGGCTCTTGGTACGGATCTCGATCGGTCGGCGGAAGACCACGATCCGCGCCGGCCGCTCGCCCTCGGCCGCCAGGAACCGGCCGAGCGGCACCGCGTCGTCGCTCCAGGCTCCCGGCCCGAGCCCGTCGTCCGCGCCCGGGTCCAGGAGCGGCACGTCACGGACGGAGAAGTCGACGCCGGACAGCTGCGGCCAGCGCCGCTCCAGCCGTTCCGCCGAGTCGTGCACCAGGTCGTCGAACGCCTCGGCACGGCTGATCGAGAGCGGCACCTGCGGCGGCGCGATCGGCCCGCGCATGCCACGGCCGTGCCGGTCCCGGCGACGCGGGCGCGGCCCGCCCGCCGGCGGGCCCGCGTCGGCACCGGCCGCCGCGCGGGCGCCCCCGTCCCGCGTGCGGGAGCCACCGGCGTCCACCGGCGTGGCGCCGGCGTCCCGGGAACCGGCCGGGCCACGGGTGGTGTCCCCGGGCCCGGGTGGGGTGGGTGTGCCCCCAGCGCCGGCCGGGGGAGGTACGGGGGTGTCCATCACTGACGAGAGTAGCCGCCGGAGGCCCGGGAACACGCGGCCGTCGGGCGTGACGCCCCCTGTCTGTGGATGAACATTCCGGCCATGTTCGCGTTCGAATATCGACGGCTCCTGGCGACCCGGGCCCGCGGTCGCGGGCGTCAATGGGATCGAATGGTGACAGGAATCATCCCGGGGGAATCCTCGCGACCGCTGGCCTTACGCAGGTCAGGCTGGTTGGCTGGCCGCCGGGTTCACAAGATGAATGTGGACGACACGGTGGAGTGAGGTCATGGAGAGTCGTCGCGGCCCGTTCAAGAGTGCGGTACCGTCCAACGTCGTGAGCCCTGTACGTCGCTGTTCGCGCACCGCGTGCGGTCGTCCCGCCGTCGCGACGCTGACGTACGTCTACGCGGACTCCACCGCGGTCCTGGGGCCGCTCGCCACCTACGCCGAGCCGCACTGCTACGACCTGTGCTCGGAGCACTCGGAACGCCTCACCGCCCCGCGCGGCTGGGAAGTCGTCCGACTCGCCGTGGACTCCGGCCCCACCAGACCCAGCGGTGACGATCTCGAAGCGCTCGCCAACGCCGTGCGCGAGGCCGCGCGTCCCCACGACCGGGGGCCCGGAGTGCCCGGTTCCGCCGCGCCACACGGTCGCGAGGCCGACCCGATGGAGGTCGCCCGCCGCGCCCACCTGCGGGTCCTCCGCTCACCCGACTCCTGACCCACGTCGCCGCCGGCGCCCTGCCCGCCGCCCCCGGCTCCGCCGCTGACCGGTACCCACCGCTCGTACGGGTACCTGCCGCTCGTACTGGCCGCACGCTCGTACCGACCTGCCGGTTCGTCCGGCCGCCGCTGGACACTCGCCCGCCGCCTCGCGCGGTGAGGCATGCCCCCGACGCCCCGGTGCCGCTCGCTCGCGCCGGTCCCGACAGCCGGCGAGGCGTACACCCCGACGCCGCGTCCGTCGCGCCCGGCCCCGCCTCCGCCCCCCGGCGCGGCCTCTCTCCCCCGAGCCGCCGCCCGAGGGGAGCGTGCCGCGACGGGTCCGTATGACGGCCCGCCATACGACGACTGATCAGCCAACGGCCCGTCACGTGCGCAGTCGCGTCCCCGCGTTCGGCGCCACAGCCGCCCGCCGCCCAGAACGCCGAGCCTCCCGGGCGACTCCCGCCGTCTACGCCCCTCGCACCGCCGTCCGCGCGTGGCCGCGAAGCCGGCTGTGTGTCACCGGGCCTGCCGCGCGGCCCTGCCGCCCGGGCGGCCTACGTCCCTGATCCGGCCGATCCGTCGGGCCCCGTACGCCGCCGGGTCGTCTCCACCGCCCTGCCGTACCCGTCGTCCGCGCGTGGCCGCGAAGCCGGCCGTGTCGCCGGGCCTGTCGAGCGGCCCTGCCGCACGGCTGGCCCACGTCTCGTTCCGGCCGATCCGCCGCCCCTCGTTCCCATCGGGCCGCCTCCGCCCGGGCCGCACCTACCGCCCGCCGCCCGACCGCCCTCGCCACCCGGTTCTACCCGCCACCCGCCACCCGCCACCCGGTCGTAGCGGCCTCCCGCCACCCTGCCGCCCTGGTCACACCCGCCATCCCGGTCACACCGGCCGTACCTGCCGCCCCGGCCGTAGCGCCGCCCCCCACCGAGAGGGGTGCCGCGTAATCCGTCCGCGTTCGCGACAGTCTGAAACCCCAGCTCAGTGACCTTCCCGGCGCACCTGTCACGCTCATCCCTCCCGGCCTCGCCGGTTGGCCAGCGCACGCGATGGCCGACCGCCCCGGTGGCCCGTCGAGGGCTGAGGCCGCCTGCCGGGCTGACCCGGCTCCCGCCGTTCGGCGCCGCCCCGGCTCCCGCGTTCGGTGGCGTGAGGATGGCCGGCCGGCCCGCACCCGCCCGTCGTGCCCGTGCGAGTCAGCGTGCCGCCGCGTGGGCTGGCGTCCCGCCACTTCGCCGTCCGGCTCGCACCAACCGTCGCCGCCCGCGTGGGCTGCCGTCCCGTGGTTCCCGTGCGTGTCAGCGTGCCGCCGCGTGGGCTGGTGCCCCGCCACTTCGCCGTCCGGCTTGCACCAGCCGTCGCCGACGCGTGGGCTGCCGTCCCGCTGTTCCCGTGCGTGTCAGCGTGCCGCCGCGTGGGCTGGTGCCCCGCCACTTCGCCGTCCGGCTTGCACCAGCCGTCGCCGACGCGTGGGCTGCCGTCCCGCTGTTCCCGTGCGCGTCAGCGCGCCTCGCGTGGGCCGGTGTCGCGCCGCTCCGCCGTCGCGGAGCGGGCCCGCGAGGGGTGCTCGCGCCGAGGCGGGGTGTCGGTGTCGCCCTGGCCGCCTCGCGGGGCGACGCCCTCGACGGCTGTGCCCGCGTGACGCGGCAGGGGGCGGGCCCGGCGCGCGGGCGGATCGCGACGCCCGCCAGCCGGGAGGTGGCCACCGAGGGGAAGTGCCCGCCGGCGGAGAGGCACCCGCCTCATTGACGTCAGCTTGTCGCGGACACGACCATTCCTGGAGCCCGGGAGGTCCGCTTGTTCGTGCCGCAACTGGAGCCGGTCGCCGGCTCGCTCGCCCTGTCCGCGCTCGTCGCCGTCCTTCCGCTCGCCACCGTCCTCACTCTGCTCGGCGCCCTGCGCACCCCGGCGCCCCGCGCGGGGCTCGCCGGCCTGGCCGTCGCGGCGCTCGTCGCCTGGGGCGCGTACGACATGCCCGTCGGGCAGACGCTGTCCAGCGCCGCGCAGGGCGCGGTGTTCGGCCTCTTCCCCATCCTGTGGATCGTCGTCAACGCCCTGTGGGTGTACCGGATGACGCTGCGTACCGCGCACTTCGACGTGTTGCGCCGCTCCTTCGGCCGGCTCTCGGACGACCCCCGGACACAGGCCCTGGTGATCGCGTTCTGCTTCGGGGCGCTCCTTGAGGCGCTGGCCGGGTTCGGGGCGCCGGTGGCGATCTGCTCGGTGATGCTGGTCGCGCTCGGCTTCGACCCGGTCAAGGCGGCGGTGGTCGCCCTGGTGGCCAACACCGCGCCGGTCGCCTTCGGCGCCATGGGCACCCCCGTGGTGACGCTCGCGCAGGTCACCGAGTTGCCGCTGGACACCGTCGCGGCCGTCGTCGGACGGCAGACCCCACTGCTCGCGCTGCTGGTACCGCTGCTCCTGGTCGGCCTGGTGGACGGCCGGCGCGGGGTGCGCGAGACCTGGCGGCCCGCGCTCGCCTGCGGCCTCGCCTTCGCGCTCGCGCAGTTCGCGGCGGCGAACTACGTCTCGGCCCAGCTCGCCGACATCGGCGCCGCGCTCGCCGGCGCCGCCGCCCTGGCGGCCACGCCCGCCGCCCGCCGCCCCGCCTCCGCCGAGGTCCGCGCGGCCGTGCTGACCGGCGCCCGGGGCGCGGACCTCGACCGGGTGGACCCGCGCCCGGAGGTGCTGCGCGCCTACGCCCCGTACGCGCTGATCGTCGCGGTCTTCTCGATCGGCCAGCTCGGCCCGGTCAAGGACGTCCTGGCGCGGGCCACGCGCCACATCGACTGGCCCTTCCTCGACGTGGCGGGCGCCGACGGGGAGCGAGTTGGCGCCAATGTGCTGGTCCTGCCGCTGGCCGCCGCCGGGGGCACGCTCGTGCTCCTCGCCGGCCTGGGCACGGCCCTGGTGTTGCGGGTGCCCTGGCGGGCGGCGGCGGGGGAGTGGCTGGCCACGGTGCGGGAGCTGCGGTCCGCGATCACGACCGTGACCAGCGTGCTCGCCCTCGCCTACGTCATGAACCTCTCCGGCCAGGCGGCCACGATCGGCCACTTCGTCGCGGCGGCCGGCGGCGGGCTGGCCTTCCTGTCGCCGGTGCTCGGCTGGTTCGGGGTCGCCGTCACCGGCTCGGACACCTCGGCCAACGCGCTCTTCGGCGGGCTCCAGGTGACGGCCGCCCGCGAATCGGGCCTCTCGCCCGAACTCCTCGCGGCGGCGGGCAGCTCCGGCGGCGTGCTCGGCAAGATGATCTCGCCGCAGAACCTCACCATCGCCTGCGCCGCCGTGGGCCTCACGGGCCGGGAGGGCGACCTGCTGCGCAAGGTGTTGCCGTGGAGTCTGGGGTTGCTGCTGGCGATGTGCCTGATCGTGCTGGCCCAGAGCACGGTGGCGCTGAGCTGGATGCTGCCGTGACGGCGCGCGCCGGCGCCCGCGAGCACCACCCACCGGCCCCGCCCCCGCTCGCGCCCCACCCCCGCGCGCGGGTCGCCCGCCCCGCTCCCCGTACGCCGCACCACCCGCCGCCGTACGCCCTCGCCCACCCCCGCGTGCGCTCACCGCGTCCGCCCCTCCGCCCTCGCCGAGCCCCGCCCCGCCGCACCCGCGCGGCCGGGGCGCCGGCGGTGGCCGACACCGTGCGGGGGGTCACGGGCGGGGGCGTAGCGTGAGCCCGCCGGCGCGGCGGCGGCCCGTGCCCGCGGGGGCGACCGCACGGGAGGCGTCACCCTCCCCACCGGTAGATTTGGCACCCTTCAACGTTGTCCAGGAGGAGTAGGCCGTGGCTGATCTGTCGCAGATCGTGAAGGCGTACGACGTGCGCGGGGTCGTCCCCGACCAGTGGGACGAGGCGCTGGCCGCACTGTTCGGCGCGGCCTTCGCACAAGTGACGGACGCGAACGCGGTGGTCGTCGGCCACGACATGCGGCCGTCGTCCCCGGGGCTCTCGCGGGCGTTCGCCGAGGGCGCGGCGGCGCTTGGCGTGAACGTCACCGAGATCGGCCTGTGCTCGACCGACGAGCTGTACTACGCGAGCGGCGCGCTCGACCTGCCCGGCGCGATGTTCACCGCGAGCCACAACCCGGCCCAGTACAACGGCATCAAGCTGTGCCGCGCCGGCGCCGCCCCGGTCGGCCAGGACACCGGGCTCGCCGAGATCCGGGCCCTGGTCGAGCGCTGGATGACCGAGGGCGCCCCCGCGAGCGCCCCCACCACCGGCACGATCACCCAGCGGGACGTGCTCGCCGACTACGCGACCCACCTGCGCACCCTGGTGGACCTGACCGCGAGCCGCCCGCTGAAGGTGGTCGTGGACGCGGGCAACGGGATGGGCGGCCACACCGTGCCCACCGTCTTCGACGGCCTGCCGATCGAGCTGATCCCGCTCTTCTTCGAGCTCGACGGAACGTTTCCCAACCACGAGGCCAACCCGCTCGACCCGAAGAACATCGTCGACCTCCAGGCGAAGGTCCGGGAGAGCGGCGCCGACCTCGGCCTGGCCTTCGACGGCGACGCGGACCGCTGCTTCGTGGTGGACGAGCGCGGCGAGCCGGTCCCGCCGTCGGCGATCACCGCGCTGGTCGCCGAGCGCGAGCTGGCCAAGCACCCGGGCGGCACCGTCATCCACAACTGCATCACCTCCTGGTCGGTGCCCGAGGTCGTCGCGGAGTCCGGCGGCACGGCCGTACGCACCCGCGTCGGCCACTCCTTCATCAAGGCGGAGATGGCCCGCACCGGCGCGATCTTCGGCGGCGAGCACTCCGCGCACTACTACTTCCGCGACTTCTGGAACGCCGACACCGGCATGCTGGCCGCGCTGCACGTGCTGGCCGCCCTCGGTGAGCAGGACGGCCCGCTCTCGTCGCTCGTCGCCCGCTACGACCGGTACGCCGCCTCCGGCGAGATCAACAGCACCGTCGCCGAC
Organism: Streptomyces sp. NPDC057702; assembly: GCF_042799315.1. Lineage (NCBI taxonomy): Bacteria > Bacillati > Actinomycetota > Actinomycetes > Kitasatosporales > Streptomycetaceae > Streptomyces > Streptomyces sp. NPDC057702. Next base: position 9,394 of record NZ_JBHVJC010000063.1, on the reverse strand, counting down.
CAGCCCGGCCGCGCCGCCGCCGTCCGGGCCGCCTTCGCCGACCGCCCGGACGTACGCCTGGACGACCTCGACGGCCTCACCGTCACCGCCGCCACCTGGTGGTTCAACCTCCGCGCCTCCAACACCGAGCCCCTGCTGCGGCTGAACGTCGAGGCCCGGGACGCCCAGACGGTGGCACAGGTCCGCGACGAGGTCCTCGCGATCGTCCGCGCCTGACCCCACCGCCGCCCCCGCTCCACGCGAGCGCCGATGGTCGATACGCCCGCGCGCGTCCGTACGCGCGCGGGCTCGGCAGGTCGCTACCCGAGAACGCGCTCGCCCGTGCGCGCGCCGGCCCGGGCGCGGGCACCCGCGCGAGAGCGGGCGTGTGCGGGTGGCCGGGTGGGGGCGCGTGCGGTGGGGGCGGAGCCGCCGCCCAGTCACGCCAGCCGCGCGCGTCGGGCTGACCGTACGGGTCGGCTGACCGTACGCGTACGGGGGCGCGGGCCGCGAGCCCCCCGTACCCGCCCACTGCTCCGGCGCCGCCCACCAGCGGCCGGACGACACCGTCCGCGCCCGCCCTCCGTACGCCGACGCCAGCCGGCGTCGACACGACCCCCGGCTACCGACGGCCCCCGCCCCGGTCCCAGCCCCAGGCGGCCACCCGACTGTCGGCGCCGTCCCCCGAACCAACCCCGCCCGCGCGGCCCGCCGGCCCACCACCCCAGGCCAAACCCGCCCCGCAAACCGGCCCCTCTCCGCGAGCCGGCGCCCGCCCCCGCGCCTCCCCCTCGGAACCCGACGCCGCCCAAGCCGCCCCCGACCTCGTACCTGACGCGGGCCCGCCCGCGAGGGCCAACCGGCCGGCCACCTCGAAGCCCGGCCCACTCCCGCAAGCCGACGGCAGCCACCACGTCCCCAGCGCCAGCCCGCCCGCGAGGGCCGGTGACCAGTCGTCCCCAAGCCCGGCCCGCTTCCGCGAGTCACCGGCGGCCACCGCGTTCCCCACATAGCCAGCGCGAGCCCGCCCACGAAGCCCAGCCGCCACCCACCCACCTCCAAACCCGGCCCGCCCCCGCCAGCCGGCGCCAGCCACCGCGCCCCGCACCCGGCTCCGGCCCGCGACGGCCAGGGGGCCAGTCGCCTCCGAACCCAGCCCCTTCCCGAAGGCCGGCCCCCCGCGAGCCAGCGGCCAGCTACCCCAAGCCGGCCCGCGAGGGCCAGGGGCCCGCCCCCTCCAAACCCAGCCCCTCCCGGCGGCCAGGCGGAGCCACTTCCCAGCCCAGCCCCTCCCGGCGGCCTGGCGGAGCCACTCCCAGCCCGGGCCCAGCCCCTCCCCGGAAGCCGGCGGCAGCCACGCAGCCACCCCGTTCCGGCCCGTGGGACGCCCGGCCCGGAGCGCGGCGGTACCCTGGGCCGCACAGCACTGTGCCCGTTGTGAAGGGAAGACCATGCCGGTCGAAGCCAGCCTCCTGGAGATCCTCGCCTGCCCGGCGTGTCACGCCCCGCTGCGGGACGAGTCGGCGGCGGCCACGCCGGAGTTGGTCTGCGAGGGCGCGGAGTGCGGCCTGGCCTACCCGATCCGGGACGAGATCCCCGTACTCCTGGTGGACGAGGCGCGCCGCCCGGCCTGACCCGCGCACCGCGCGCACGCCCCACGGCGATCGGAGGCCGACGCACCATGCTCGACGAATCGCTCCTCGACGCCCCCGAAGCCCTGGCCCGAGCCGATACCCGCGGCCTGCTGCGGGGCGCGGCGGAGGCCGGCGCCCGGGTGCGCATGGCCGCGCGGTACGCCGCCGAGGCCGGGATCGCGGACCTGCGGCCCGACGGCAGGCCCCGCGCGGTCCTGGTGGCGGGCCCCGGGAGCGTGGCGGACTGCACCGCCGACCTGCTCGGCGCGCTCACCGGCGGTAGCGTGCCCGTCTCCCTGATCCGCCCCACCGGCGTCGCGCCCGCCGCCGGAGCCCTGCGCTGGACGTTGCCCGGCTGGGTGGGCCCCCTGGACCTGCTGGCCGTGACCAGCCCCGATGGCTCCGAGCCGGGCCTCGGCGTGCTGATCGACCAGGCGTACCGGCGCGGCTGCTCCGTCGTGGCGGTCTGTCCGACCGGCACCCCGCTGGTCGAGGACGTCGAGCGGGCCCGTGGCCTGGTCATCCCCACGGCCCCGGCCCCCCGCCCGGAACCGACCCCCGAGTACGCACCGCCCGCCGGCGAGGGCGCGTACGGCGAGGACGCGTACGGCGACGGCACACCGCCCGCCGGCGACCCGCCCACCGAGTGGCCCGCGGCCCCCGCGCCGGACGAACCCGCGCGCCCCGCGCCCGGCGAGGGCGGCACCAACCCGCCGCCGCTGGCCCCCGGCGAGGCCCACCCCCGCCCCGAGGCGCCCGCCGTCGGCGCGTTCGGCACCCACCCGCACGGCGAGGCCGCGCCCCCCGCCGCCCAGCACACCAACCCCTACCCCGAGGACCAGTCGCCCGGCGCGCTGTGGGCCGTCCTCACCCCGCTGCTCGCCCTCGTCGACCGGATCGGCCTGGTGCACGCGCCGCCCGAGGTGCTGCAACAGGTGGCCGACCGGCTCGACCAGGTCGCCGAGCGCTGCGGGCCCGTCCAGGCCACCCACCGCAACCCGGCCAAGTCGCTCGCCGCCGAGCTGGCCGACGCGCTGCCGCTGGTGTGGACCGAGGGGGAGCTCGCCGGCGCCGTGGGCCGCCGCTTCGCCCGACTGCTCGGCGCCGTGGCCGGCCGGCCCGCGCTGGCCGCCGAGCTGCCCGACGCGATGCGGGTCCACGGCGCGCTGCTGACCGGCGCGTTCGCCGGAGGCGCCGACCCCGACGACTTCTTCCGCGACCGCGTGGACGACCCGGAGGCGCTGCGGGCCCGCGTGGTGCTGCTGCGGGACCGGCCGACCCCGCAGGCCCCGACCGCCGCCGACCTGTCGGCCGCCCCCGCCGCCCGCGATCTCGCGCTCTCCCACGACACCGCGATCAGCGAGCTCGAACCGACGGCGGAGCAGGCGCTGGAGAACGCTGCTGAACTGCTCGCCATCACGGATTTCGCCGCCGTTTACCTGGCGATCGCCGGCGTAGAGGGATCATGAACACCGTGGGTTACGCGCCCGTCGGCCGTCCGACGACGGCGTAACCCCACACGTCCCCCACCTCTCGCCAACCCGCCGCAGCAACCCACCCCGCAGCCCCGTCGCCCGCCCGCGAGCCCCACCCCGTACGGAACCCGGGCCCGCCCGGCGCGCCCGCGACCCGCGCGCCACCCCCGCCGGCCCGGCCCGACGCCGCCCCGCAGGCGACGGCACGCCACCGACAGTCAGGACCCCCATGGACCGCCTAGCCAACACCGTGCGCCCCTACGCCTGGGGGTCCACCACCGCCATCCCCGAACTCCTGGGCACCCAGCCCACCGGGCAGCCGCAGGCCGAGCTGTGGATGGGCGCCCACCCGGGAGCCCCGTCGCACATCGACCGTGGCGCGGGCCCCGTCGGGCTCAACGACGTCATCACCGCCGATCCCGAAGGCGAACTCGGCCCGCGCGCCGTGCGCCGCTTCGGCGACCGACTGCCCTTCCTGTTCAAGGTCCTGGCCGCCGAGACCGCGCTCTCCCTCCAGGTCCACCCCGACCTGGACCAGGCGCGGGCCGGGTTCGCGGACGAGGAGGCGCGCGGGGTGCCCGTCGACGCCCCGCACCGCAACTACAAGGACGCCCACCACAAGCCCGAGCTGATCTGCGCGCTCACCCCCTTCGACGGGCTGTGCGGCTTCCGGGCCCCCGCCGAGGCCGCCGACCTGCTCGCCGCCCTCGACGTGGACTCCCTCAAACCCTTCGTGGACATCCTGCGCGCCGTACCGGACACCGACGCGCTGCGCGAGGTCCTCACCGCCGTCCTCAGCGCCGACCGCACGGCGATGGCCGCCACCGTCACCGAGGCCACCGCCGCCGCCACCCGCCTGGCCGCCGAGGGCGGCCCGCACGCGGAGGCGTACGCCGCCTACGCGACCGTCGCCCACAGCTTCCCCGGCGACCCCGGCGTCATCGCGGGCATGCTGCTCCACCACGTCAGGCTCCAGCCCGGCGAGGCGCTCTACCTGGGCGCCGGCGTGCCGCACGCGTATATCCGGGGCCTGGGCGTCGAACTCATGGCCAACTCCGACAACGTGCTGCGCTGCGGCCTCACGCCCAAGCACGTGGACGTACCCGAACTGCTGCGGGTCGTGAGGTTCGAGAGCACCCCACCCGGCGTACTCCGCCCGGAGGCCGACCCGGACGGCGCGGAGGTGTACGCGACGCCCATCGACGAGTTCCGCCTCTCCCGCCACGTGCTGCCCGCCGACGCCGCCCCGCACCCCCTGCCGGCCGGCGCGCCCCAGATCCTGCTCTGCACGGCGGGCCAGGTCACGCTGCGGGACCCGCACCCCGCCAGCCCGACCGAGACCGCCGAACTGCGCCTGACCCAGGGCGAGTCGGCCTACGTCCCCGCCCCCCAGGCGATCGAGCTCACCGGCGAGGGCACGCTCTACCGCGCCACGCTCGCCCTCTGACCTCCGGCGCCCCGACGCCCGGCACCGCGTCGGGGCGCCACTCCTCGGCGTACGCGCCGACCGTCTCTGGAAGCCGTCCGCGCCCGCTCGCCCACGCACCGGGCGAGGGTCCGACGCTCGGCCCGTACGGCGCCCTTGTCGCCACCCCGCCCACCGAGGCTGCAACAATGACCCGCCGCGAAGCAGTGGTAGAGCAGTCGTCAGCACCGGCGCCGGGTCAGGCGCCGGGCATACCCGGGTGGAAGGGATATCTCGCACACATGAGTGCATCGGGCGGAACCAAGGCGATCGTCGCCGCGCTGGGCGCCAACCTGGCCATCGCGGTGGCCAAGTTCGTGGCCTTCGCATTCAGCGGCTCGTCGTCCATGCTCGCCGAGGGCGTGCACTCACTGGCCGACTCGGGCAACCAGGGCCTGCTGCTGCTCGGCGGCAAGAAGGCCAAGCGCGAGGCGACCCCGCAACACCCGTTCGGCTACGGCCGCGAGCGCTACATCTACGGCTTCCTCGTCTCCATCGTCCTATTCACCATCGGCGGTGTCTTCGCGCTCTACGAGGGCTACGAGAAGATCCAGCACCCGCACGACATCGAGCACTGGTACTGGCCGGTCGGCGTGCTCGTCTTCGCGATCATCGCCGAGTCCTTCTCCTTCCGTACCGCGATCAAGGAGTCCAACGAGGTACGCGGCGCGCTGAGCTGGTCCCAGTTCGTGCGCCGCGCCAAGGCCCCCGAACTGCCCGTCGTCCTCCTCGAAGACCTCGGCGCCCTGGTCGGCCTGGTCCTCGCGCTCGGCGGCGTCGGCCTCGCCCTCGCCACCGGCGACGGCGTCTGGGACGGCATCGGCACCCTGTGCATCGGCGTCCTCCTCGTCCTGATCGCCGTCGTCCTCGCGGCCGAGACGAAGTCCCTGCTGCTCGGCGAGGCCGCCGACGCCGACCAGGTGACCGCGATCCGCGAGGCCGTCGTCGACGGCGAGACCGTCACCCACCTGATCCACATGCGCACCCTCCACCTCGGCCCCGAGGAACTGCTGGTCGCCGCCAAGATCGCGGTACGCCACGACGACACGGCCGCCCAGGTCGCCGAGGCCATCGACGCCGCCGAGGAACGCATCCGCGTCGCCTGCCCCATCGCCCGCGTCATCTACCTGGAGCCCGACATCTACAGCGCCGAGGCCGCCGCCCGAGGCGCGACCCCCGCCTCACCCACCCCCTGACTCACCCCGCCCCACAGCCACCCCGCCGGCCATCGACGGGGTGGTCTGCCATCAGCGCTGTTCCGCCCGCTCACGGGTACGCGGGCGGCGGGCGGACGCGCCGGTCCGCCGAGGTGTGGGTGGCGGGCGCGCCGGCCCCCGGGCTCGGTGCCCTGGGCCGGGCACCGGCGCGCGGCTCGGATCGACACCCACCAGGCCGCTTCCCCCACTCCGCAACGTCCCGCGCCCGCCGCCCCACCGGCCCCGGCCAACGTCTTGGCTGGCGGCACCCGCATCCCTGACAGCGTTGTCGAAGGGAACGTTTTCAGCCCCGCTCACTCCCCGCGTCTCCACCGCGACGCGGCGCCCCAGGGCCTCGGCGCCCCGGGCCGGATCCCCGGCGGCCAGGCGCGCGAGCGCGCTGCCGACGGGGCAGGTGGTGACCGCGAGCCCCCCGCGCCCCCGCCCGCTCGCCCCACCGCATCGGGCGCGTCGACCGAACCGGTGGCCCCCCGGACCTCCCCCCGGACCGTCGCCGCGCGACACGCCCCGGACAGCCCCGCGCCCGGGGCGCCCGGCGCCACACCCCGGGCGACGCCAGTCCGATCGGGCCTCGTCCACCGCCGCCCGGAACGCGCCACGGTGCGGCCGAGACACCCCGGTACCCACCGCGTACGGGCCAAGGGGGCTGGGGTTCGCTGGGCCGATCGGTGTAGATTCGTGACAGCCAGACGTCGCTGCTGATGGCGGTCGGGCGGTCCGCCTTTCGCGGTCCGACCGAGGGAGAGAGGGCCTCCGACGGACTGCGCTGCGACCAGGGGACAGCTCTGTCCGCTATCGCACGCCCAGCCGAACACCTCTCCACCCCCAATCGTGAGGAGCAGCATTCATGTCGACCGCCGACGCGAACGGCCAGGACTTCAAGGTCGCCGACCTGTCCCTGGCCGACTTCGGCCGCAAGGAGATCTCCCTCGCCGAGCACGAGATGCCCGGTCTGATGGCGATCCGCAAGGAGTACGCCGCGGCCCAGCCCCTCGCCGGCGCCCGCATCACCGGCTCGCTGCACATGACCGTGCAGACCGCCGTGCTCATCGAGACGCTGGCATCGCTCGGCGCCCAGGTCCGCTGGGCCTCCTGCAACATCTTCTCCACCCAGGACCACGCCGCGGCGGCCGTCGCCGTCGGCCCGGACGGCACCCCGGACGACCCGCGGGGCATTCCGGTCTTCGCCTGGAAGGGCGAGACGCTGGAGGAGTACTGGTGGTGCACCGAGCAGGCGCTGACCTGGCCCGGCACCGCCACCGGCGGCCCGAACATGATCCTCGACGACGGCGGTGACGCCACCGTCCTGGTCCACAAGGGCGTGGAGTACGAGAAGGCCGGCAAGGCCCCCGACGTCTCCACCGCGGAGAACGACGAGCACCGCGTCATCCTCCAGCTCCTCAACCGCACCCTCGCCGAGAGCCCGCAGAAGTGGACGCGGCTCGCGTCCGAGATCCGCGGTGTGACGGAGGAGACCACCACCGGCGTGCACCGGCTGTACGAGATGCACCAGGCCGGCGACCTCCTGTTCCCGGCGATCAACGTGAACGACGCCGTCACCAAGTCGAAGTTCGACAACAAGTACGGCTGCCGCCACTCCCTCGTGGACGGCATCAACCGCGCCACCGACGTCCTCATCGGCGGCAAGGTCGCGGTCATCTGCGGCTACGGCGACGTGGGCAAGGGCTCCGCGGAGTCCCTCCGTGGCCAGGGCGCCCGCGTGATCATCACCGAGATCGACCCGATCTGCGCGCTCCAGGCCGCGATGGACGGCTACCAGGTGGCCACGCTGGACGACGTGGTGGAGACGGCGGACATCTTCATCACCACCACCGGCAACAAGGACATCATCATGGCCAGCGACATGGCCAAGATGAAGCACCAGGCGATCGTCGGGAACATCGGCCACTTCGACAACGAGATCGACATGGCCGGCCTGGCCAACATCCCCGGCATCGTCAAGGACGAGGTTAAGCCGCAGGTCCACACCTGGACCTTCCCGGAGGGCAAGAAGCTCATCGTCCTCTCCGAGGGCCGCCTGCTGAACCTGGGCAACGCCACCGGCCACCCGTCGTTCGTCATGTCCAACTCCTTCGCGAACCAGACGATCGCCCAGATCGAGCTGTTCACGAAGCCGGAGGCGTACCCGACGAGCGTCTACGTGCTGCCGAAGCACCTCGACGAGAAGGTCGCCCGCCTGCACCTCGACGCCCTCGGCGCCAAGCTGACCACGCTCCGCCCGGAGCAGGCGTCCTACATCGGCGTCCCGGTCGAGGGCCCGTACAAGCCCGACCACTACCGCTACTGATCCACCCGCCGACGCTCCGGTCGGAACGGCGCGACCCCGCGGCGCCCCGCGCGTCACTGCGCGCGCCGTTCTGACGGAGACCGGCGGTCGGTAACCCCAGCAGTCGACAAGACGCTCCCGCCGTAGCGCGGGCGCACGAGGGTCTGCCCGGCCGTCCCCGGCCGGGCAGACCCTCATTCGTCAAGGACCTCACCATGCCCCGCGGTCGCTACGCACTCCATGACCCGCACGATCACACCCCCCTCGGCGTAGAGCGGTTCCACTGCGCGCCCGGCCACTCCGGCTGGCGCTACGTCTCCCAGGTGACCACCCCCTCCGGCGAGCCCACCGGCTCCGTCGACCTCACCATCGACGAACTCGGCCGCCCGCTCCGCCTGGAACTCCAGGCCGCCGACTGGCACATCCGCGCCGCGGCCATCGACGGCGTCACCTGGGTACGCACCGACACCTCCGGCACGCACGCCGTCGAAGGCAACGCCGCCGCCCACGCCTTCACCGGCGCGTCCCCCGCCTTCCTCGTCGCCGCCACCCGACTGCTGCGCCTCACCCCCGACAGCCCGGCCACCCGCCTACGGCTCGTCGCGTTCACCGACCCCGTACTGGCACCCCGAACCCTCGACCAGTCCTGGCAACTGCTGGGAAGCGAAGCACACGGCACCGACAACGGCCCGCTGGTCGTGGACGAGTACCAGGTCAACGAGCTGGACACGGGCGAGCAGCACAGCGTGCACATCGCCGGCGACGTGGTCCTCTCGGCCCCCGGCATCGAACTCGAGGACCTCGACACCCCACCGTCCGCGTTCGCCTGACCCCACACAGCGCCCCACATCCCCGGCACCCCGCCACGGATGCCCGGATGGCCCAACGCTCGATGTGCGTCAACGCCCGATGACCTGCTAACCTCCTGTTCACCCCAAGGGACCGTTGACACGGAACCAAGGGGGAGGTAGATTTTAACGGTTGCCGCGAGTTAGACATACTCGCGACGGATGGTTAATATCTGACCTGCCTCTAGCGCGAATGCTTTCCGCTGAGGCGCTTCGATTCTCATGAGAGACGCAAGGTCGATTCGATCGGCCGAAACGATTCTGATAAAGTCGAAGAGTCGAAAGACAAAAGGCCTTCCAACGGCCACCGGAAACAAATTCCAGTCGAAAATGACCGGTAAAAGGATCTGGTAAGGTTGGAAACACCGAAGGGAAGCGCCCGGAGGGCCCGGTAAAACGGGACCGAAGGAAGCGTCCGTTCCTTGAGAACTCAACAGCGTGCCAAAAGTCAACGCCAGATATGTTGATACCCCGTCTTCTCGACACTGT
>NZ_JBHVJC010000062.1:0-26339 GCF_042799315.1 Streptomyces sp. NPDC057702 | reverse complement strand
CCCGCCGGGCGCGCCGTCGATCTCGGAGGAGGCCACGGTCTGCACCGAGTCCATGATCAGCAGGGTGGGCTTGACCGTGTCGAGGTCGCGGTGACCCGGGGCGCGGCGGCGCGGCGGCCGGGGCGAGCCATGGACGGGGCCGGGGGCGCACAGCCGGCGAGCACGCGGACGGACGGGGCGGGCCGGCGGTGCGGGGCGGGCCGGCGGTGCGGGGCGGGCCGGCGGGCCCGGGGCTAGTCGGCGGGGCGGGCGTGGTGCAGGTCGATGGTGCCGGAGTAGCCGGGCAGCGTCAGGTCGCCGTGCTCGTCCACCTTCCAGCCCAGGCCGTACGCCTTCACGTACTCCTGGTAGTTCTGGATCGCCGGGGACGCGCTGAGCGCCTTGCGCAGGGTGGCGGGGTCACCGACGGCGGTGACCTTGTACGGCGGCGAGTAGACGCGGCCCTGGAGGATGAGCGTGTTGCCCACGCAGCGCACCGCGCTGGTGGAGATCAGCCGCTGGTCCATGACCCGGATGCCCTGGGCGCCGCCCTGCCACAGCGCGTTGACCACGGCCTGCAGGTCCTGCTGGTGGATGACGAGGTCGTTGGGCTGCGGGTCGGGCACGCCGGAGACCCTGGGGGTGGCGTTGGGCGGGGCGTCGGTGAGGGTGACCGTGACCGCCTCGCCGCGCAGCTTCTGGGTGCCGGCCGCCTTCTCCAGCGCGCGCAGCCGCTCCTCGTCGGCCGCGCTGCGGTCGTCGTCGCGGTGCAGCAGCGCGTCCACCTCGGAGCGCATGTCCGCGGTCTTCTCGTCCAGCGCGGCGTTCTTGTCGCTGCGGGCCTGGATGAGATCGGACAGCCGCAGCATCGACTCGTCGCTGCGGATGTTGGTGCCCTGCGCGGTGTTGAAGCTGATCCAGAAGATGAGTCCGGCGAGCGCGAAGATGCCGGCGGTCAACAACCGGATCGGGCGAAAAGCGAAGCGGCGGGAGGCCGGGCCAGGGGAGTCGGCTGAATTACTCAACGTACCCTTATCTCTCTCGACGCCGCGGAAGCACTACGCTAACGGACGCCCGGGAGAAAGGAAGTGCTCCCCACTCAGTGCTCCCGGGGCCCCGTCCCACTAGGTTTCCGCGCGGTCACGCAGCGCATCGACAGGAGAGTTCCTCGTGCCGAAGTCACGTATCCGCAAGAAGGACGACTTCACTCCACAGCCGGCGAAGCAGACCCAGACGATAAATCTGAACAGCGGGCGGAGTTGGGTCGCGCCGCTGATGCTCGCCATGTTCCTGATCGGCCTGGCCTGGATCGTGGTCTTCTACGTGACCGATGGCAGCCTGCCCATCGACCCGATCGGCAACTGGAACATCGTCGTGGGCTTCGGCTTCATCGCGGCCGGGTTCGTCGTCTCCACGCAGTGGAAGTAGCGGCACGCCACCGCTCGTGAGGCGGCGCGACTCCGTGCGCGCGGCGGCCTCCCGGAGCAGTGCGGCACCGCCTCGCCCGTGGCGCGGCGGTCCCCAGGCGTGCCGTGGCACTAGCGTCCCCGCCCCGGCCTGGCAAGCTCTGACCTAAGTTATCCACAGAGCGATCCACAGTGGGGAAAACTTACGACGATCTGTGGATAACCTGCGTCAGGTTGACGCTGGTGTGACTGGTCCAGCCCCCGCCCACACCTGCCAATACCGCATCTGCCTGCGGAAACGCGTCCGCACACGCACCTGGACAGACGTTCCCACAGGAACTCCCCCGTGCTGTGGACAACCTCCGCCCACCGGCCCGCACGCACCGGCCCGGGCCCGGATCAGGTGCACGGCACGGGCGTCCGGCGAGCCCGCGGCGCGTCACCCCGCTCCGGTCGCCGCGAGCCGGTCGGCGGGGGCGTACGCCCGGCGGCGGGGGCGTACACGGCCGGGTGATCGGCGTCGCACGGTCAGCGGCGGGTGGGCGCGCGGTGTACGCGTCGCACCCGCCGCCCCGACCGTACGCGACGCGGCCGTACACGATCGAACCGCGCACTCGGGCCGCGCGCGCCGGGGACGTGGGTCGCCGGGACGTACGCCGCGGCCGGCGGTCAGCCGGTGAGTTGGGCGGTGCGCAGCAGGACCGTGCCCAGGATGACCAGGAAGACCGCCACACAGGTGCCGGCCTGCACCAGGTCACGGCGCTCGCGGGGGGCGTGCACGATGCCGTAGGCGACGGCGGTGCCGACGATCAGCCCGCCGATGTGCGCCTGCCAGGCGATGTCGCTCCAGGCGAAGGTGAAGACCAGGTTCAGCGCGAGCAGGATGACGACCGGGCGCATGTCGTAGTTGAGCCGGCGCATCAGCACGGCCGTGGCACCGAGCAGGCCGAAGATCGCGCCGGACGCGCCGAGGGACGCCTGGGAGGCGTCGGCCAGCAGGTAGCTGAGCGCGCTGCCGCCGAGCGCGGACAGCAGGTACAGGGCGAGGAAGCGGACCCGGCCGAGCGCGGCCTCCAGCGGGGCGCCGAGCCACCAGAGCGAGAGCATGTTGAACGCGATGTGAAACGGTTCCTCATGCAGGAACGTCGCGGTCAGCAGGCGGTACCACTCGCCCTCGGCGACGCCCTGGACCGGGGTGAACCCGGAGTCGGCCGGCGGCCACTCGCCCACCAGCGCCCAGTCGTTGATCATCTGGTTGTCGGCCGACAGGACGACGATCCAGACCAGCACGTTGATCGCCAGCAGGATCTTGGTGATCAGCCGGGGGTCGGCGGCCAGCGGGCCGCCCGCGATCGTCCGGGGCTGCCCGGCGCCCGCCGGCCGTCGCACGCCGCTGCCGGACGCGCCGCCACCGCCGCTCGCGTGGGCGCCGCCCACGCAGTCCGGGCACTGGAAGCCGACCGAGGCACTGACCATGCACTCGGGGCAGATCGGCCGGTCGCACCGGGTACAGCTGATGCCCGTCTCCCGGTCCGGGTGCCGGTAGCAGCAGACCGCCTGGTCCTCCATGGTCTCCCCTTACCTCTCCCCCTGTGCCCGTGCGCCGGGCAGTGTACGGCCACCGCCCCACCCACCTGTGTGGTGTACGGATGGGTGGGGCGGGATGGTTCCTCACGCGCGCGCCCGGTGTCGGCCTCGGCCGGTCGGGCGCGGCGGCGCCGCCCACACCGCGCCGCCCCGGCGAAACCGGGGCGGCGGGTGGTGCGGCGGGTACCGGGGTGCTCAGCCCTCGCGGGTCTCGATCACCACGGACTCGATGACCACGTCGTTGACCGGGCGGTCGGTACGCGGGTTGGTCGGCGTGGCCGCGATGGCGTCCACGACCTTCTTGCTGGCGTCGTTGGTCACCTCACCGAAGATGGTGTGCTTGCCGGTGAGCCACGTGGTGGGCGAGACCGTGATGAAGAACTGCGAGCCGTTGGTGCCCGGGCCCGCGTTGGCCATGGCCAGCAGGTACGGCTTGTTGAACGAGAGGTCGGGGTGGAACTCGTCCCCGAACTTGTACCCCGGGCCACCGGTGCCGTTGCCCAGGGGGTCGCCGCCCTGGAGCATGAAGCCGCTGATCACCCGGTGGAAGACCGTGCCGTCGTACAGCTTCTTCGTGGACGCCTGGCCGGTCGTGGGGTCCGTCCACTCGCGCGTGCCCTCGGCGAGTTCGACGAAGTTCTTGACCGTCTTGGGCGCGTGGTTCGGCAGCAACCGGACCTCGATGTCCCCGTTGTTGGTCTTCAGGGTGGCGTAGAGCTGCTCAGCCACGATCTACCTTCCATAGATTTCACTGACGTCTCCCGATCCTCGCATGGACGCGCACGAGACGAGTAGCCGCCGGAATTCGGCGCGCGGCGTCCCGTTCCACGGCCCTGTCGACGGCGGGCCGCTTTGACCCGGATGCCCGGCCACGGGTGCCCGGCGATCAACGGACAGGCATGATCTGGAAATGGGTGGAAAGGCGACACTGAGCGTCGAGAGGGAGTCCCCGACCCCCGGATACGCCACCGAGGAGGAGGAAGTTCCGTGACCCGCAAGGACAGCGTGCGAGACGCGACCGGTCAGGCCAAGGAGAGCGTCCGGCACGCGGTGGAGGTGGTGGGGCCGCACGCCAGCCAGGCCAGGGAGGCCGCCGCGCACTACGCGCACGAGACCCGGGCCAAGCTGGCGCCGAAGGTCTCGCACGCGGCGCACCAGGCCCGCGCCACGGCCGGCGACCAGTACCGCAGCCATCTCGCCCCGCGCATCGAGCACGCGCGCGGCGCCGTACCGCCCACCGTCGACCGCGCCGCGCACCGGGCGGCGGCGCGCACCCGCAAGGCCGCGCGCCAGGCCGCCGACTACACGAGCCCCCGCGTGGAGAGCGCGCTGGCCACCGCCCGAGCCGCCGCCGAACCGGTACGCGAGGAGGCCACGGCGCGTGGCGGGGCGGCGCTGGCCGCGCTGCGGGGCCAGATCACCGCGGCCGACGTGGAGCGCCTGCACACCAAGCAGCGCCGGCGCGCCCGGCGCGGCAAGGTCGCCAAGCGGTTCGTCGTGCTCGGGCTGCTGGCCGGCGGCGCGTACGCCGCGTGGAAGTGGTGGGACCAGCAGGCCAACCCGGACTGGCTGGTGGAGCCGCCGGCCGCCACCGAGGTCGGCGACCGCGAGACCTCGGCCGACCAGGCCGAACAGGACGGGCTCGACCCCGAGGTGCGGGCCAAGCAGACGGCGGCGGACGCCCCGAAGCGCGACGAGTCGTAACCACGGGGCCCGACGTCCCCCGCCACCGGCGAGCCTCCACCGGCACCGCCCCGTGGCACTGTCCCGCCACCCAGCGCCGCCTCCCCGCGCCGTCGCCGTACGCGGCGGCGCGGGACGGCCACGGCCCCAGCGGCACAGACGCCTGGCCGTTCCCCGAATCCGGAGCCTCCAGGGGCGATGTTCGCGCCCGGAGGCCTACGTTCGCGGCTCCACGTTCGACGGTTCGCGTTCCGTCCGTGGTGCGTCCGCGGCGGGATCGGCGTGGTGTCGGGGGAGGTCGCGTTCGCGGCGCATGGGGCTCATCGCGAGGAGGAGCCAGGACGGGGCGACCAGGCCCGTCATGATCCACATGGTGGCGCGGTAGCCGACGGCGTCGCCGAGGACGCCGCCGAGCAGCGAGCCGATCGGGATCATGCTGTAGTTGATCATCATGGCCGTGGCCACGACCCGGCCGAGCAGCCGTGGCGGGCAGTACGTCTGGCGGAAGCTGCCGACCACGACGTTGGCCACGGATATCCCGATCCCGACGACGAAGGCCCCCGCCGCGAACAGCGCAAGCCCCGGCCCCGCCGTCGTCAGCGGCAGCAGCAGCACGAACGGCGCGGTGACGCACTGGAGGAGGAGCAGGCCGCGCGCGGTGCCCAGTCGGCGGGTGATCCGCGTGGCCAGCAGCGCGCCCATGATGCCGCCGGCGCTACCGCTGGTCAGCAGCGCGCCGACCAGGCCCGGGCTGAGCCCGACGGTGCGGACGAGGAAGACGACCTGGACCGTCTGGTAGCCCATCAGCGCCATGTTGATCACCGCGCCCCACGCGACCATCCACCGCAGGTAGCGGTCCCGGCTCACGAAGCGAAGCCCCTCGCTGACCTGCCGCCGCAGCGGGACCCGCTCCGTCTCCGGGGCCCGGGTCGGCTCGACCACCTCGATCCGGCGCAGGCAGAACGCGGAGACCAGGAACGTCAGCGCGTCGGCCACCAGCGCGGCGACCGCGCCGCACGCCTGGGCGAGCGCCCCCGCCGCGCCGGGACCCACGACCCGGGTGGCGGCCTCGCTGCCCTGGAGCTTGGCGTTGCCCTCCATGAGGTCGCGGCCGTCCAGCACGATCCGGATGTAGGAGTGGTAGGCGGTGTTGAAGCACACCGCCGCCCCGCCGCAGACCAGCGCGACGGCCACCATGTGCGGGTAGGTGAGCGCGTCGAGCCAGGCGGCCACCGGAACGCTCACCAGGGCCGCGGCGGACACCAGGTCACACGCGATCATCAGGGGCCGCTTGCGCGTCCGGTCCACCCACGCGCCCACGGGCAGGCCGATCAGCAGCCAGGGCAGCCACACGGCGGCGGCGAGCACGCCGACGGCGGTCGAGCTGGCGTCCAGTACGTCGACGGCGATCAGTGGTAGCGCCACCGAGGTGACGCTGTTGCCCAGCCCGCTCGCGGTCTCCCCCACCCAGAGCCGACGGAAGTCCCGCTGGGCGAAGACCCCCCAGCGCGTACGGGGCCGCTCCGACACGTCCTTCATCGAGTTCACGCGGCATCATGACCCGTGCACCCACCACCCGTCCTCCCCATTTGCGGCCCCGAGCAGCGCACTTCGTACCGCGTCCGACCGCCCGCGACACCCGCCGCGCCCCGGGCCGATGGCCGCACCGCGACGCTCGACGCCACCGCGCCCGCCGCCACCGCGCCCACCGCCTCGCGGGCGCCGCCGGTCCGTGGCGCCGGTCCACGCCGCCGGTCCGTGGCGCCGGTCCGTGGCGCGCTACGCGACGGGGAAGTCGAAGTAGGTGTCGGGATAGGGCTCGTCGACCAGGGTGTAGTGCCACCACTCGCAGGCGTACGCCCTGAATCCGCTGACCTCCATGAGGGAGCGCAGGTGCTGGCGGTTCCTCGCCTCCACCCGGCCGACTCCCTCCGCACCGTGGTGCGAGAGGGTGTCCATCAGGTCGTGGTCGCCGCCCATGGGAGCGAGTTCGCCGGTGGCCAGTTCGTAGAGCGTGAGGTCGACGGTGCTGCCCCGGCTGTGGCCCGACTTCGCGGCCACGTATCCCTTCTCGAACATCTCGGCCCTGCTGATGTTCGGATAGTTGCGCGCCTTGGTCCGACCGTCCTCGGGCTGTCGGGACCAGCGCATGAAGCAGTCGACGGCGCGCTGCGGGCGGTATCCGTCCCAGAGGAGCAGGCCGAATCCCAGGGCCTCGGCCTTGTCCCGCGCCCGCTCCAGGGCGGCGCAGAAGGCCCGCGTCGCGATGACACGGTTGACCAGGTACCCGTCCACCGGCTTTCCGGTGAAGTTGTCCCACGTGGCGTACTTCGCGTCCCACCGTATGCCGCGCACGTGTTCGTCCACGAAGACGAATTCGTCCTTCACCGGTCTTCTCCCGTCAGCGCCAACGCCACCGCGCGGTCGATGACCTCGCCCATCGAAAGGCCGGCGGCGGCCATCATGCGCGGGTAGCGGCTGTACGAGGTGAGTCCGGGCAGGGTGTTGACCTCGTTGAGGACCACGTCACCGCTGTCCGTGAGGAACATGTCCACGCGGGCGAGCCCCCGGCAGCCGAGAGCCCGGTAGACGGCCGTGGCCGCCTCCCGGACGAGCAGGCGCGCGTCCTCGGATATGTCGGCGGGAACGATGGCCGCCGAGTTCTCGGAACCGGTCTCCGGCGCGTCCTCCTGGTGAATGCGGAAGAAGCCGTGCGAGAGGGCGATACGGTCCAGTTCGCCCGTGACCAGGTCCGGTCCGTTCCCCAGAACGGCGCAGCCGATCTCGCTGCCGACCACGGCCTCCTCGACCAGCACCTTCGTGTCGTACTCCCGCGCGGCGTCCACCGCGGCGGGCAGTTCCTCCTTTGCGGACACCTTGGTGACACCGAAGGCCGATCCCGAGCGGGCGGGCTTCACGAAGACCGGATAGCTGAGCTCGTCGGCGTCGATCTTCTCGTCCGCCGCGAAGGTCCAGAAGTTCGGGGTCGCGATTCCCGCGCTTCTGGCGACGAGATAGGAAAGGGACTTGTCCATGCACAGGGCGGAACTCTGGATGTCGCAGCCGACGTAGGGAATGCCGGAGAGTTCCAACAGGCCCTGTATCGCGCCGTCCTCGCCGAGTGTGCCGTGCAGCACCGGAAGCACGACGTCGAGCTGGATCGTTCCGTACCGTCCCCGTTCCTGGACGAGCAGTCCGCGCACGTCGCTGTCCGGCGAGAGCGCGGCCGGCCGGCCCGTGGTCTCCCAGTCCGCGTCGGGACCGTCGCAGAGTTTCCACGCGCCGCTCTTCGTGATGCCGACGTAGAAGGGTTCGTACTGCGCGGTGTCGAGGTGGCGCGCGACCTCGCGCGCGGACTTGACCGATACGCCGTGTTCCTCGGAGCGTCCGCCGAACAGAATGCCGATCTTCAACCTACGCATGCTGGTTCCCGCTTTCGAAATTCAGGCAGTTGGCAAGGGTGTTACGCACGGTGTCGCGCAGGGCGTGGTCCGTGTAGTAGGCGATGTGCGGGCTGATGAGCACCTGGGGCATCTCGCGCAGCCGCGCCCACGCCTTGTCCGCCACGGGCTCCTTTCGGCGGTCGGCGTAGAAAACGCCTTCCTCGCCTTCGAGGACGTCCAGTGCCGCGCCGCCCAGCGCGCCGCTCTCCAACGCCCGGACCAGGGCCTCGGTGTCGATGAGCGGGCCCCGCGCGGTGTTGACGACCAGCGCGCCGTCCTTCATCCGCGCCAGGCGCGACTGGTCCAGCAGATGGTGCGTCCGCGAGGTGAGCGGAGCGTGCAGCGTGACGATGTCGCTTTTCCGCAGCAGTTCGTCGAGGGAGACGTAGTGGGCGGCCTTTCCCGGGCGGTTGTCGTGCGCCAGGACGCGGCAGCCGAATCCCCGCAGCCTTTCCATGACCGCCGTGCCGATACGGCCCGTGCCGACCACTCCGACGGTCAGGTCGCGCAGCTCTCTTCCGCGTTTCCCACTCAGTCGGTAGTCGTGCGCGTCCGCGCGGCGCATGACGGATGCCGCGTCACGCAGCGCCATCAGCATGAGCATCAGCGTGTAGTCCGCGACGCTGTCCGGCGAATAGGTGACGGTCCCGACCGATACGCCGACGCTTTCCGCGTACGCGACGTCGATGTGGTTGCACCCGATACTCCGCGTCGAGACGTACGCGACGCCGGCCTTTCCGAGCGCGCGCAAAGTGGCGTGGGTGACCGGGGACTTGTGGCCGACGCTGACGCACCGACTTCCGGCGGCCAGCGCGGTGTTGTCCTCGGATACCGGGGCGTCCGTGATGGTCGGCGTGACGCCGAATTCCGGCGCCAGCTCTCGGAACAGAGCGGCCTCGTCCGGGCCGCACCCGTAGAGGGTGATGCGGGCCGGTTTGCTGTGGGTCATGCGCCCAGTCAAGGCGGTGCGGTGTTGCCAGAACGTATGCCGATTTCGATACGCCGGCGATACGCCCCGCCCTCTTGACTCGGCGTATGACCTTCCACGAGAGCGACAGCGGCCGACGCCGCCCCGAACAACCGACCTCCGACGGCCCGCTCCGCGCCCCCCGCGCCGCGCGGTCATGATCCCGCTCAGCCTCGGGGAGATCGCCGAGGTCGTCGGCGGGGCGGTGGTGGGCGAGCGCTCCGTGACCGTGACCGCGCCGGCCGTGCTCGACGGCCGCCAGGCCGAACCGGGCGGCCTCTTCGTCGCCTTCGCCGGCGCACACGTCGACGGGCACGACTACGCCGCGCAGGCCGGCCGGGCCGGCGCGGTGGCCGTCCTCGGCTCCCGGCCCACGCCGCTGCCCACCGTCGTCGTCCCCGACGCGCGCGCCGCCCTCCAGGCGCTGGCCGTGCACGTGGTGTCCCGGTTGCGGGAGCGGCTGACCGTGGTCGCGCTGACCGGCTCCCAGGGCAAGACCGGCACGAAGGACCTGCTGGGCGCCGTGCTCGCCGGCGCCGGGCCGACGGTCGCCACCTTCGGCTCGCTCAACAACGGCCTCGGGGTGCCGCTGACCATGCTGCGCGCCGACGCGACCACCCGCTTCCTCGTCCTGGAGATGGGCGCCCGCAACGTCGGCGACATCGCCGAACTCACCGACCTGGTCGCGCCCGACGTCGCCGTCGTCCTCAACGTCGGCCAGGCCCACATCGGCGAGTTCGGGTCGCGCGCTGCCATCGCGCAGACCAAGGGCGAGCTGGTGCGCGGGCTGGCGCCCGGCGGCATCGCCGTCCTCAACGCCGACGACCCCCGGGTGGCCGCGATGCGCGCGCTCACCGACGGCCCCGTGCTGACCTTCGGCCAGGCCGCCCACGCCCACGTACGGGCGCTCGACCTGTCCCTGGACCGGCTCGGCCGCCCCTCCTGCACACTGCGGGCCGGCGCCGCCTCGGCTCGCGTCGCGCTGCCGGTCGTGGGCGCCCACCAGGCGCTCAACGCCTCGGCCGCCACGGCGGCGGCGCTGGCGGCCGGCGTTCCCCTGCACACGGCCGCGACGGCGCTCGGCACCGCCGCGCTGTCGCGGTGGCGGCTGGAGCTGCGCGGACTCGCCGGCGGCGCGACGCTGCTCAACGACTCCTACAACGCCAACCCCGACTCCACCCGCGCCGCCCTGGACGCGCTGGCGGCGGTCGCGGGTGGGCGACGCATCGCCGTGCTCGGCGCGATGCTGGAACTCGGCGAGACCAGCGCGGCCGAACACCGCGCAGTCGGCGCGTACGCCGCCTCGCGGGCCGACGTGGTGGCCGCGGTCGGCGAGGGCGCCCGGCTGATCGCCGACGGCGCGGGCGCGCGGGCGGTGGTGTTGGCCGACAACGACGCGACCGTCGACTGGCTGCGCGGCCAGGTGACCGCCGGCGACGTGGTGCTGGTCAAGGGCTCACGCGGAGCGCGCCTCGACGAGGTCGCCGCCGCACTCGCCTGAGTCACGCGCACGGGGACAGGGGTGCGCGGGTGCGCGGGTGCGCGTGGTCGGGGCCGCGGGGACGCGGGTGCGCGCGGGCGGGGGTACGGGTACGGGGGCGCGGGCGTCGGGGCCGGTGCGTCGGGTCCCTCGGTCACCGGCGCCCGACGCCGGGGCGGGCCACCTGGCCAGGCCGCTGGCCGGCCTCCTGGTCGGGTCACCCGGCCAGGCCGACCCACGCTCGCGCCCGCGCCCGCGCGTGTGGCCGCCGGCCGGCGCGGGCGCGGGCCCCGGTGTCACCGCCCGCGCCGCCGCATGTAGAGGTCGAAGGCGCGGTAGACCATCGGCCGCAGCGGCAGGTCCCACTCGCCGACGTAGCGCACCGCGTGGCCGCCGGTGCCGACCTTGAACTGGACCAACCCCACGTGCGCGTCGTCGGCGTCCAGGGTGGGGGTGATGCCGCGCAGGTCGTAGACGTCGCAGTCGGCCGCCATCGCGTCGCGGATCATCTCCCACTGGCAGGCGTTGGAGCCGCGCACCTCGCGCTTGTGGGTGGCCGAGGCGCCGTAGGAGTACACCGCGTGGGCGCCCACCCGGACCAGGACGGTGGCGGCGACCAGATCGCCCTCGTGGTGAGCCAGGTAGAGCCTGATCCGCTCGGGGTCCTCGGCGCGCAGCGCGGCGAACATGGTCGTGAAGTAGCGCAGCGGCCGGGGCGTGAAGTGGTCGCGCTCGGCGGTGTGGACGTAGAGGTCGTGGAACGCCTTCAGGTCGTCGCCGACACTGACCCGGACGCCCTCCCGGCTGGCCTTCTTGATGTTGCGACGCCACTGCTGGTTCATGCCCTTGAGCACGTCGTCCTCGGTCCGACCGGCCAGCGGCACCTCGTACTTGAACTGCGGGTGGCCGACCCCGAACCCGTCCAGCGGGTTCTGGGGCCGCCAGCCGGCGCTCCGGAGCCAGTCGGTCACGCGGGCCCCGACCGGGTCCGCCGACTGGCCGCGCAGATCGGTCAGGCGCCGGACGCCCGGGTCGGCGATGCCCTCCTTGACCTGCGTGGCGCTCCAGGTGTCCGTGGGCACGGGCGGGCCCAGCCGGATCGCGAAGGCGCCGTGCGCCCGCAGGTACGCCGCCAACGGGTCGAGCCACGCGTCGAGATCGCCGGCCCAGTCGATGACCGGCCCCTCGGGCAGGTAGGCCAGCGTGTAGCGGTCCAGGCGCGGCACCGGGCGGTGCAGGACGAGCCCCACGCCGACCAGGCGCGGCCCGTCGAACCACCCCAGGGACTCGCTGCGCCACTCCGCCTTGACCCGGGCCCAGGCCGGGGTCTGCAGGAAGCTGACCGACCGCCTGCTCCGCACGAACGCCAGGTGCTCGACCGCGCTGATCCGCGCGACGGTCAGCCTCACACCCACCCCCGACCAGGACGAACGGACGCGGAGCAGAACGGAGTTCGGGCCGGGAACAGGGCCGAAGCCGACCTCCCGGCTGGCAACGGGGCCACGGTGCGGGCTGGTTCGCTGAAGGACATGCCCCCAGTCAAACCCGTGTGGTGTTGTCCGCGCGTATGGGGTTTTGGATACGCCGACGATATGCCCGGGCCAACGCCGGCCCACAGCACGGGCGGGCGAGCGGGCTGATGGCGCTACGCGACGCGGGGTGGGGTGGGGTGGGGTGGGGTGGGGTGGGGCGGCGCTGGTGAGTCGGGTGGTACGAGTCGACGGAGGGGGGCGGGCAAGGCTGGTAGGGCTGGTAGGGCTGGTAGGGCGAACAGTACGGACGGGCCGCCCCACCGCGAGCCGGCGGCCGGGGAGGGCTGGCCCGGGGCAGGCGGTCGGGCCGAAGCCGGTCGGGGGGCCGGCCAGGAAGGCTGGTCGGGGGAGCCGGCCTGGGGAAGCCCGTCGGGAAAGGCCGGGCGAGGTGGGGCCAGCCGGGGTGAGGCCGGCCGGGGAGTCGTCGACCAGCAGAGGCCGGCCGGGGAAGGCCGGCCGGGGCAACGTCGGCCAACAGAGACCAGCGGGGGGCCAGCCGGGCGCGGGCGGTCAGCGGTGGTCCGTCACCGTCGCGTTCTCGGGTCCCGGGAGGCGTCGGCGTACATCCGTGGGCAGCCGTGTCCGGTCGCCGCCGCGCGCAGCTCGTAGTGCCAGGGTTCGTTCTCGTAGATCTGGCACAGCCCGTACCGGGCGCCGCTCCGGGTCAGCCACGCCGTGGCGGCGGAGTCCCCGAGGTCCACCGCGTCTCCGAGCACGTGCGGGGACGTCGTCGCGGTGGCCACCCAGCGGGCGGCCTCCTCCTCGGTCCCGTGTGTGGCGACCGCCTGCCGCAGCAGCTCGTCCTGGTAACGCGGGGAGCGCCAGCCGCTGTTGACGTAGAAGGTGACGCCCTCGGCCGCGGCGTCCCGTGCCGCCCGGCGCACGGCGTCGAGCAGGCGCGGGTTGAGGTTGGCCACGGCCGCGACCGTGTCGTCGAAGACCGTCACGCCGTCGGGCACCACGCCGTCCGCCTCGTCGAGCGCGCCGAGGTCCGCGCCCCGCGACGGGTGCGAGGGCGGCGAGGCGGACGCCGAGGGCGCGGGCGAGGGGGAGGCCACCGACGCGGGCGAACGGGAGGGGGGCGCCGCGGTGGCCGACGCGCTGGGCGACGCGGACGGGGTTCTCGACGCGTCGGGGACGAGGAGCGCGATGATCGCCGCGGCGACGACCAGGCCGCCGACCACCAGCCAGCGGCCCCGGCGGGGGGTGCCGCGCGCCGAGCGTTGGGTCCGAGTCATGCCGCCAGTGAAGACGGGGCGGTGTTGCCGGCGCGTATGCGCTTTCCGATACACCGGCGATACGCGCGAACTCCTAGCCTGGTGCGCATGCGAGTTCTGGTCGTCGAGGACGAGCCCTACATGGCCGAGGCCATCCGCGATGGTCTGCGGCTGGAAGCGATCGCCGCGGACATCGCCGGGGACGGGGACACCGCCCTGGAGATGCTCGGCGTCAACACATACGACATCGCCGTCCTCGACCGCGACATTCCCGGCCCCTCCGGCGACGAGATCGCCCGGCGCGTCGTGGCGTCCGGCAGCGGCATGCCGATCCTGATGCTCACGGCCGCCGACCGGCTCGACGACAAGGTCACCGGGTTCGGCCTGGGCGCCGACGACTATCTGACCAAGCCGTTCGAGATGGGGGAGCTGGTGCTGCGGCTGCGGGCGCTGGACCGCAGGCGGGCGCACGCCAGGCCGCCCGTGCGGGAGATCGCGGGCCTGCGGCTGGACCCGTTCCGTCGCGAGGTCTACCGCGACGGCCGGTACGTGGCCCTCACCCGCAAACAGTTCGCCGTGCTGGAGGTGCTCATCGCCGCCGAGGGCGGCGTGGTCAGCGCGGAGGAACTCCTGGAGCGGGCGTGGGACGAGAACGCCGACCCGTTCACCAACGCCGTGCGCATCACGGTCTCCGCGCTACGCAAACGCCTCGGCGAGCCGTGGATCATCGCCACCGTCCCCGGCGTGGGCTACCGCATCGACACCGCGCCCGGCGCCGGGCGGGGCGGCGGCGACCGTGGATAGGCGGCCCGGTCTGAGCGTCCGCCTCAAACTCACCCTCAGCTACGCCGGGTTCCTCATGCTCGCCGGTGCCCTGCTGCTCGTGGCGGTGGCGGTGTACATGCTCCGCGACGGGTGGCTGCAGACCAACGAGTCGGGGGCGGTGCGTGCCACCCCGGGTCTCGTCTTCGTGCGCGGCTTCGCCCCGACGGCGGTCCTGGTCATGGTGTTCCTGCTGGTGTTCGGCCTGCTGGGCGGGTGGGTGCTGGCCGGCCGCATGCTCGCCCCGCTGCACCGCATCACCCAGGCCACCCGTACGGCCACGACCGGGTCGCTGTCCCACCGGATCAAGCTGCCGGGCCGCAGGGACGAGTTCCGCGAACTCGCCGACGCCTTCGACACGATGCTCGCCCGGCTTGAGGCACACGTCGCCGAGCAGCGGCGCTTCGCCGCCAACGCCTCACACGAGCTACGTACGCCGCTGGCCATCTCCAAGGCCCTCCTCGACGTCGCGCGCACCGACCCGGACCAGGACACCGACGAACTCGTCGGCCGCCTCCACGCCGTCAACACCCGCGCCATCGACCTCACCGAGGCACTGCTGCTCCTCAGCCGGGCCGGCCAGCGGTCCTTCACCCGCGAACCCGCCGACCTCTCCCTGATCGCGGAAGAGGCGACCGAGACGCTGTTGCCCCTCGCGGAGAAGCACGGCGTCCGCCTGGAGACCAGCGGCGACATCGCCCCCACGATGGGATCGCCGACCCTCCTGCTCCAGATGACCACGAACCTCGTCCAGAACGCCATCGCCCACAACCTGCCCGAACGCGGCGCCGTGTGGGTCCACACCAGCCTCCGCCCCCGGGTCGTGGTGCTCACCGTCGAGAACACCGGCGACCGGCTCACCCCGCGCCTGGTCTCCACCCTCACCGAACCCTTCCGGCGCGGCACCGACCGCATCCACACCGACCAGGCGGGCGTCGGCCTGGGCCTGGCCATCGTCAAGACCATCACCCAGGCACACGACGGAACCCTCACCCTCACCCCGCGCCCCACCGGCGGCCTGCGCGTCACCGTGGAACTCCCCGCGATCCCGCCGCCCGCCGCCCCATGAGGAACCCGCGCCCGCGACCGGCCCGCCCCCGCCCGGCTCTCGCGCCGTCTGGCAGATGCTGCCGCGCTTCTTCGGGGAGAACGCGTACCTGGGCCTGCCGAACGCCCAGCTCATCGACATGGCCATGTCACAGGCCGCCGCTGCGCTGGGCCTGGGCGGCGTCACGGGACGGGTCGCCGCCGGCCACCGCGCGGATCTCCTCCCGGTGGACGGTGGCCCCCTCGTGGACCTCTCCGCGCTGGGCGGGGTCCGGGTCGTTCTCACCTCTGGGCCGCGCTCCGGGCCGCACAGCCAGCGCCGCGTCAGCCAACGTCCACCCTGGAGCGAGGGCTCTCCCCACCCGTCGACGGTAGGCGCCAACTGCCATAGTTGAAGCATGAACGGTGACTTCTTGGTCCGGCACCATCACCAGTTGACCGCGTGGCTGAGGGATGGGGACGTTGAAAGCCTCGACGCGTTTATGGGCGCGCACCACGACGCCTTCGAGCTCGTGACGACAGATGGAGTGATCCTCGACCTTGGGACGCTGCGAGAGTCCCTGCGTGGTGCGGGCGGGAGCCAACCTGGACTGTCGATCGAGGTCGAGGAGATCACCAGCGTGACCTCCGAGGTGTACCGCTTCCTGGAGCGCCACAGGGTGGCCGGCGCCGTCCTGGGCACGCGCGTGGTGACGGCCGTGCTGAGGGACGGACTGCTGCTCAGCGTGCAGGAGACCGCCCGCCGGTAAGGGCAAACCTTGCCCTCCCGCCCGGTGCTGACATCCTGCAAGGAGTCGCCGATGATCACCGTGTAATGATCACCGTGTCGTGTCGGTCGAACGCGTGCCCGTATGCGGCTGCGGCGCGCCGCCGCGCGATGCCCACCAGTGCGGGCCGGCGGGCACCGTCGGAGGCGTATCCGCCGGGTCCGACTTCCCCGTACCTGTCGAGCCCGAACGCCTTCAGCTTGATCTCCGCGCTGCCGCGCGGATTTCCCGTGACGACCGTGGGGAGGAGATGCGGGTCACTCCGTACGGCGGCCAGCGCCTCCACCGCCCCCGGCATCAGCCGATCGTGCCGTGGCGGCAGGCAACAGGGCGCCGCTCCCGCTGGTGGTGTCCAACTGCCGCAGCGCGTCAGTCGTCGCCTGCGACGAGTCGATCAGAGCGCCCGTGGCCTGCCCGTCACCGTGGAGCTGGCCGGTCCGTCGCTCTTATCCCGTTTCCTGATGTATGGAACGCGAAGCACCGTGCATCGGTTCGGTGCTGGCACGGTGCTGACGTTGTCAACACGGAGAGGTCACCCGACCAGCGTTCCCGCAGGTCAGAAGGGTTTGCCGAAGTGGAGCCTAGGAGAGTCGAACTCCTGACATCCGCCATGCAAAGACGGCGCTCTACCAACTGAGCTAAGGCCCCTTCGCGGATCAGGATACCCGTTACCCGATAGCTTTCCCGACCGGGTATCGCTCGTACGTACCGCTCTCCGTAGGATGCCACGCAAGATTCGCGGCAGCGAAGGGGAGAGGCAGATGGACGCAGCACAGCAGGACGCCACCGCCCGCGCACGAGAACTGCAACGCAACTGGTACGGGGAACCCCTGGGCGCTCTCTTCCGCCGTCTGATCGACGATCTCGGGCTCAACCAGGCCCGCCTCGCCTCCGTCCTCGGGCTCTCGGCGCCGATGTTGTCGCAGCTCATGAGCGGTCAGCGAGCGAAGATCGGCAACCCGGCCGTGGTCCAGCGGGTGCAGGCGCTCCAGGAGCTTTCCAGCCAGGTCGCGGACGGCCGGGTGAGCGCCGCCGAGGCCGCCGAGCGGATGGAGGAGGTCAAGAAGTCGGCCGGGGGCTCGGTGCTCAACAACACCTCGCAGACCACGGCGAGTAGCGGCGCCCCGACGGTGCGGCGCGTGGTGCGGGAGATCCAGTCGCTGCTGCGGTCGGTCTCCGCCGCCGGCGACATCATCGACGCCGCCGACTCCCTCACCCCCACCCACCCCGAACTGGCAGAGTTTCTCCGCGTGTACGGCGCGGGGCGCACCGCGGACGCGGTGGCCCACTACGAGTCACACCAGGGTTAGGGGCCGCACCGGCCGTGCCCGTCGCACGGGGCGGGCCGGGGCGGAGTCGATGGGCGAGTGGACGGTCGGGGCGCGATGGGTGAGATCTTCGCTGGTCGGTACGAGCTGGTCGATCCGATCGGCCGTGGCGGGGTGGGCGCGGTATGGCGCTCCTGGGACCACCGCCGTTCGCGGTACGTCGCCGCCAAGGTGCTCCAACAGAGCGACGCGCACACGCTGTTGAGGTTCGTACGGGAGCAGGCGCTGCGGATCGACCACCCGCACGTGCTGGCACCGGCGAGCTGGGCCGCGGACGACGACAAGGTGCTGTTCACCATGGACCTGGTGCGCGGCGGTTCGCTCGCGCACCTCATCGGCGACTACGGTCCGCTGCCTCCGGGCTATGTCTGCACGCTGCTCGACCAGCTGCTCTCCGGCGTCGCGGCGGTGCACGCGGAGGGCGTGATCCACCGGGACATCAAGCCCGCCAACGTGCTCCTGGAGGCCACCGGCACGGGCCGCCCGCACGTCCGGCTCTCCGATTTCGGTATCGCCATGACGAAGGGCGAACCCCGCCTCACGGATACCAACTTCGTGGTGGGCACGCCGGGTTATTTCGCGCCCGAGCAGATTCAGGGCGCCGATCCCGACTTTCCCGCGGACCTGTTCACCGTGGGCCTGGTGGCGCTGTATCTCCTGAGCGGGCACAAGCCGAACGCGGAAGCGCTCATCGAGCGATTCACCGAACACGGTGTGCCGAATGCGCCCGACGGTATTCCGGAGCCGCTGTGGCAGGTCATCGCCAATCTTCTGCTGCCCGATCCCCAGGCGCGTTTCCGCACCGCGAACGGCGCGCGCAAAGCGCTGCTCTCCGCGATGGAACTGCTACCGGAACCCGACTTCGACGACGAGGCGGTCGAGGTCTTCGACCACCTCGGCCCGCTGCCCCCGGGCTTCGGCCCGGACGGCCCCACCGGCCCGAGCGCACCACCCACGAACCCCCGGGCGGCCCGCCTGGCCCACCGCGCGGACCCGCACGCGCTGGCGGCGGCGTACGACGCCTACGGCGCGTACGACCGCCCCGCCCCGGACGCGACCGAGACGTACGCCACCGGCCCCTACGCGACGGGCCCCTACCCGGCCGGCAGCTACCCGGGCAACGGCCAACCCCCCGCCCCGGCCCCGCCGAACGACCCCACGGGCACGACCAGCCCACCCGCCGCGACCGCCCCACCGGGTGTGACCGCCCCACCGGGCACGGGTGCCCAGCCTGGTTCGGCAGGTCAGCCGGATGTGACGGGTCAGCCGGACGCGACAGGCCAGGGCGCCGCGGGGCAGCCGGACGCCGCGGGCCAGCGGGGCGCGACAGGTCAGATGGAATCGGGCGAGTGGGCGGGCGGCCGGGGCCAGCGGCCGGGCCCCGCCGACGGGGCCGCCACCCCGGTCGAGCCCGGGCCCGACCCGTACGCCAACGGCCCCTACGTCCCCAACCCGTACGCCACCGGCACCGGCACGCACGCCACCGGCGCGGACCCCACGGGCACGCACACGACCGACTCCTACTTCGGGCTGCCCCAGGGCTCCTGGCAGGGCCCCGCGACCCCACGACCGCCCGCCGCTACCCCCACACCGCCGGCCCCCACCCCGCCGCACGGCCCCGGCCCCGCCGCGTACGGCCCGACCGGCGACCCGGCCCCCGGCTCGGGAGCGGGCCCCGCCCACCCGACACCGGGCGCCCCGCCACCGCGGCTCTACCAGGCAGCCGCGGCCGATGAGGGCGCCCCGCCCGGCCACGGACCGGCGAGCGGCCAGGAGCCCGCTGGTCCCACTGGTCACCGACCGAGCGGCGCGGGCGACGTCCGGGCGGCCGACACGGACACGGGTTCGCTGCCGGGGCCGCCGACGGCGACCGACGTCGAGCCCGCCATGTCGCGCACCGGCAGCTTCCCGCTCGCCCCGCCCCAGCCCGCGCCGACGGCGAACGCCCCGCGCCACGCCGCCGAGACCCCCGACCACACGCCCCCCGCGACCGGCTCCGCGCCCACAGCCCCCACCCCCGGCCCACCACGGACGACTCCCCCGCCCCCTGCGGCAACCCCCACCCCGCCACCCGCGCCGATACCAAGCCCAGGCCCGGCACCCACGCCGGCGACGCCCGCCGCGCCACCCGCGCCGTGGGCGCGCGAGGCCACCCCCACGCCCACTCCGCCGGCGCCGGCCGCGACGCCGCCCCTGCCACCGGAGCCCACGCCGACGCCCACCCCGCTCGCGCCCCCGTACGCCGGCTCACGCCCCAGCGACCCGACGGGCCCGCCGGCCGCGACCGACCACCGACCCCCGCCCGCCGAACCTCGGCCGCGCCCCTCGCACCCCGGACCGCAGCCACCCCCACAACAGCCGCCCTACCAGGGCGGATACGGCTATCCCCAGGGCCCGCACCCCACGCCCACGCCCACCCCGCCGACCCTCCCGTACCCCACCGCGCTGCCCCACGCCCCGCAGGCCGGGCCCGGCTCGGCCCCTCCGCCGGGTTCGCCGCTCCCGCCGTACGGACCGCACACGCCCGCCCCGCCCTCGGCCTACCCGGCCGCCGCCCGCCCCCAGGCGGCGCGCGGCGAGGCGGCGTACCCCGCGAGCGCGCACGCCGGCACGGACTCGACGGCGGTGGTCCGGCAGCCCGGCGAGGCGAGCACGCCGACGCCCCCGGGCCCGACGGGCACCCCGTCAACACCGCCCCCGACCAACCCCACCACCAGTCCCACCGGCCCCACTGATCCCGCCGCACCCCCGGCACCCGGCGCGTCCGGTACGCCCACCGGGCCCAGCCACCCCGATGCGCGTGACCAGCGCGGCCCGCTGCCCCCGGCGGCGCCCATGCCCTCACCGCCCGCGACCGCCACGGCGCACCCGGGGGCGGCGCACGCCGGTTCGCGCGCGCCGGGTCCCTCGCGCGCCGTCACGCTCGCCATCCTGATCGCCGCGGCCCTCTGCTTCGCCGTCGGCGGCTGGGCACTCTGGGCCAGCTGACACCCGCCACGCCCCACGACCCGCACGCCGCCACCGACCCGACGGTCCCACCGCCGACACCAGGCGCCGGACGACGGACCCCACACGCCACACGTCTCACACCGAGCGCCAAGCACCAAGCACCAAGCACCAAGCACCACGCGACGAACGGGGTCGGCGACGGCCCACATCGGCAGCCGCGTTCGCGCCGCCCCGCTACCAGCCGGCGTCGTCGCCCGCGCCGCCGGTCCCCGCTAGGGCCGTGCCGCGCCGGCGCGCGGACAGCTTCCACGCGCCGAGGCCGACCAACAGCGCGGTGCCGAGCCCGAACCCGCCGTAGGCCACGGCCCGCAGCGGCGCGCTGTCACCCGCGTCTGCGGCGCCGCGCTGGTACGGGCCGGGCCGGCGCTCGTCCGCGCCGGTGCCGAAGCCGCCCGAGCCACCGTCGTACCGTGGCGTGGGCTGGGCGTCGCCCGCGACGTGCACGCGGACGGTGACCGGCGCGCCGTCCTCGAAGTAGCGCTCCATGTCGGGGCTGAGGGTGACGGCGACGTAGTACCAGCCGGCGATGCTCGCGGCCCGCACCGTCGCCCGGGAGCGCTCGGTGCGATTGACGTAGGACACCGGCACGGTGCCGATCCGCGAGGTGCTCTGGCTGCCCTTGTACGGCACGAAGTGGTTGGTCGCGAGCAGGGCGCGCGCCGGGTTGTACAGGGCGGCGCCGAGCGCGTCGGACAGGAAGCCCGCGCTGCCCGTCGACTTGCCCGACGAGCCGGCGGGGGCCGGGACCTCGACGCTGGTCAGAAGCTGTTGGCCCCAGTCCACGGGGACCTTGAAGAAGCGGGTCTCGCCGGGCGCGACGGTGTCCTTCCAGGCGCCCGGCGAAAGCGCGGTGGCGTCGTTGAACCCGGTGCCGCCCGCGCGCTGTTGGGGGCGGCCGGTGCGGGGGAGCGGCGCGTGGCCACCCTCGTTGCCCTTCGCCGGCTTCCCGGTGGGCTCGCCCTTGATCGCCGGCTCGCGCAGCGAGCGCAGTTCGAGCGTCCAGCGCTCGGTACGGGACTCCGCCGCGTCGGGCCGCTCGACGCTGACCAGGTGCCGGCCCGCCTCGCCGCACCGGGACCCGGCGCCCGGGCCGGACTGGCGCACCACGGCCGTGCCGAACGGGTGGGGCACGTCGTCCGCGTCGGCGCCAGCGGTCGCCGTGTCGCACCGCCCGCCGTCCAGGCGGGTCAGCGTCACCCGTATCCCGTCCTGCCGGGCGTCGAGGCGGGCGCCCGGCGGGGGCACGGCCACGGCGGAGACGTACGCCGTGGATCGGGCGTCGAGGTCGACCGCGTAGAACCGGGTCTCGCCCTGCCCGATGCTGTCCACACGCGGCTCGCCGAGCGCCAGCGGGGCGGCGTCCTTGCTGGTCAGCCCGCCGCTGATGGGTGCGCCCGAGGTGCGGTAGGGGCGCGGGTCGCCGCCCGGCGCGGCCTGCGCGGGCCCGGGCGTCAACCCGCCGAGCGTGCCCGCCACACACAGGACCGCCAGCGCGGCCAGGGGGCGTGGGTGGCTGCGACGGCGGTCGTCCATCGGGCGTCACTCCTTGGCGTAGCGGTTCCCGGCACCACGTTTTGCTCGTGCAAGCTAGTTGTTTGCTTACGTGAACTCAAGGGGCCGGGCGGCACCGCCGGCCCGCCGGCCCGTGGACCCCGCCCACCGGACGCCGGCCCTCACCCGGCCGACCACGCGCCAGCCGGCCCGTCCCCGCCGCCGTGCCCAGCCGCGCCATACGTACCCGCGCGCACTCACGCCCGGGCCTCCGGGCCTCGCCGGGCCGTGGTGGCACGGCGTACTTTGGGGCAACGCCGGGCCACGGGAGCGTGACGAACCGCGGGGCCTCGACCGCTCCGCGCGATCGAGGCCCCGCAATGACGACTAGTGCGACTCACACACCCGAACCGGAGGGCACGGAGTCGGTCGCCTCCGTCCACAGATCCTGCTCGGCGCGATCCGCCTGGATCTGGCGGTACACGAGGAGCCCGCCGATTGCGGCCAGTGCGACCAGGAGAAGCTTCTTCACCGCGCGACCTCGTCTTTCCTTGACGTAGGAGACCTTCTGGCGCCCGACTATACACACCAACCGATACCGATCAGTGACCTAGGTCCTGGCCCAACTCAGTGGGTGGACAAAAGAATCGGCCCGGCTGGCTATTGCCATCCGGGCCGTTCGCATCGGTGGGGCTAACAGGACTTGAACCTGTGGCCTCTTCCTTATCAGGGAAGCGCTCTAACCGTCTGAGCTATAGCCCCGCGCTGCACGGAAAGATTAGCGCACCACCAGCCCTGTCCCAAAATCGGTATCCGCGGGACCGCCGTCCACCCACCCGGCGCCCCCGCTTCCCCCACTGTTCCCGCCCGCGCTCCCCGCCCCGCCGCCGGCCCCCGCCCGGCGAGCGCGCCGCCCGGCCGCTCCCGGGCCGCTCGCCCACGGCCATCCCGGGCCGCCCCGACACGCCCCGCCCCACCCCCGGAAACGAAGCGGGGCCCGGCCGGGCAGCACGCCCCGCCGAACCCCGCGGGAGCCGTTCGGCCCCCACCGTCCCGCGCGCCCCACCACAGGGCGCGCGGCTCACCTCGCTACTCGTCCTCCGCCAGCGTCAGCTCGACGCCACCGACGAAGCCCGCCGACAGGTTGTAGATGAACGCCCCCAGCGTGGCCAGGGCGGTCGCGAGCACCACGTCGATGACCGCGATGATCGACGTGAACGTCAGCACGCGGGGCAGCGACAGGAAGGACTCCAGGTCGAAGCCGCCGCCCTCGTTGGACTCCGTGGCGTCACTGATCGTGCCGCCCACGGTGGAGAAGACGCCCATCGCGTCCATCGTCATCCACAGCACCGAGGCCGCGATGATCGTGCAGATCCCCAGCGCGATGGAGAGCAGGAAGCTCACCTTCATCACCGACCAGGGATCGACCTTGGCCACACGCAGCCGGGCCTTGCGCGTACGCGGCACGGTGCGCGCGCCGGCGGGCGTACGCGGCCGGCGCACCGCCTGCTGGGCGCCCTGCCCCTGCCCCTCGCTCGGTGCCCCGCCGGGGGCGCCCGCGGGGGGCGCGTAGGCGTGCGGCGGGTGATAGGGCTGGGACTGCTGCGAAGCCGGCCGCTCGTTGGGCAGTGGGCTCGCCGGCAGCGGCTCGTAGCCCTGCTTGGCACCTCGGGTGTCCGTCACGGTTCCCCTCTGGGAGTCAGCCGCTCCCCTGCGGGAGTCAGCAGCCGAGCCACGGGCGCCGTCCGATACGGTCGCGGGTCCCGTGGGCCAGCGGCCCTCGGCACCACCGGCGCCCGTGGCTCCAGTCACGACCTACTCCTCATCGCTCCCGGCCGCGGGCGCCTCGCCCTCGGCTGATTCCGGGCCCGCCTCGTCGGCCGCTTCGACCAGGTCCTCGACCTCTTCGGCCTCGCGCCCCGCCTCGGCGTTGCGCGCGATGCCCACCACGGCATCGCGCTTGCCCAGATTGATCAGTTGGACGCCCATGGTGTCACGGCCCGTCTCCCTGACCTCGTTGACCCGCGTACGGATCACACCGCCACTGAGCGTGATCGCCAGGATCTCGTCGCTCTCCTCGACCACCAGCGCGCCGACGAGCGAACCACGATCCTCCACGATCTTGGCGGCCTTGATTCCGAGGCCACCACGCCCCTGTACGCGGTACTCATCCACATCCGTCCGCTTGGCGTACCCGCCGTCGGTGGCGGTGAAGACGAACGTACCGGCCCGGACGACATTCATCGAGAGCAGTTCGTCGCCCTCTCGGAAGCTCATGCCCTTCACGCCCGAGGTCGCGCGCCCCATCGGCCGCAGCGCCTCGTCCGTCGCGGTGAACCGGATCGACTGCGCCTTCCTGCTCACCAGCAGCAGGTCGTCCTCGGCCGAGACCAGTTCGGCGCCGATCAGCTCGTCCTCGCCGCCCTCGTCGGTCTCGCGCAGGTTGATGGCGATGACACCGCCGGAACGAGGCGAGTCGTAGTCCTTGAGCACGGTCTTCTTCACCAGCCCGGCCTTGGTGGCGAGCACCAGGTACGGCGCCGCCTCGTAGTCCCGGATGGCCAGGATGCGGGCGATCTGCTCGTCCGGCTGGAAGGCCAGCAGGTTGGCCACGTGCTGGCCGCGCGCCTCGCGTCCGGCGTCGGGCAGCTCGTACGCCTTGGCCCGGTAGACCCGGCCCTTGTTCGTGAAGAACAGCAGCCAGTGGTGGGTGGTGGAGACGAAGAAGTGCGAGACGATGTCGTCCTGCTTGAGCTTGGTGCCCCGCACGCCCTTGCCGCCGCGCTTCTGCGAGCGGTAGTCCTCGGTCTTGGTGCGCTTGACGTAGCCACCGCGCGTGATGGTGACCACGATGTCCTCCTCGGCGATCAGGTCCTCGATGGACATGTCACCGTCGAAGGGCACCAGCTTGCTGCGCCGGTCGTCGCCGAACTTCTCCACCAGCGCGGTCAGTTCCTCGCTGATGATCTGCCGCTGGCGCTCCGGCGAGGCCAGGATCGCGTTGTACTCGTCGATCTTCGCCTGGAGCTCGTCGTGCTCGGCGACGATCTTCTGCCGCTCCAGCGCGGCCAGCCGGCGGAGCTGCATCTCCAGGATCGCGTTGGCCTGGATCTCGTCGATGGTCAGCAGCCCCATCAGGCCCTCGCGCGCCACCTCGACCGTGTCGCTGCGCCGGATCAGCGCGATGACCTCGTCGATCGCGTCCAGCGCCTTGAGCAGACCACGCAGGATGTGGGCCCGCTCCTCGGCCTTGCGCAGCCGGTAGCGGGTGCGCCGGACGATGACCTCGACCTGGTGGGCGACCCAGTTGCGGATGAACGCGTCCAACGAGAGGGTGCGCGGCACACCGTCGACCAGGGCCAGCATGTTGGCGCCGAAGTTGGTCTGCAGGTCGGTGTGCTTGTAGAGGTTGTTGAGGACGACCTTGGCGACCGCGTCCCGCTTCAGGACGATGACCAGCCGCTGACCGGTGCGCGAGGACGTCTCGTCCCGCACGTCGGCGATGCCGCCGATCTTGCCGTCCTTGACCAGGTCGGCGATCTTCTGCGCGAGGTTGTCCGGGTTGACCTGGTACGGCAGCTCGGTGACCACCAGGCACTGGCGGTTCTGGATCTCCTCGACCTCGACCACCGCGCGCATGGTGATCGACCCGCGCCCGGTGCGGTACGCCTCCTCGATGCCCTTGCGGCCCACCACCAGGGCGCCGGTCGGGAAGTCGGGGCCCTTGATCCGGTCGATGAGCGCGTCCAGCAGCTCCTCGGCCGACGCCTCCGGGTTGGCCAGGCACCACTGGGCGCCCTCGGCGACCTCGCGCAGGTTGTGCGGCGGAATGTTGGTCGCCATGCCGACCGCGATCCCCGCCGAGCCGTTGACCAGCAGGTTCGGGAACCTGGCCGGCAGGACCGTGGGCTCCTGGTTACGCCCGTCGTAGTTGTCCTGGAAGTCGACGGTCTCCTCGTCGATGTCCCGGAGCATCTCCATGGCCAGCGGGGCCATCTTGCACTCGGTGTACCGCATGGCGGCGGCCGGGTCGTTGCCCGGCGAACCGAAGTTGCCGTTGGAGTCCACCAGCGGCAGCCGCATCGACCAGTGCTGCGCGAGCCGCACCAGCGCGTCGTAGATGGAGGCGTCGCCGTGCGGGTGGTACGTACCCATGACGTCGCCGACGACGCGGGCGCACTTGTAGAAGCCCTTCTCGGGCCGGTACCCGCCGTCGTACATCGCGTACAGCACACGCCGGTGCACCGGCTTGAGGCCGTCCCGTACGTCGGGCAGCGCGCGCGAGACGATCACGCTCATCGCGTAGTCGAGGTACGAGCGCTGCATCTCGGTTTCGAGACCGACCGGCTCCACGCGCAGCACGGTGCCCTCGGCCCGCGGGGTCAGCTCGGGATTCTCGGAGGTGGGGGGGTTCTCGTCGGCCATTGCTGGTCAAAGTCCTTTCAGGCGGCGGCTGGGAGCCCCGGCACGCGGCCGGGGAGGGGCCGACTCAGATGTCGAGGAAGCGGACGTCCTTGGCGTTGCGCTGGATGAAGGAACGTCGCGCCTCGACGTCCTCGCCCATCAGTACCGAGAACAGGT